>JBKJUF010000004.1:0-4563 GCA_046590445.1 Kofleriaceae bacterium
GATCCAGGGACTGGTCGCGGAGCTGACCGAGTAACGAGCTCGCCGCAACTCGGCCGGTCGACGGCGGCCGAGACGTAGACAGTGCGGCTGGGCCAGACCGGCAGCACGATCGTGAAGAACTCGGTGACGATCGACTCCGACTCGGTGCGGTCGAGCGCGCCGTAGTCCTCGCACTCGAGCCAGCTCTCGATGATGCCCATGGTCAGCGAAAGCCTCCGAACACGGTCGACGCGCCCTGCTTCCAGAAGCAATCGGGATGCGCGAAGCCGGCCGCCGCGAGCAGCTCGAGCTCGACGGCGAGCGGATCGTAGTGATCTTCGACGGCCCACTGCGCGAACAGCCCGCTCGCCTCGTCCGCGCCGATGCCTGCGGTGGCCATACCGGTCGCCCACTCGCGGAAGATCCGCGCGCGCTCGGGACCGGCCTCGTGAACGGTGGCGTCCGCGCTGAGCAGCACGCCGCCGGGCCGCAGCGCGCCGTGGATCCGCGCATAGAGCTCGCGCTTGCGATCGCGCTCGGCCACGTGGTGCAGCGAGAGCGACGCGACGACGGCGTCGCACGCGGGTAGCGCGCCATCATCGAAGAAGGACGCGGTCGAGAGCTCGGCGCGAGCGCCGTGGTGCGCGACCCGGATGCCGGCGACCGCGAGCATCGCGGGGTCGATGTCGACGAGCACGACCCGCGTGCGCGGCATCGCATCGAGGATCGCCGCGGCGAGCGCACCGGTGCCGGCGCCGAGATCGACGACAAGCGGCTCGCTGCCGAGGTGCTCGTCGAGGATCGACAGCACGGTCGCGATCATCGCGTCGTAGCCCGGGATGAAGCGCCGGATCGCGACGTCGTAGCTTGCTGCGTCGACGCCGAGGTGCGAGGCCACGCGATGCGCGGGCTCCGACGGCGCGGTCATTCCTTGGGCTCGCCGGATCCTGAATCGGGCAGGTTCTCGATCGCGGCGACGGCCTCGGGATCCGGGCGTCCCGCGATCCGGTACTCCTCGCCGAGCCAGCGCCCGAGGTCGGCCATGTAGCAGCGCTCGCTGCAGAACGGATACAGCTTGTTGCCGTCGCGCACCGCGGTGCCGCGGCAGGTCGGGCACGGTCGCTTCACGCCCCGGTCCCGCCGATACCGAGCGCTGCCATCCGCGCCGCGAGCAAGGGCTCGCTGACGCCGAGATCCGCGGCCGCGAGCTCGCGATCACCGGTGTGACGGCCGAGCGAGGCGACGATCGCGTCGGCCTCGGCGTTCGCGACGACATCGCGCAGCGGACGCGGCGCGGACTGCGCGGCGTTGACGATGCCCGACACGCGTCCGGACACCATGCTCGCCGTGAGCTCGGTCGCATCGCCGGCGAGCACGAGCATCCGCTCCATCTCGTTCTCGAGCTCGCGGATGTTGCCGGGCCACGGGTAGGCGACGAGCCGCGACAGCGCGCCTTGCGACAGCCGCGGTGCCGGGTTCGGGCTGCGCCAGTGCTTGTTGACGAAGTGCTGCGCGAGCCGCGGGATGTCGCTGACACGCTCGCGCAGCGGCGGCACCGTGATCTTGAGGACGTTGACCCGGTAGTACAGATCCTCGCGGAACTGCCGCTGCGCCACCATCGCCGTCAGGTCCTTGTGCGACGCCGCGATGATGCGGACGTCGACCTTGACGGGCTTGGTGCCGCCGACCGGCGTGAACGTGCCCTCCTGGAGGACGCGCAGCAGCTTTACTTGAAGAGCCGCGGACATGTCGCCGATCTCGTCGAGGAAGAACGTGCCGCCGTCGGCGACCTGGAACAGGCCCGGCTGATCCTTGACGGCACCGGTGAACGCACCGCGGACGTGACCGAACAGCGCGCTCTCGAGGAGGTTGTCGTTGAACGCGGAGCAGTTCTGGACGACGAACGGCTTCTTCACGCGCGGGCCGTGATAGTGGATCGCGCGCGCGATCAGCTCCTTGCCGGTGCCGCTCTCGCCCTGGATCAGGACAGTCGCCTCGCTCCGCACGACCTTGGTGAGCAGCTTGACGACGTCGCGCACCGCCGGCGAATCGCCGACCATCTCGGTGAACGGATGCGCGTGGGTGGTCGGCGGGATCTCGGCGGGCTGCGCGCGCTCCACGGTCGCGGCGGCGGCGCCCACCAGATCGCGCACGCGCTCGAGATCGCCGTCGGAGAGCTGCGGGACTGCCTCGGACAGCGCGCGCGCCTCGTCGGGACCGCAGCCGATCGTCGCGATCAGCTTCTGCTCGACGGCGTTTCGATCGGTGCACGCGCCGGTCGCGTAGACGACGCCGGCGAGGCCCTTGCTGCCGAACACCGGCGCGACGACGAGCACCATGCCGGCATGACAGCGCCTGATCAGCGCGGTGCGATCCTTGGACTTCGCGAGCTCGCCCGCGAGCTCCTCGAGCGCGGCGGCGCAGCTCGCGGCGGCGACCCCGCGGACGCTCTCGCAGGTCGCGTGGGACGCGCGGACGTAGCCCTTGCCGTCGGCCTCGCTGAGCCCGAGGTCGAGCCCCCACCAGCGGCGAAGCAGATCGCGCGCGAGCGAGACCTCGGCCAGTCCATCGAAGGTCAGTGCCACCGCCGCGCACTATAGCGGCGCGCGGTCACCGCGACCAGCGGCCGCCGGCTGCGTCGTAGCGCGCGTGATCTTCGTGTACGAGCTTGGCGAGGTGTGCGAGCAACGAACGCTCGGCCAGCGGCCACAGCATGCGCGGGGTATCGGCATAGACGACCGCGACGAGCTCGGAAGTCGTCGCGCCAGATCCCGCAGCGACGAGCGCGTCGATCACCCGCTGCTCGCGCATCCGCCGGTGTGCGAGATACTCGGTCAGCTTCGCGTGGCCGTCGGGGATCGGTGGACCATGCGCGGGGAGCAAGGTCGTCGGCCTGCGCGCACGCATCCGCTCGAGCGACGCGAGGTAGAGCGCCATGTCGCCCTCGGAAGGATCGATCAAGATCGTTCCGATCCCCGCGACCATGTCGCCCGCGATGCTCGCCGCGTCGACCTCGAAGCAGAGGTGACCCTCGGCGTGTCCCGGGGTGTGCACCGCGATCGCGCCGTCGATCTCGTCGCCGTCGTCGATGAGCTCGGTGACATCAATGATGCCGTCGAGCCGCCGCGCGGTCGCCGGATGCGCCGCGATCGGGACACCCCGGTGCGCCGCGAGCGCGGCCGCGCCACCGATGTGGTCGCCATGGTGATGGGTCAGCAGCACCCGCGAGATCGGCAGCTCGGCGAGAATCGCGTCGAGAATCGCCTGCTGGTCGGGGTATGGGCTGCCGGGATCGACCACCGCCACGGGCCCCTGCGACGGTCCGACCAGGTAGACGTTGGTGTGTGCTGCCGGCGGGAGCGTGGGCGTACGCACCGCAAGCACGCGAATCCGCGGCGCAACCTGGACCAACCCCGGCGCAGGCTCGTCACCAACGCTCGGGATGAGTTTCCTCACCTGTTCGTACAGTGCTTCGATGCCCGGCTCACCCATCGTTCACCCAGTCGGCGTGCAAAGAGGATGACGACGGCAGGTGCATCTCTTACACTTAACGTTAGCGACTTCCATGGTCAGCGTCACGGCCCGCAAGATTCGTGAGCTCGGCACCGAACGGCCTGCCGGGGCGAACGGACGTCTGTACACCGGATATTTGATCTCGTATCCGTTCATCGGCCGCGGCATGGTCATCTTCCGCGATCCGCACGGTCACCGCATGATCACGACGCCCGTGCGCCGCGTGCTCGGCGAGCCCGGCGGCAGGATGATCTACGTCGAGACCGAGAACAGCGTCTATCGCCTCGAGATCCACGGCGAGCCACTGTTCCCGATGCGCGCCGCCGGCGAGTAGCTCGCGATAGTCACGTCGCAAGTCACGCAGTCGCGAGTCACGCGGTCGCGAGTCGCTCGGCGAGCGCATGGATGTGCGCCGGGCCGAGGCGCTGGGCGAATAACATCGGTAGCTCGCTGACCGGCGTGCGCGCGCGCTTGCGAACCTCGGCGAGGTAGCGCTCGTTGAGCAGGCGCCGATCGCGCGACAGGCTGGCGTGCGCGGCGACCGCAGTGAGCGGCGCGGTGTGCGGCGCGGCGGAGGCGGCGATCGACGGATCCGCGAGCAGCGTGTCGAGCACCTTCGCGACCGGCGACGCCGGCGGAAAGTGTCCAGGATAGAGCTGGTTGACGATCAGGTGCTGCGGCAGGATGCCGAGCCCGACCAGCTTGGTCTCGAGCTCGATCGCCTCGTTGACCGGCATCTCCTCGGCGAGCGTCACCAGCACCGCGGCAGTGCGGGCAGGATCGGTCAGCAGCTCCCTGACCGTGCGCGCGTCGCGGGTCAGCGGCCCCTCGGGCACGGTGTCGACGATCACCCACGGCACGCGCAGCATCGAGAACGAGTGCCCCGAGGCCGGCATGTCGAAGATCACGGTGTCCCAGACCGGCTTGCCGCGCTTCTCCTCGGTCGTGTGGAACCACGCCTTGCCGAGCAGTGCGTAGTCATCGAGCCCGGGGATCGCGCGGAGGAACGCGCGGGTCACGCGGTTCTCGAACACCATCTCGTAGACCGACTTCCAGCGCAGCACCATCAGC
>JBKJUF010000054.1:0-4644 GCA_046590445.1 Kofleriaceae bacterium
TCATGCGCTCGAAGATCATCGCGATCGCGGGCGATATCGGACGGCCGCTGTGCAATTTCACCGACGAGCTGTTTGCTGAGATCGACGCCGCCGGGGGGGTCGATGTGGTGCTCAATAGCGCCGGCCTGGTGTCGTTCGCGCCGTCGCTCGAGAGCGCGCTGCGGATCAATGCGATGGGAGCGAAGAACGTCCTCGACGTCGCGCGCCGGCTGGGCGCGAAGCTGTGCCACGTCTCGACCTGCTACGTCGCGGGTCGCCGGGATGGTGACGTGTGGGAAGACGAGCCGGTCGTCGGGTACTTCCCGCGCTCGAGCACGGTCTCCCACGACTACGGCCACGAGGACGAGCTGCTCGATCGCGACTTCGATCCAGCCGCCGAGATCGCGGACTGCCAAAAGATCATCGATCACGCGCGCGAGCGGTCGAACGATCGCCAGCACATCTCCGAGTTCCGCGAGCGCGGCGCCGAGGCGTTGCGCTCGCAGCGTCGCGATCCCGACAACGAGAACGATCTGAAGATCGCCGTCGCTCGCGAGCGCAAGATCTGGATGAACGACGTCCTGACGAAGCTCGGCACGGAGCGCGCCCATCACTGGGGCTGGACCAACACCTACACGTACACCAAATCGCTCGGCGAGCAGATCATCCTCAGCGATCGCACGGTCGCCTCGACGATCGTCCGCCCCGCAGTGGTCGAGAGTGCGATCCGTTACCCGTTCCCGGGCTGGAACGAGGGCTTCAACACGACCGCGCCGCTGATGTACCTGATCCTCAAGGGGCACCGCTCGGTGCCGATGGGCCAGGACACCGCCCTCGACGCGATCCCCGTCGACTTCATCGCCGCGGGTATGCTGCTCGCGACCGCCGCGGTGCTCGCCGGAGAGCACGCGCCGATCTACCAGCTCGGCGCGAGCGACGTGAACCGGATCACGAGCAAGCGCCTCACCGAGCTCACCGGGCTCGCGGTGCGCCGCGTCTTTCTCGACAAGGTGGCTCGCGGCGAGGACAAGCTGAAGAACCGGATCCGGGCGCGGCTCGAGGGGATGCCGGTCGACTACGAGCAGTTCGACAGGTGGTCTGCGCCGATGTTCAAGCGGGTCGCAGATCGCCTGATCAGCGCGATCGACGACAAGCTGCCGAGGTGGGGCGCGCCCAGGCTGGAAGCGTTCGCGGAGCGCGCGCGTGAGGAGCTCACGAAGGTCT
The DNA here is from genome assembly GCA_046590445.1 of Kofleriaceae bacterium. GTDB lineage: Bacteria > Myxococcota_A > Polyangia > Haliangiales > Haliangiaceae > JABFXX01. The sequence goes on from JBKJUF010000054.1 coordinate 1,204, forward strand.
CGACGTTCACGGGTCAGGTCAAAGAGCTCGTCGATCTGTTCAAGCCGTTCACGACCGACCACGACATTTCGTTTCGCTGCGACAACATGCGCGCGCTGTGGGCGCGAGTCACGCCGGCGGATCAGGACAAGCTCCTGTGGTCGCCACACCTGATCGACTGGCGCAAGTACTGGCTCGACACGCACTTCCCCGGCCTCCAGAAGTGGACGTTCGACAAGCTCGACGAAGAGTTCGGTGCGAAGCCAAAGAGCGTCTACACGTACAAGCACCTCGTCGAGTTGCTCGAGGCGGCGGTCAAGCTGCACCGCAACCGGCCGGCGCTGCGCTTGATCCCGAAGCGCGAGGGTGCGGATCCGATCTCGTACACGTACGGGCAGATCGGCGAAGCCGCGTGGCAGGGCGCGGGCGTGCTGCGGCAGAACGGCGTCGGGTCGGGCGAGCGCGTGATCCTGATGTCGGAGAATCGCCCGGAGTGGGGCATCTCGTACTTCGCGATCCTGCTCGCCGGTGCGACGGTCGTGCCGCTCGACAAGGAGCTCACGCTTGCCGAGGTCGTCAAGCTCGCGAAGGTCTCTCGCGCGCGTGCGCTGGTGCTGTCGCGCAAGATCGCAGAACGGCTCGCGGGCGAGGCCAACCTGGCGGTCCCGATCGGCGACGGCGAGGGAGACCCGAGTGCGGTGTGGTCGCCGGCACACCCCGCGCTGGGCGGTTGGCTTTTGGGGCAACTCGGCGGTGACGCCCGGGTGTTCGCATTCGACGAGCTCCTGACCGAGCCCGATGTCTCGGTCGGCGCGGTCTACCCGGACCTCAAGGGCGACGTGCTGGCGTCGCTGATCTTCACGTCGGGTACGACGGGGACGCCGAAGGGCGTGATGCTGACGCACAAGAATCTCACCTCGATGGTGAGCAAGCTGTCGTCGCTGTTCATGCTCTACAAGCACGACAAGCTGCTCAGCGTGCTGCCGCTCCATCACACGCTCGAGTTTTCCGCGGGCTTCCTGATGCCGCTGATGCACGGTGCGTCGATCGATTACCTCGAGGAGCTCGAGGCGGACTCGCTGCAGCGCGCGCTCGAGGACGAGGGCGTCACCGGCATGGTCGGCGTGCCGGCGCTGTGGCAGCTGCTCGAGCGCAAGATCTTCAAGAACGTGTCGGAAGCCGGCGTGATCGTCGAGAAGGTCTTCGACACGATCGTCGACTTCAACCGCTCGGTGCGCGACAAGCTGCCGTGGGATGTCGGCGCCGGCAAGGTGCTGTTCTTCCCGGTCCACCGCAAGCTCGGCGGCCGGATGCGCCTCTTGATCAGCGGCGGCTCGGCGCTGCCTGCCGAAACGCTCAAGGCGTTCCGCGGCCTCGGCTTCAACCTCTACGAGGGCTACGGCATGACCGAGTCCTCGCCGGTGCTCACCGTGATGCGGCCCGGCGAAAAGCCCGTGCCCGGCTCGGTCGGGCGCGCGCTGCCCGGCATCGACGTCCGGATCGACGCGCCGGATGCCAGTGGCGTCGGCGAGATCATCGCAAAGGGCCCGAACGTGATGGTCGGTTACTTCGAGAACCCCGAGGCGACCGCGCAGACGATCCAGGGCGGCTGGCTTCACACCGGCGACCTCGGTCGGATCGACAGTGACGGCAACGTCTTCATCGTCGGTCGCAAGAAGGAGATGATCCTCGGGCCGTCCGGCGAGAACGTCTATCCCGACGAGCTCGAGGAGACGTACCGCGACTCGAAGTACATCAAGGAGATGTCGGTCGTCGGGCTCCCGGCGGGCGAGGCCGGTCACGAGACGGTCGCCGCGCTGATCGTGCCGGACTACGACCACGACGGAGGCGATCGTCGCCTCGGCCGCGAGGACGTCCGCGAGGCGGTTCGCGAGCACGTCAAGAAGGTCAGCAAGAGCCTGCCGCTCTACAAGCGGCTCAAGATCGTGCACCTCTGGGATCACGACCTGCCGAAGACGGCGTCCCGCAAGGTGAGGCGCCGCGACGTGATCGGCGAGCTCCAGCGGCTCGAGCGCGCTGCGAAGGGCGGGGCGCAGGCGCGTCAGCTCGGCGAGGGTCAGCCAGTCGAGTCGGGTGCGTGGCTGCACGACCTGCTAGCCGACGTCAGCCAGAAGAAGCGCGGCGTGATCACGACCGAGACCCGGCTCGACGAGCTCGGCTTCGACTCGCTGATGTTCACCGAGCTCGCGGTCGCGCTCGAGGCCGCCGGCATCAACTTGCCCGATCCGAGCGAGCTCCAGGGTCTCGAGACCGTCGCCGACGTCGAGCGGCTGGTCGCCCGCCTGGGCGCCAAGGCGCGGAGCGAGAAGCCCAAGCGCGAGCGGCTCAAGCGCGAAAAGGATGCGCGCGACGCCGAAGCCGCCAAGGCCGACGACATCGACGTCCCCGGCCCGGTCGTCACGCTCGGTCGCAAGGCGCTGCGCGGCGGGATGCGCGCGCTCTACGAGCGGGTTCTCGAGACCGGAATCCATGGCACGGCGCACGTCCCGCCGTTCGGCGGCTACATCGTCGTGGCGAATCATGCGAGCCACCTCGACACGGGCCTCGTCAAGTACGCGCTCGGCGAGCAGGGCGACGCGCTCGTGGCCCTCGCAGCCCGCGACTACTTCTTCGACGATCCGATCCGCCGGATGTACTTCGAGAACTTCACGAACCTCGTGCCGATGGAGCGCCACGGCTCGCTCCGCGAATCCCTGCGGCTCGCCGGCGAGGTGATCCGCGACGGCTACATCTTGCTGATCTTCCCCGAAGGTACGCGCTCGGACACCGGCGTGATGGCGGACTTCAAGCCGTCGCTCGGCTACCTCGCGATGACAAACCGCTGCGGGATCCTGCCGATGTACCTGGCCGGCACCCACGACGCGATGCCGAAGGGCCGCTACCTGCCCAGGCGCGGCGAGCGGGTCGCAGCGCACGTCGGGCCATACCTGTCGTACGAGGACATCGTGAAGCTCGGCGCCGGCGCGGAGGGTGGCAGCGTGACGCCGCCAGTCGCCCGGTCGCGATCCGAGCAGTACCGCGCGATCACCTATCACGTCGAAGGCGTGATCCGCCGGCTCGCACCGCGCGACCAGGCGTGGACACTCGGCGACGCCGGCACGACTCCGATGGCTGAATACTTGGCCTCGCAGGGCAAGACGATCGAAGAAGAGGCAACGACATGAGCGACGTGCCAGCCGATGACGACTACGCGTACGAGAAGCCCCAGATTGGCCGCCAAGGCGCCAAAGCGCCAAGGGGTGTGGATCGATCGATCACGACGCGGCCTCGCCTCCGTCAGGCTCGCCTGCAACCAGGATCGTGCTGGTCGTCGCGGGGCCGGCGCCGTGGATGCGAAGGCCGAGCCGACGCGTGGGAAGTCGAGGTCCGGGCGTCGCGACCGGACGTGCAACATCGCCGACGCGAGCACCGCTCACGCGCATCACCAGGCGTTCGCTCGGA
>JBKJUF010000253.1:0-6605 GCA_046590445.1 Kofleriaceae bacterium
GCCTGTCCGAGCGCACCCTGGCCTACGCCAAGCCCGACGCGATCGTGATGCACCCCGGCCCGATCAATCGCGGCGTCGAGCTGTCGCCGCAGGTCGCCGACGGTCCGCGCGCGGTGATCCTGAGCCAGGTGAGCTGGGGCGTCGCGGTGCGGATGGCCGTGCTCGAGCGGGCGATCCTCGGGCCCGACGCGTGGCCCGCGGCGAGGCCGGCAGCCGCGTGACGTCCTCGAACGCGCTCGTCGTCAACGAGGTCACGAAGCAGTTCGGCAACCACATCGCCGTCGAGCGGGTCTCGTTCACGGTGCCGCGCGGCGTCGCCTACGGGATCCTCGGCCCGAACGGCGCGGGCAAGTCGACGACGCTCCGCATGATCACGGACATCATCGCGCCCGACCACGGGACGATCACCGTCCTCGACGGCCTGAGGCCGGGCGCCGAATCTGCGCCGCACATCGGCTACCTGCCCGAGGAGCGCGGGCTCTACCCGAAGATGCGCGTGATCGAGATGATCGAGTTCATGGGCGAGCTCCGCGGGCTGTCGCGCGCCGAGGCCAAGAAGCGCGCGGGCACCTGGCTCGAGCGGCTCGGTCTCTCGCAGTGGACGAAGAACAAGGTGCAGGACCTCTCGAAGGGCATGCAGCAGAAGGTGCAGTTCGCGACCGCGCTGATCCACGAGCCCGCCCTGGTGATCCTCGACGAGCCATGGAGCGGCCTCGATCCGATCAACTCCGAGGTGCTGCGCGACGTCGTCGACGAGATCCGCAACGCGGGCCGCACCGTGCTGTTCTCGACGCACGTCATGGAGCAGGCCGAGAAGGTCTGCGATGCCGTCTGCATCATCGCGCGCGGCAAGAAGGTCCTCGACGGCAAGCTGCGTGACATCAAGCGCGCCTCGGCGCTCGACGGCCTGATCGCGATCGAGGTCGCTGACGAGATCGCCCGCGACAAGGCCGAGCTCGTGATCCAGGATCGCGCGCTCGTCGCCGAGAAGCGGCCGCCGCTCGCTGGCGATCATGCCGATTACGAGGTCCGGCTCGCCGACGGTGCGACGCCGCCGCAGCTGCTCGCGGCATTCGTGACGGCAGGTGTCGCGCTGCGCCGCTTCGAGATCGTGACGCCGACACTCCACCAGATCTTCGTGGCCAAGGTTGGCGACAGCGCCGCGGTCGCTGAACGCCGCCCAAAGGAGATCGAGGAGACCCCGTGAAGACCGTCCGTGACACCTTCGTGATCGCCCGTCGCGAGCTGCTCGAGCGCGTGAAGTCGAAGTGGTTCGTCGCGATGACGCTACTCGGCCCGGTGTTCATGGTTGCGATGATCGTGATCCCGGCGCTGATCGCGTCGAAGAGCGTCGTCGGCGCGAAGGTCGAGATCGTCGATCGTTCGGGCGCGCTCGGTGAGCAGATCGCGGCCGAGCTTCGCGGCATGCGCTGGATCCCGAAGATCGTCTCGCCCGACACGCCGTACGAGACCTCGAAGCAGCGGATCCGCGACAACGAGATCAACGGCTTCATCGTGATCCCGAAGTTCGCGCTCGACGGCGAATTCATCATCTACGAGGGCGACAACGGGTCGAGCCAGATCGTCGCGATGATGCTCGAGGAGAGCGTCCGCAAGGTCGTCCAGGGCGAGCGTGGGCGGCGCGCCGGCATCTCGCCGGACACGCTCGACAAGCTGCTCGCGCGCCCGAACTTCCTGTCGCAGCTCAACACCGGCTCGACGAAGGCGACCTCCGGGCTCGCCGCGTTCTTCGTCGGCTACATCCTGAGCTTCATCCTCTACATGGTGATCACGCTGTATGGGGTGGCTGTCATGCGTAGCGTCGTCCAGGAGAAGACGAGCCGCGTGATGGAGCTGATGGTCGCCGCGGTCAAGCCGCGCTCGCTGATGGCCGGCAAGATCCTCGGCGTCGGCGCGGCCGGCCTCGTCCAGGTCTCGGTGTGGCTGACGATGGGCGCGATCACGCTCGCATACCGCAGCGAGATCCTCGGGATGTTCGGCGTGACCGGTGCCGGCCCGACGCTGCCTGCGCTCGAGCTCGCCGAGATCGCGGTGGTCCTCTCGTACTTCGTCATCGGCTTCTTCTTCTACGCTGCGATGTATGCGGCGGTAGGTGCGATGGTGTCGTCCGAGCAGGAGACCCAGCAGGTCCAGATGCCCGTGACGATGCTGCTCGTGATCGGCGTGCTCTGCTTCCAGGTGATCAGCAGCGACCCGCGCGGCACGGCGTCGACGGTGATGACGATGGTGCCGTTCTGGTCGCCGTTGCTGATGCCGATGCGCTACGTGCTCGGCGGCGCGTCGCTCGGGGAGGTTGCCCTGTCGCTCGGGATCTTGATCCTGTCGACGGCGCTGGTCGTGCGTGCGGCGGCGAAGATCTATCGAGTCGGCGTCCTCATGTATGGCAAGCGACCGAGCGTGCGCGAGATGGTGCGGTGGCTGCGATATTGACCGCTCTGAGTGCCCGGTTCGTGAGTGCCCGGGCGGTGGCATTGGCGAGCGAAAACCGCGTACACTTTTCGGTGATGGGTCGCTGGGGAGCAACTTGCCTGTGCACGCTGATCGCGGCGCCTGCGCTCGCTCAGCCGGGGACGGCCGAGGTCGGGACGACCGCGGACGTCGAGGTGACTGCACCGCTGCTCCAGGTTGGTTACGGTGCGTTACCGGGCGGGCTCCACGCCGCGAGTGCGCTGACGCTGCCGGCCGGAACGGTTTCGGTCGCGACGCTCGGCGGCTTCGGCTGGCGCAGCGGGCTTCTGCCCGAGCAGGCTGGAGCCGAGCATCGGTTCGGGCGCGGCGTCGGGAACCTGGCGTTCGCGTACGCGCCGACCGATCTGTTCACGGTCGCGCTGACCTTCGACGGCCGTTACGACCGTCACTTCGGAGTCCCACCGGCGAGCGACGGCAAGAAGGAAGACGGCTACGTCGGTGATCCACGACTGATGGTGCGCGCCGGCAAGCTGATGGGGTCGCTGACGGTCGGCGGTCAGCTGGGCGTGTGGGTCCCCGGCAAGAACGCGCCGTCGGTCGCTGCATCCGCGATCTCGGTCGAGGCGCGCGGGCTCGTGTCGTTGCAGGCCGGGCCCGGCACCCTGAGCTTCAACGCGGGGTTCCGGCTCGACAACAGCGCGAAGTCCGTCGACGAGCCCGAGCGGCTATCGGCTGCGGATCGCATCTCGCTTGGCGTGTCGGAGTTTCACGCCGTCGTCGGCGGCGCGCACGTCACGGTCCCCACGGGCAAGGCGTTCGTCGGCGCCGAGACCAGCATCGATTTCTTCATCGGCGACGGCGCGCCCGGACCGCTGCTTCGCGGCGGCGTGCACGGCGGGCTACACCTGACTGATCAGTGGTCACTGATGGCCTTCGTCGAGGTCGCGAAGGCCCCCGGTATCGGTGTCGCGGACGTGATGATGAACCACGTCCCGCTGATCGCGTACGAGCCGGCGATCACCGGCGGCATCGGTCTGCAGGGTCGGTTCGGCGGCACGCGCCGGGGCGCGAGCGACGATCACGTCACCAAGAACTTGAACTTGTCTGACGTCGAGGTCATCGAGTACGCCGACGTCATTGGCACGATCAACGACGACGCCGGCACGCCCGTTGTCGGCGCCAAGGTCACCGTCAAGCTCAAGAACCACTCCGGTACCGGTGCCACCGACGACAAGGGCAGCTACACGGTGACCCGGCTGCCGATCGGCAAGACGGTCGCCGGCACGACGAACCTCGACGACACCATCGGCGAGCTCACCGTCGAGGTCGAGGGCAAGAAGCCCGCAACTCAGACGCTGACCCTCGTGAAGGGCCCGAACGCCGTCGCCAAGCTGGTGCTCGAACCGCTGCTGCCACCGGGCCAGCTCCGTGCGGTGCTGCGCGCGGCCGGAACCGGCAAGCCGATCCCGGGTGGCACCATCACGATCGAGCCGAGTGGCGCGACGGCGACCGCCGCCGCGGACGGCACGGTGTCGATCGATCTGCCGCCAGGTATGTACAAGGCGAAGGCAACAGCGCCGGGCTTCACGGAGCAGACCCTCGACGTCGTCATCGATCCCAATGGCGTCGCGGTCAAGAACTTCGAGCTTCGCAAGTAGCTGCGTGCGCGCAGTTGCCGTGCTCGGGCTCTGCATCGTGCTCGCTGCGGCGTGCAGCAAGCAGAGCTCGGCGATCGCGGAGCTGATGAAGGCCGATGGTCCGATCGAGCGCCAGCATGGCGGGCCCGGTGCGAGGATCGACTGGCAAGGCGTGAAGGTCGGCGTCGAGTTTTTCCTCGGAGACGCGGCACGAACCGCCGACGGCGGCGCGCAGCTCAAGATCGCCGGCGGCGCGCTGATCGCGATGCAGCCGCACACCGTGTTGCGGTTCGGCGGCACCGACACGAGCAGCAAGATCGCGGTCGAGGTCGGCGCGATCGATCTGACCGGCACCGGCGACTACGGCTTCGACATCGGCGAGGTCAAGCTGTCGCGCAACGGCACCGTGCGGATCACCGCGAACCCGGACGGCCAGAGTACCGTCGAGCTGACGATCGGCGCCGCCCAGGTGTCGACCGCGAGTGGCGAGACCATCGAGCTCGTCGTCGGCAAGGCGATCGACATCGAGCTCGTCGTCGCGGTCACTGCAGTCGTCGATGCCGGCGTGCCGGCCGAAGCGTTGAGCGATGCGGTCGTCGCCATCGCCGACGCGGCCGAGTCCGCTGCCGCACCGGTTGCGGATGCCAGTGCCGTCGCCGCCCAGATCACGGGCAAGCGCGCCGAGATCCAGCTCCCCGGCGAGACCAAGTGGACCGCGCTGGACGTTGGCGCCGGCAACCTGCCGAAGGGCGCGAAGCTTCGGATCGGCGCCGGTTCGTCGGCGAAGCTGACCTCCGGTGGGACCACGCTCGATCTCGGTGGCGGCACGCGCGTCGTGATCGCCGAGGATCTCGGCTTTGTTGTCGAGCTCGGCGATGCGCGCGTCGCGTCGGCCGGCGATGCGACGGTCCAGCTGCCGGGCGGCTCGCTCGCGCTGCAAGGCACGGCGGCGGCACCTGCCGAGGCTCGGCTCGGCGTCAGCGCACGCGACTCGCGGATCACGATGGCGCGCGGCTCGGGCAAGCTCGCCGGTGCCTCGGGCAGCGAGCTCGCGATGACGCGCGGCGAGACCGCGACGCTCGCGAAGGCGGGGACGATCCGCGTCGTCGAGGCAATCCCGAATTACTTCGACTTCCGCATGGACGCCGGCGAGAGCCTGACGATCCACGATCCGCGGCCGCCGACGGCCGTGCAGTTCCAGTTCGCCGACAAGTGTCCCGGCGGTGGCGTGATCGAGATGGACAGGGACGCGCGCTTCCGCACCGCCAAGATCAGCTCGGGCAAGGAAGCCGCAAATCTGATGGTCGCTCCGGGCGGCTGGGCGTACCGGTTGCGCTGCACGACCGGCGCAGGAGAGGGAGGCGCGGTCGCGTCGGGCCGGATCGTCGTCGTGCGCGATGACGGTCGGCGCGCGCTCCCCAAGATCCCGCCGCAGAACTCGATCGATGCCGACGGCCGCACGTGGCGGATCTCCTACCAGAGCCAGATCCCGAGCCTGCAGGTCAACGCGAAGGGCCGCGGCAGCTCGTTCAAGCTGCACCTCGCGCAAGCCGGCAAGGAGGAGACGTTCAACACGCGCAAGCCATCCGTCATCGTCCCCGGCAGCAAGCTCAAGGAAGGCGAGTACACGTACTGGTTCGACATCGACGGCGTCAAGCAGCCGAAGGTCTCGACCATGAAGATCGACTTCGATCAGACCGCGCCGCAGGTCTATATCGAGTCGCCGCTGAACGCGAAGCCATGGACCGGGGACATCGACGTCCGCGGCGCCGTGCTGCCAGGCTGGTCCGCCGCGGTCGCCGGCATCTCGATCCCGATCGATGCCGCGCGGCGCTTCGCGGCCAAGGTCCAGCCGCCATCGGCAGGCGCGCTCTCGATCCGGCTCTCGCATCCGCAGCGCGGCGTGCATTACTACCTACGCCGCTCGAAGTGACTGTCGCGCCGGCGCACGCCATGGGCGCCCGGGCACGGATCGAGGGAGGCTCGCCGGGCTAACCCCGCTCGCCAGCGTGCGCTGGCTCGCTCCATCTCGGGCCCTGCAACCCCGGCCACGCACGCGTCGTGCAGGAAGACGCCGTGATGCAAGGCAAGGTCGTGCTCGGACTGCTGTTCGCGGCGTGCGGTGGCGGCGGTGATGGCGCCGGCGAGAGCGGTCCGTACTTCCGCGAATCGATGTTCTTCAACCGCGTGATCGAGGACGCCCCGCTCGCGGCCGACAGCGACGCGATGATCGCCGGGCTGCGATCCGCGGGCGGCTGGGGCCGCGGCAATCGGCTGCAGATCGACTTCTCGTTCGCGGTCCTCGAGGCCGACACCACGACGCCGCGCCGCCCGTTCACGCCGATGACAGACTACTTCTACTCGCCCGATTGCGAGCAGGCCGAGGTGCCGGTGCCCGCGCTCGGGAACCTCGAGGGCGAGCCGGGCTACGCGTGTGTCTCGGGCGGCGACTGTCACCTGATCGTCCTCGATCGCGAGGCCGGCAAGCTCTACGAGATGTACAAGGCCGACATCACCAGCGACTTCCGCGGTGGCTGC
>JBKJUF010000644.1:0-26684 GCA_046590445.1 Kofleriaceae bacterium
CGACGCCGCGATGGGGTGATCGCGTATCAGCTCGCGGTCGTCGTCGACGATGCCGACGCCGCGATCACCGACGTCGTGCGCGGCCGCGACATCGCGCCGTCGACCGCCACCCAGGTCGTGCTCCAGCGCCTGCTCGGGCTGCCGACGCCACGCTATCGCCATCACTTCCTGCTGCTCGAGCCTGCCGCCACCAAGCTCGCGAAGCTTCACGGCTCGATTCCGTTCACCGCGCTGCGCGCACGCCACGATGGCCCCTCGCTGTGCGGCATCCTCGCGCACGCTGCGAACCTCGCGCCGACGCCGGCTCCACTCACGCCGCGCGAGCTCGTCGCGAGCTTCGACTGGGCCGCCATCCCGCGCACCGATCGCATCGCTCGCTTCGACCCCGAGCACGGCCTGCAGATCGAGGGGACAGGCTAACGCCAGTCGACGCCGAGCTCGACGAGGAAGGCGCGATCGCGGGAGCCAGGGACGATCTCGGTGAGGCCCTGCTCGATGCGCAGGCCGACGGTGATCGGCGTCGCGGGCAGCGTGAAGTCGAGGCCGACGGCGGCGCTCGCGCCGGCACGCGAGACGGGCTGCATCGCGCGGGTGTCGGCGAACCGCAGATCGGCGCGGAGCTGGGCGATCACGGCGAGGGCGACCGTGGCATCGCCAAGGGTGAGCCCGAGCCCGCCGCTCGCACCCGCGGTGTCGAGCGTGTCCGGACCGTCTCCACCGCGGCGGCTGTAGTCGAGGCGGGCTGCGATGAACGCCCGCTCGCCGATCGCGAACCGCGCGGTTGCCGCGACGGCCGCACCGATCCGGGCGTCGGCGTCACCGTCGTCGAACATGCCGGCCCCGAGGCGGACGCCGAGCCAGTAGCCACGCGGTGAGCTGTCCACGGTCGCGCGGGTCGCGAGTGGGTCCTCGAGGAACCCGGCGGTGGCGACTGTCTTCTTGTTGTACTTGTCGGGAACGAGCGACGGACGCTTGACCGCCGGCGGTGGTCCCGATTGCTGGGTCTCGGCGGCATTCTCGTCGGAGAAGTCCGCGGTGCCGGATTTCGGTGCGGTGAGCTTCAGCTTGGGCGTGGTCTCGATCACGACCATCGCGCGGCTCCGCACGCCGGCCGTGACCGGCGCGGTGAAGGTCTGCGTGGCGGTCGTCGCCTTGACCTCGTAGGTGCCCGCCTTGACCCACACGGTCGCCGGGGTCGTGAACGTCTCGCCGGGCAACGCGGAGATCTCGGCGGTGAGACCCTCGGGCTTCGTCACGATCTCGATCGGCGAGAGGTCGCCGTCGCGCAGCAGCTTCTTGACCTCGCGCGTGGTCTTCGCGATGCCCCCAGCGATGTCGTCGGGGAGCTCGGCATCCACGCACCCCTCGAGGTAGAGGTGCGCTCGCGACAGGTCTCTGCGCTTGGCGTAGACCGCGCCGAGCGTGCAGCGCGCCGCGAGATCGTCACGCTGGCCGCGGAGCTTCGCGACGGTCGCGGCATCCGGCTTCGCGAGCGCGTCGGCGAGCACACCGGCATCGGCGGCAGTCGCCGTCCACGCCAGCACCCCGGCCACGAGCCATGCGGTCTTCACTCCTTCAACATGACACGTGGTAGCTACATGGGTTGCGCCCGATGGAACCGACCAAGGCAGCCGAAGTCCGCCGCATCCTCGACCGCTACCTGGTCGAGATCGTGGAGGAGTACGACCTCTGCCCGTGGGCGAGGACCGCCCGGACGTCGGGGGAGCTCGCCATCGGCATCGTGTGGGGCGTGCCGACGATCGACGAGTGGGTCGCGAGTGCCCGCGCACTCCTCGCCCAGCCGCGCATGCGGGTCGCGATGATCGTCGCGCCCGAGCTGCGTGGGCCGCCGAGCGTGATCCGCGAGGTCCGCGACCAGCTGATCCCGCTCGCACCGAGCGCTGGCATCGCGCACTTTCACCCCGAGGCGAACCTCGATCTCGCCTCCCCCGCGCGCCTCGTACCGTTCGTGCGGCGCTCGCCCGATCCACTGCTCCAGCTCGTGCCGCTCGCGCTGCTCGCCGACATCCGCGAGTCGCAGGTCGTCGCCGATCTCGCATTGCAGGCGCAGATCCTCGGCGGAACCGCCGCACCGCCGCGCGAGGACGTCGCCGAGATCATCGCGCGCGCGAACCACGCGACAGTGACCGCGCGCCACGCCAGCCTCGTCGCCGTGCTCGACGACATCGCCGCCGATCGCCGTGCAGCCTACGCACGGGTCGGGATCAGTACTGACCGCTGACGGCGATCAGGATGTGCGAATTCGGAAAGCCCGGGTAGCTCGGCGTCGTCGAGGGCGCCGCGATGTTCTGTGGATTCGTGAAGCCGCACGCGGTCGACCGGATGTAACCGGGCCGGGTCTGGCCACCGTTGGACGCGCCGATGAAGTTGTAGTTCGTCGTACCGGCGAGGTCGGGCGAGAACACCTCGACGATGAAGTTCGTGTTCGCCGGGATCGTCGCGACGATCGGCGCGTCGACGCTGACCCCGGTCGTGGTCGGCGGGACCGTCGCGGTCGCCGCGTTGAGCGGCGTGATCTGCGCGAGGTTCAGCGTCGTGGTTCCGAGCGCGCCGGCGTAGGTGCCAACCTTCACCTGCACCGCGACCGAGCCTTTCGACTCCTGAATCGCGAACGTGACCTTGCTGATGTAGAACGGGCGGTTCATCACGCCGTGCTCGGCTGGCGAGAACACGCGATACCAGCTGTTGTCGCGAGACTCGCCGTTGTTGCTGCAGGTCACCGAGTTCGCCGCGGCGATCGTGGTGTTGGTGGTCTGCGACAACGTCGCCATCACCGCCGCGTCCACCAGCGGCGCGGCATCGACGAGGCGCGCATCGACCGTCCTGCCATCGGTGCCCGGGTTGCCGTCGGTGCCCGGGTTTCCTCCGTCGCTGCCCGCACTCGCGCAACCGGTCACGATCACGGCGAGCAGCGGGAACAACCTCATGACCGCATCCTAGCCAACCCCCGGTCTGCGTGACAACGAGAACCTCGTGACGCGTGCTGGCGAGCGGGGCGAACGTCGCGGTCAGAACACGCAAATGGTCTTCGCGCCTGTGGCCGCAACACCCGTCACGCCTGTGAGCGACTGCCAGCGGGAGTTACACCGCGAGCCGCACGCCATCGAAGCTCACGTCGAAGGCGGGACGCTGCGCGAGGCGCTGGTTCGCGGCGACCAGGTCCTCGATCGTATCGATCTCGCTCGCGTACATCGATCCGATGTCGACGCCGTACAGCGTGGCGCCCTCGTCGAGCAGTTGCTGCATCGTCGCCTCGTAATACTCGTGGACGAGACCCTGCATGCGGACGCGGGAGTCGAGGATCTCGAACAGTCGCTTCGAGGTCGCCGCCGAGAACAGCTGGATGCCGACCGACTCGCCCATCGCCGAGCGCACGGGCACGTGCTTCCCGATCGCGAGCACGCGATCCTGGTTGTCGGCCGTGACCTTGACCTCCTCGAGGCCGATCTCGCCGACCGATCGCACGGCGAGGCAGTCGGGGCCGCGGTCGACGAGCTCCTCGATCACGTCGAGGTCGAACACGACATCGCCGTCGAGCAGCAGGAAGCCGTCGCGGTCGAGGTGCTCGCGCGCGAGCAGCAGCGAGAACGCGTTGTGCGTCGTGTGAAAGTCCGGGTTCATGACGAACACGACGTCGACGCCGGAGTACCAGCTCGTCACCGCGTCGCGGACCATACCGTCGAGATAGCCGGTGACGATCACGAACTGGTCGTAGCCACAGCGCATCAGGGTCGTCATCGTGCGACGCAGGATCGGCACGCCGCCGACGGCGAGCAGCGTCTTCGGGGTGCCATCCGACTGCGGGTGCAACCGCGGCGCACTACCTGCAGCAAGGATCACGGCCTTCACGACCCGCGTGCGAGTGCAAGGCGCATGCACGGGCAATTCCGGGCAGTTGGCGGCCGGATCTGTCGAAGTTTCACCAGGTCAGCCGGGAGCATCGCGAGTCGTTGACCAAATCCTGTCACCCTTCATCGTTCTCGGTGATTGCCGTAGTTGCCACGATGCTTGGCGCCGGCATCGCCTGCATGTAGAGAGAAATGCTGGTGCCTGCGATCGACGCCCTCGACGCCATCATCCTCGCGGATGACGCCACGTCGCGCGTCCGGATCGCCGGGCTCGAGGCGCGCGAGCGTGCGGTGCGAGTCGCCCGCCGGGTCGGCGCCGAGCGCATCCACATCGTCGACGGTGATCGCGCGGCGCTCGCTGACTTCCGCAGCACGCGGCCCGTGCTCGTGATCCGCGCCGACCAGCTCGTCCACACGCCGCTCGTCGCTCCGCTGATCGATCGCGTCGGCGATCGCCTCGGCGATCGCGTCGGCGACAGCGTCCGCGACCACGATGACCTCGCGATCGCGGTGGGCCCCGACGGCGCGTACGCGGGTGCCATCCTCGCGACTGGCACCGCCGCGACGGACCTCGTCGCCCGGCTCGCGCGCGGCGAGTCCGATACCGCGATCGCCAAGGCTGCGACCACGCGCGTCCCGCACGGCACCGTCGCGCGCCATCCGATTGGCACCCCTGCCGAGCGTCGCGCGGCGACCAGGCTGCTCTACACCATCCTCGTCAAGCCGCAGGACAACGCGCTGACCCGCTACATCTACCGTCCGGTCTCGCTGCCGCTGACCAAGCTGCTGGTGTGGACGCCGATCACGCCGAACCAGGTGTCGCTGTTCGTCGCCGCGATCGTCGCGTTCGGCTGCTGGCTCACCGCGCATGCGAGCACGAGCATGGCGATCGCCGGTACCGCGGTGATCCTGTCGGGCCAGTACTTCGACTGTTGCGATGGCGAGATCGCACGCATCAAGCTGCAGTCGTCGCGGCTCGGTGCGTGGCTCGACACCATCATCGACGAGGCGTCGTCGATCGCGTACATGGTCGCGCTCGGCTACCACTGCCACCTCGCGTATGGCCCGCACTACCTCGGAGACCTCGGCTTCGATCCGTGGCTCGCGATGATCGCCGTCGGCTTCGTGACCTACGTCTGGGCGATGTACTGCATCTACTTCAACATCATCGTCGCGGTCGGCTCCGCGAACAGCCAGGACTACGTCGGCAGCTTCGACGTGGTCCCCGGCCGCCAGCCGAACACGGTGCGCCTGCGCCCAGCGGCGCCGACCGCGATCGCGACCAAGGAGCTACCGCCGTGGCTCGCGTTCCTCGCGACCTACTTGCCGTACGCCGTGCGCCGCGACTTCCTGTCGTGGATCTCGCTGGTCCTCGCGATCCTCCACCTCACGCACGTGCTGTTCGTGCTGCTCGCGGCCGGCGGCGTGATCACCGCGGTCATCGTGACTGGCGATCACGTCCGATTGCGCCGGCTCCGGCGCTCGATCATCGCCGGCGGCCAGATCCTCGAGCCCGCCAGCTAACCTGCGGCGATCGTCACGTTGACAGCCCGCGATCCCTCTGCACAAATGGAGGGGTGATCGGCCGCATGCTCGCAGCGCTCTCGACGACGATCGTCGCCTGCGTGCTGGCGCTCGCGCTGCCGGTCGCACAGCTCCAGCTCGTGTCGATCGAGAATTCCTGCTGCTGCCCGGATCCCGATCGTTGCCGGTGCCCCGATCACGACGAGTCCGGCGGTAGCCAGCCGGCGATGCAGGCCTGTCACGACACGCAGCAGGCGATCGTGACCCCAACGTTCGCCGCGTTCGCGCCACCCGCTCCGTTCAGCGCGTCCGTGGCCTCGCGCGCCACCACCACGATTGTCCACGTCTTCGACACCCCGCACGCACCACCGGCGCTGCGTCGACCCGCCGCGCCGTCCTAGCCGCCACGCGACTGCTCGCGTCCTGACGATCGCGCGTGCTGCGTGCGATCGCTTCCGGCTATCTCGTCACGTGGCTCATGACATTGCCATCACGCCTCGGCACGCTCGCGGTCCTCGGGATCCTGTCCTCGGGATCGGGCCGCGCCATGGCCGAGCACGATCATGCAGGCGATGCCGACGTCGGTGGCGAGGCGGCATTCACCGCGAGCCTGACACTGGCCGTGGCCGCGTACGACACCATGCTCTACGGCGGCGACTACCAGGGCATCTCGCCGGCGGCGCGGTGGTCGAGCGCACGTCTCGCGGTGTCGGCGAGCATGCCGTACTACCAGGTCACCAAGAACGGCAAGACGCTCCATGGCCCCGGCGATGGCATGGTGCACGGCGTCATCGCGCTCGTCCGCACGACCACGTCACAGGCGGGCGTCGCGCTCGCGGTGACGGCCCCGACCGGCGACCGCCAGGAGGGCCTCGGCATGGGACACGTCATGGTGATGCCGGCGGCGTGGGGCAGCCACGTGCGCGGTGATGTCACCGTCGGTGGCTCGGTCGGCTACGGCCAGGCACTCGGCAACGGTCACGACCACGGCCACGGCGCCGGACCGATCGTCGATCCGATGAACAACTCCGAGGTCACGTGGTCGGCGAGCGCGGACCTCGACCTCGCACGCGAGCTCCGAGCCGGCGCCCGGGCCAGCGGCGCGGTGCCGACCGCGGATGGCACCACGCGGGTGGTGGGCGGCCTGCGCGTCGCGTGGACGGCCGGCCCGGTCGTGACTGCAGCCACCGTGCAAGTCGGCATCGCCGGCGATCCCTTCACCCTGCGCGGCGTCGTCGAGACGTCGTTTCGCTTTTAGGAGCACCGGCTGATGAAGAAGACCGCGTTATCGATCCCGATCATGTGCCTGATCACGTGGTGCGCGCTCGCGGCGTGCGGCCCCGACGGCGGCGGCGAGCCAACGCCGACCGAGACCGTGTGCCCGAGCCCCGATCCGAACACGCTGACCTACGAGAACTTCGGCAAGCCGTTCATGGAGCAGTACTGCACGCAGTGCCACGCGAGCACGCTGCCGCGCAGCATGCGCAACGGCGCGCCGCTCTTTCACGACTTCGATTCGCTGCTCGGCGTGCTCCAGGTGGCGAACCACATCGACGCGCAGGCGGGTCACGGCCCGAACGCCGAGAACGCGTTCATGCCGCCCGCGCGATGTCCTGCCGAGCCGGGCGAGGCGCCGAGCACCGACTGCATGAAGCCGTCCGCCGAGGAGCGCCGCAACCTCGCGCTGTGGCTCGCGTGCGAGGTCGATCGCCCGCACACCTTCGTGCGCTAGAAGCAATGCCGCTGACGTTAGCGGCATCGCTCGTTGCGTCCTCGCACACCCTCGCCAGATTGGCCGCCAAGGCGCCGAGCACGCCAAGGGTTGTTTTCAGGAGAGCGTGCTCGCGGCGGTAGCACGAGAGAGCGGAAGTCTAACCCTTGGCGATTTGGCGCCTTGGCGGCCAATCTGGAACCGAAAAGCGTTTTGCGAACGCGTCGCTACGTGTGGCTGGTTTCAGGAGAGCGTGCTCGCGGCGGTAGCACGAGAGAGCGGAAGTGGTCTAACCCTTGGCGATTTGGCGCCTTGGCGGCCAATCTGGAACCGAAAAGCGTTTTGCGAACGCGTCGCTACGTGTGGCATTGGCGCTAGAACAGCCGCTTGATGATGTGAAACCCGAAGTCGGACTCGACGACCCCGATCTCGTCGATCTTGAGCCGCAGCGCGAGCTGGCGAAACTCGATCACGAGTTGCGCGTCGGGCGTCACGGTGTACGGCCGTGCGGTCTGCGCGCTCCCCGGATCCTCGGAGTGTGACTTCATCAGCGTGTCGAACTCGGCACCCGCGCGGAGCTGCCCGACGAGCGACTTCACCTCGGTCTCGGCGTCTACCTTGGTTCGCGCGGCAGCACGCTTGTCGATCCGACCCTGGTACTGGTCCGCGAGATCCTTCCAGCCGATCAGGATGTGTTTCACCTGCGCATCGTTCGCGATCGGGTCGCGCGCCATGATGTCGGCCGACACCACCGGCGAGACCGGCGGGGCGACCTCGGGACCGCCGATCTTGTTGTTCATCGACGGGCCACCCTTGGCTCCGGGACCACACGCCGGAAGCCCCAGCAGCACGAGCACGATCAACGAGCGAACCATGCGCGAACGCTATCACGCTCGGCGTTTCGTGGTAGGTCACGCCCATGTCCGAGGACGTCACCATGCAGCAGCTCGTCGAGTTGCTGCCCCCGCGCATCTGGTACCTGACCTCCAATGGCAGTGACATGTGGTGCCGGCGGCCGTACGGCTTCCTGTTCTCGACCGGGCAGGCCGCGGAGACGTTCGCGCTCGCGATGGGCAACGGCGAGGCGCTGTTCGCGGTCGGACTCGACGCCGGAAATCTACTGTCGGACGACGTCCTCAGCGGCCTCCGCGACAGCGCCGTCACGCGGCTGTTCATCGATCCACAGATCGACGACGCGAGCGGCGACGTCCACGGCAAGATCCTGCGGCTGTCACCGCTGCAGTGAGCTGCAGGGGATCAGTAGGGCGGGACCCAGGCGCCGTTCGACATCGGCCAGTTGCCCTGGGCGACGATGACATAGCCCCTGGGGCCGGGCTGCGCGACGAGCCAGTCGTACGCGCCGTGGCGGATCGCGTTGATGTTGACGATGTCGGCGTCCGAGGCGCTCGCGTAGACGACCACGGCGCGGGTCGGATCGTCGCGGCGGAACCAGCACGCGATCAGCACGAGCCGCTTGCCGGGGAACTTCTTGACGCCGAGCTCGATGCCGTCCTCGGTGATCTTCCACTGCGCCCACTCGGCGACGGCCGCGGTCACCGGGTTCGTCTTCGGGCTGCCGTACACGAGCAGGTTCTTGCCGGCCGTCCGCTCGAGCGTGTCGGTCCCTGCCACGACGAGCGCCGCGGACGGGAACCCCCGCTCCTGGATGTAGCGCGCGTAGCGATGGACCGCCGCGTCGCCGGTCGCCGGCTGGATGATCGCGAGCTCGCCCTGGATCGCGTTGTTGACCGGGCCGATGAACGGCTGCTTCGGTAGCGCGCCGCCGTACTGCTTCACGAGCCCGTCGAAGAACGCGATGAGCTGTGGCATCGCACCGTCGACGTCACCGGCGTGGTCGCGCCCGATCTTGCGGAACACCTCGACGAGCTCGTTGATCCACACGAACGAGGCGCGCAGCTCGGCACGCGCGGCCGCCGCGCCGGCATCGAAGCCGCGGCGATCGCGGAGGTAGAGCACGGTGAGCGCGCGAACCGCCGACTCGTTCAGCATCGTCGGCCACTCGCTATAGCCCTGCGCGCGCATCGGCTCCGCGACGAGCGCGGTCAGCGCCTTGCCCGCGGGCTCGAGCGCGGCGCGATGGTGCGCGAACAGCGGATTGATGTACGAGTGACCCATCTCGTGGACCAGCAGACCGACGGTCTCCTCGGGCGTCTGGGGCGGTGCGTCGGGTGCGCCGAGCCCGAGGATCTGGATGTTGTCGACGGTGCCGTCGGGCAGCACCACATGCGGCCCGAAGCTCGCAGGGCCGGTGAGCATGCCGAGCACGACGGTGTAGCGGGCATTCGCACGCTTGCCGAACAGTTGATCGAACCAGCCGATCACGTCCTCCTTGTCGACGACCGCGCGGAGCTTCGCCGCGTCCTGCTCGTATAGCCCGCGGTGCTCGTCGAAGAACGCATCGAGCTTCGTCACCATCGCGAAGTCGCGAACCTGCGCGAGGTACGCCGCGAGGTCGATGCCCTTCCAGCGTGGCTCGAGCACGATGAGGGCCTCGGGGCTGGCGAGCTGGCGCTGGTCGTCGAGGTGGACCGCGAGCGACATCGGCGCGTCGCGGCCGATCCCCTTGGCGCGTAGCGCGGCGGTCGCGAGCACGGCGGGATGCTTCGCGAAGGGCCCGAACCGGGCGTCGACCGCGGTCACGTAGGCGGTCGCGCCCGACTGGCGATACTCCGGGCTGCCCGCGAGCCGGTGAAGGATCGAGAA
This sequence comes from Kofleriaceae bacterium, assembly GCA_046590445.1. GTDB lineage: Bacteria > Myxococcota_A > Polyangia > Haliangiales > Haliangiaceae > JABFXX01. The sequence goes on from JBKJUF010000644.1 coordinate 9,829, forward strand.
CAGCTCGACGCGGCGGTCGGCACGGATCTCGAGCCGGGCACCGGGCGGTGGGGGAGCATCGCCGGGCTGCGCGTCGAAGACCGGGGCCATGGGATTCGGCTTCGATGGCAGCTCGGCCGCAGGCGGCTCGCGCTTCGAGGATCCACAGCCGATGGCGATCGCGACGGAGATCAGGAGCAGGCGCACGCTACGAGAGTAGCGCGAGCAGATCGTCGCGGGTGATCGCCGCGGCGCCACCGGCCTCGGATAACGCCGCATCGGCGAGCGCACGCTTGCGCGCCTGCAGCTCGAGGATGCGCTCCTCGACGGTGTCGCGCGCGACCATCCGGTAGACCATCACGGGCTTGTCCTGGCCGATGCGATGCGCGCGATCGGCCGCCTGATCCTCGACCGCGGGGTTCCACCAGGGATCGACGAGGAACACGTGGTCGGCGGCGGTCAGGTTGAGGCCGGTGCCGCCGGCCTTGAGCGACAGCAACATCACCGGCGGGCCGCCCTCGGCCTGGAACGCGCCGACGACGCTGCCGCGATCGACGGTCGAGCCATCGAGGCGGACGAAGCCGAAGCCGGCCTCCTTCAGGTGCGGCTCGATCAGGTCTAGCAACGACGTCCACTGCGAGAACACGAGCGCGCGATGGCCTTCGGCGACCGCGTCCCCGAGGGCACCGAGCAGGCGCTCGAGCTTCGACGACGACGGCGGTGCCGCGACGCCACGGATCGCGACCGGCAACAGCGCGGGGTGGCACGCAGCCTGGCGCAGTCGGAGCAGCGCCTCGAGCGCGGCCATCACGCCGCCGCCGGCCTCGAGCAACGCGACGATCTCGCGCTGGGTCGCCGCGCGGATCGCGTCGTAGGTCACGCGCTCGGCATCATCGAGCTCGACGTACATCACCGCGTCAGTACGTGGCGGCAGCTCGCGCGCGACCTCGGTCTTCATGCGGCGCAGCACGAACGGTCGGATCCGCTCGCGCAGCCGTGCGGCGGTCGCGGCGTCGCCCGCCGAGATCGGTGCTGCCCAGCGATCCGCGAAGTCGGCGCGGCCGGCGAGTAGCCCGGGGTTCGTGAAGTGGAGCTGGCTCCACAGCTCGTCGAGCCGGTTCTCGATCGGCGTGCCCGAGAGCGTGAGCCGCCATGCCGCCTTGAGCCGGTACGCCGCGCGCGCGACCTGGCTGTCGGGGTTCTTGATCGTCTGCGACTCGTCGAGGATCACGGTGTCCCACGCGATGTTCGTGATCTCCTCGGTGTCGTTGCGCAGGATCGGATAGCTCGTGAGCACGATGTCGGCGCTCGGATCGAGCACGCGCCGCGCGCCGTGGTAGGTCGAGATCTCGAGGTCCGGACGAAACTTGCGGGTCTCGGCGAGCCAGTTGAACAGCACGCTGGTCGGCGACACCACGAGTGTCTTCTTGCCGCGCTCGAGCACGGCGAGCGCCTGGATCGTCTTGCCGAGACCCATGTCATCCGCGAGCACGCAGCCGAGGCCGGCCTTGCGACAGAACGTCAGCCAGTCGATGCCGACCTGCTGGTAGTGGCGCAGCTCGCCGACGAAGCCGGGCTCGGGCTGGACGACCGGGATGCCGGCGAAGCCATCGAGCAGCGGGCGCAGCCGATCGAGCTCGGGCGGCGGCGGCTCGTCGAGCTCCTCGCACAGCCGCGCGAGATCGGGGAGCGCGTAGAGCGGCACCTTGTGATCGTCGCCGCGGGCCGCGAGCAGATCGGCGACCCGGCTGCCGTGTTGATCGAACCACGTCATCGGCACCTTGCCCCAGCCACCACCGACGAGCGGCACCATGTCGATGCCGGCCTGCCACGCGCGCAGTGCCGCGCCGACCGAGGCCGTGCGACCACCGGAGCCGGTCAGCGTGACGTCGAGCTTCGCCCCATCGATCTTGATCTCGGCGTCGAGCAGCACGGCCTTCGCGGAGTTCGCGGAGCGCGCATCCGAGCGCATCCACGAGGCGAGCCCGTTCTGCATCGCGAACGCCTCGCGGCCTGCGAGCTCGATGCGGCGACCGGGGACGAGGTTCAGCTCGTCACGCAGGCGGTGGGTCAGCCGGCGCTCGGAGTCCTCGTCGCGGACCGGCAGCGAACCGGTGATATGAACCAACCGGCCGCCGTCGACGCGCGCGCGCGGTGGATCGCCGTAGACGAGCGTGGGGAACACGCGGATGCGGTCGCCTTCCTGCTCGACGTCGAAGGCCATCCGCGGCTCCTCGCGGGCGCCGATCTTCGGCAGTGACTGCGCGCGGATCTCGACGAGGATGCGCTGCGCGAGGCTTGGCAGCGTCTTGCCGATCAGCTCGGGATACGCGTTGCGCGGGACGTTGAACGACTGCGGCAGGTTCTCCATCCGCGGGCCGGCAAGATCGATCGCGCCGATCGGACGGAGCTGATCGTCGTAGGTGCGGACGAGGCCGATCGCGACGACGTCGCGCACGATCGGATCGCGATCGATCTTCACGCTGACGCCGCCCTTGATGTCGTCGACGACGGCGCGCGGCAACACCGGCTCGGGGTTCGTCGTGATCGGATCCTCGAGCCAGCGCACGTCGCGCGCCTCGGCGAGCGCGACGAGCAGCCGATCCACGCGGTCCCCCGTGATCGCTCCGGCGCGGACCGTGAGGAGCTTGTCGGCGGTGAGATCGGCCTCGATCGTCGCGATGCCGCCGGCCTTGCCGGTCCCGACGAGCGACAATAGCGACCCGACGAATGGCTCGACCGTGTCACCGCGCACGAGCTGGCGCTGGACCGTGATGCCGCCGGTGGCCGGACCCAGCACGTAGCGGAGCGTCGCGCCGGCCGTCGCCGGACGTGGGAGCTCGCCGCCTGCCTGCTCGGACGCGAGGACCGCGGCGACGACGTGCGAGCAGACCGCCTCGCGGCTCGTGCACGTGCACTCCCACTCGGCGTGGTCGGGCTGCAGGATCACCTCGAACGGCGTCGGCCGGCCGGGGACCCGGACCTCGACCTCGAGCTCGCCGAGCGTCGCCCGCCGACCTACCACGCGCTGGTCTCGTGCGAGCGTGACCCCCTGCGACCAGGTCCGATCGCTCGCGGCAGCGCGGATCGCTTCGCGAACGGAGACCAGGTCTGCCACCCGCGGTCATTACCTGGCCACGATCGCCGGCGCAAGGTCACGAGACCAAAGGCGTGATACGGTCCCACCGCATGGGCAGCGAACCGCCGCCAGGCGACGACGCCGAGCTCGATGCCGAGCTGGTCGCCGCGATAGCGCGCGGAGACCGCAATGCCCTGGCCCAGCTCTACGAGCGCCATTGCGGGCTGTTACTGGGCCTCGCGATGCGCATCGTCCGCGAGCGCCGGGAGGCCGAAGACCTCTTACATGACGTGTTCTTGGAGGCGTGGCGAAGCGCGAAAGATTTTGATCCGAAGCGCGGGCGGGTTCGTACCTGGTTGGCAATCCGCATGCGCTCCCGAGCCCTCGATCATCAGAAATCCGCACGGGTATCGCGGAACGCCGGGGACGCCGGCCTGGAGGCGCTCGTCGACGACAGGGCCCGGACCAGCCCGGACCATGCCCGCGTGCGATCGGCACTCGCTGGCCTCGGTGCCGATCAGCGCCAGGTCCTCGAGCTCGCGTACTTCGAGGGCCTCTCCTGCAGCGAAATCGCCAAACGAATCGGCATCCCCGTCGGCACGGTGAAGTCGCGGATGGCCGCCGGGCTCGACCGCTTGCGAGGTCAGCTTGCGCCGGGATCCACGCCGGGAAGTGAGCCGTCATGACCGACATCCGCGAGTTGTTGCCGCTCTATGCCCTCGGGATCCTCGAGGCTGACGAGGCAACCATCGTCGAACAGGCAATCGTCAGGGATGCGGCGCTCGCCGTCGAGCTCGCGAGCTACCAGAGCGCGGCCGAACGCCTCGTCGTACCGGAGTCGCCGGGGCCCGAGGTGAAGGCGCGCCTGCTCGCGTCGGTGGGCGGCGGCCGCTTCGAGTCGCGCACGTCGCGCATGGCATCGCTGTTCGACGTCAGCGTCGAGCGCGCGCGCGAGCTGCTCGCACTGATCGAGCGTCCGGCATCGTGGACGCTCGAGATGCCTGGCATCGCGCTCGTCCACTTCGATGGTGGCGCTGCCTATGCCGCCGCGGATTGCGGATTCATCCGCCTCGAGCCTGGTGCCGTGTTTCCGTCGCACCGCCACGTCGGCGACGAGGTCAGCGTCGTCCTCCAGGGGCGCTTGCGCGATGCCGCCAGTGGCCGCGTGCACCAGCCCGGTGACGAGCTCGTGCAGGCCGCCGGGAGTCATCACGAGCTCGTGTGCGAAGGCAGCGAGCCTTGCATCTTCGCCGCGCGTGCGATGCACGGCATCGAGATCGGTGGCGTATCCGTACGTCCGAGCAAGCCCAGCCTGTAGGCGGCTATCGCACGAGTGGCATCGGGCGCTGTCGCAGACCCCCTCGCTCACAAACGAACCACTCGTGCCAACGTTTCCGCCCGCGCCTCGGTTTACGATGGGCTATGGGCAGTGACGAGGGCATGCGGGTGGTGGGAACCATCCGCAGCATCGAGCTGCACACGCTGGCCGCCCGCTTTCAGCACGTGACGCCGCGTCAGGTCGCGAAGATCCAGCTCGACATCGAGCGCGCCACCGACGAGGAGGGCGAGGACCTCGACGTCGAGAACCTCGACGGTCTCAACTTCCAGGGCCCGCCCGAGCTCGTGCCGCGGTTCTCGACCGGTGATCGCGTGCAGATCGTGACGAGCCCGGAAGCGAACCTGCACATCACGAGCATCCGTCCGGCGCCGCTGTCCTGAGGGGGACAGGCTACATCGGCCTGTCCCTTCACAGCACGCGGACCACGCCGACGACGGCGATGCCGACGAAGACCGCGAGCGCGACGCGGGGTATCACGCGAAGCGCGCGGTGATCGGGACGAATGCGGCTGACCAGGACTGCGAGTCCGCTGAACCATCCCGCCGAGCCGACGACGACGCCGATGGCGAGCGTGATCGCCGCGGCGGTCGATGCGGCGGGCCACAGCGCTGCGGCGACCGCCACCCAGGCGGCGAGGGCGGCGGGGTTGGGGAGCGTGAGGGCGATGCCGGTCGCGATCCCGCGCGCCACGGTGCTCGAGGTGCCGCCACGGACCGGCGTGGCACGCAGCCGGCGCCACGAGACGATGGCGTAGCCGACGATGACGATCGCCGCGGCGATCGCGAGGCCGCGCAGGAGTGCCGGGCGCGCGGTGACGAGCTGGCCGACGCCGATGAACGCGAGCGCGGCGTGGACGGCGTCGGCGAGCGCGCCGCCGATGCCCAGCCCGGTGGCGAACCGGCGATGACCTGCGGAGGCGGCGTCGACGATCGCGACGTTGACGACGCCAAGCGGCATGCCCGTCACGACGCCGAGCACGAGACCGAGCCCGGCCGCGACGAGCAGGTCTACTTGTCCCAGGAGATCGTGCCCTCGTCGGTATCCTTGCCGCCGTAGATCGTGACGTTGAGCGTCTTGGTCTTGCCGCGCGGACCGACCGCTTTGATCTTGTGGGGCCCCGGCGTCAGCGGCAGCCGCGTCAGCGGGGTATCGCCGATCAGCTTGCCGTCGACCCAGATCGCGGTCTTCGCGGAGGCCGCGATGCTGAAGAATCCGAAGCGCGAGATCGCAACGATGTCGTCCTTCGACATGCTGTTCATCGCGTCGAGCTCGATCGCAGCATCCGCGACCGTGCGCGGCACGCCGGCATCGCCACCCGCCGGCCCGGCCTTCGCGTGGACCGTCTGCTTCTCGTCGTGGCTCATCCGGCTGGCGACCATGAAGATCGCGACGCCGATGCCGGCGAGCAACACCAGCCCGAGCACGACGTTGAGCAGCCCCTTCATCCGATGCTTGGAGAGCAGATCTGTATCGGGGTTCGCCATCCAGGTATCGGCTGGCACGTTCGCCGACAGATCGATCACGCCGGCCGGCAGAGCCGGCGGTGGGGTCGCATCGACCGCATCGACCGCATCGACCGGCATCTCGACCTTGCTCGACGGCGAGTGGACGATCATCGACGGCACGGCGGGTATCAGCTGACTGGCCTGCCGCACCCTTGCTTGCGCGAGCTCGCCGCTGCGGGCCTGTGTGGGGAGCGGTGGCGGCTGGGTCGGCGCGCGGCGCTGCGCACGTGGCGGCACCGCCGGCGCGCTCGTCACGCTCGGACCCGGATCGTCGGCGGCCTTGAGGATCTCGTCACGCGCGGCCATCTCGTCGCCAAAATCCGTGAACAGCAGGCGCGCGAGGTCATTCGGCGAGGCAGGGCCACCGAGCGTCGCGACCGAATTGCGGATCGCATTGCTGAACCCGAGCGCGGTATCGAAGCGGCCGTTGGGATCGCGCGCCATCGCCTGGATCAGCGCAGCGCGCATTCCGGGCGGGATATCGGGGCGACGATCGCGGATGTCCGGGATCGGCTCCTCGGTGATCGCCTTGAACGTGAGGAAGTCCGAGTCGCGATGGAACAGCCGCTTGATGGCGAGCATCTCGTACATCACGATCGCGAGCGCGAACACGTCGCTACGGCGATCGAGTGGCTTGCCGAGGATCTGCTCGGGAGACATGTACGCGTTCTTGCCCTTGACCGTACCGGTGCGGGTTCGCGAGTTCGCGCCGCGTGCCTTGGCGATGCCGAAGTCGAGCAACTTCACCGTGCCGTCGCCGCAGACCATCATGTTCGGCGGCGAGACATCGCGATGGACCACGTTGAGCAACGCGCCGTCGGGACCACGCGCCTCGTGCGCGGCATGGAGCCCCTCGCAGGCCTGCGTGATGATGCCGGCGACCATGCGGACGTCGAGCATCTTGCCGGCCTTCGAGAGCCGCGTCATCAGCCGCGAGAGCGGGACGCCGTGGAGATACTCCATGGCAATGAACCACGTCCCGGCGTACTCGCCGAAGGCGTGGACGTGGCAGACGTTCTTGTGGATCAGCTTGCTCGCGAGGTCGGCCTCATCGCGAAACATCGTGACGAAGTGATCGTCTTCGGCGAGGTGCGGGAGGATCCGCTTGAGGACCAGCACGTCGTGGTGACCACTGCCGTTGGGACGCGCCAGAAAGATCTCGGCCATACCACCCGTCGCGAGCTTCGCGATGAGCTGATAGCTGCCGAAATCCCGGGCGTCGCGGGGGACCAGCGTCCCCGCAGGAATGGACACGAGGCCTATTATGCCCGAAGGATTTCCCGGATCTAAGGGCCAGCTGACAGAGACGCCGGATCTCGACCACGGGGCTGCTCGCGGTCATCACAACGGACGGCCGATTCCGGGGGCACACCGACGGACACCTGGCGGGCTATCGACGCGGGATTCCTACGCCTGGGCCGTGAGTATCGATGTGTTGGCGTTGCCGGCAGGAGCTACGTCACAAGATCGTCATGTTCAGGCGCCAACGTGCACCAATGCTGACCTGTATGTGGGCGCGGAAAGCGCCGCACTGCGGCACGCTCTGGTCATGCTGGCTGTCGCAGATCGGTCCGACTGGAAGCGGTGGATCCCGCACATCCCGTTCTGGGGCGTGCACGTCGCTGCCGTGATCGGTGCGATCGCGGTTGGCTGGAGCTGGGCTGCGTTTGTGTGGTTGCTCGGCACGTACCTCGTGCGGATGTTTGCGATCACGGCGGGCTACCACCGTTACTTCGCGCATCGCACGTTCAAGACGAGCCGGGTCTTCCAGTTCGTGCTCGCGCTGCTCGCGATGTCGAGCGCGCAGCAGGGCGTGCTGTGGTGGGCCGCGCACCATCGCAACCACCACAAGTATTCCGACGAGCCACAGGACACCCACTCGCCCCGGCAGCGCGGCTTCTGGTACTCGCACTTCGGCTGGGTCCTCGATCGCCAGCACCACGTCACGCACATCGATCGCATCAAGGACTTTGCGAAGTACCCCGAGCTCCGCTGGCTCGACCGCCACGATCTGTCCATCGCGTTCGCGTGGGGCGCGCTGCTGTTCTTCATCGGCGGCACGACGGCGCTGTTCTGGGGCCACTTCGTGTCGCTCGTCGCCGCGTGGCACATCACGTTCTGCATCAACTCGCTCGCCCACGTCTGGGGCTCGCGGCGCTACGGCACCGAGGACGACTCGCGCAACAACCCCGTCCTCGCGGTCCTGACCCTCGGCGAGGGCTGGCACAACAATCATCACCACTACCAGCGCTCGGCCCGCCAGGGCTTCTTCTGGTGGGAGATCGACGTCACCTACTACGTGCTCAAGGTCCTCGAGAAGCTGCACATCGTCTCGGACGTCGAGGGCGTCCCCCAGCACATCCGTGACGACGAGCAGAAGCCCGCGCGCATGCGCCTCGAGAACGCCGCGATCGTGGCGATCGTCGCGCCCCCGCCCTGAAGTTACTGGACGGCCGCGACGCCGCGGCGCGCAGTCGTACCCGGTGCTTCGAACGTCGGGCTGACGAAGCCGGTGTTCGAGATCGAAACCATCCCGGTCAGCGTGTTGACGCGGATCCAGCCGACGCTGCCACCACCGCCACCAGAGTCATCGCCGTCCTTGCCGTTTTCTCCCTGGAGGGAGGCCGTCGCGCCGCCGGCGCCACCGTTGCCGAGGCCGCCGGCGCCTGTCCCGCCGCTCGCAGCCATCGACGAGAGCTGTCCACTCTGCGCCTCGGTCACGCCGGTCTGCCCGCCGCCACCACCACCGTTGACCGCGAGGCCCGCCGCGCCGAGCTCGACGGTCGGCGCTTCGATCAAGATCGCGCCGCCTGCGCCGCCCCCGCCGCCGGAATCATTGGAGAGGCCACGCTTGCCGTTGCAGCCGCCCGCGTTGATGCCGGGATAGAACACGAACGCGATACCGCTGAACCGCACGCGGCCGTTGGCGGCGAGCTGGATCGCGCCACCACCACCACCGCCAACGCCCTGACCGCCACCACCGCCGCCACCGCCGCCACCACCGCCACCCGTCAGCACCGCGATCGTCGGCGACCCGAACATGACACCACCGTTCGGCGCCGACAGGTTGTCAGGGTTGCCACCGTCGCCACCGACCGCGCCGAAGCCGCCGCCGCCGCCACCGCTGCTCTTGTTACCGCTCGCGCTGCTGCCGCCCTGACCGGAGCCAGAGCCAACGCCCGCCGAGCTCGAGGAACCGCCGCGGTTGCCACCCGGTCCGGGGTTGGTCGCCGCGCAGTCGCCCCGTAGGTCGAGCACGGCGTTGATGTCCATCGTGCCAACCGAGACAAACGCGGCCGCATTCGAGCCGCGGAACGTGACGGTCGCGCCCTGGACCGTCAGCTTGTTGAACTTGAAGACGCCGATGCCGTTATTCGTCGTGAACTCGATGCCGTCGCGGATTCCGGTGCCCGATCCGCGGTAGCCCGTGATCTCGCCGTTGTCGGTGTTGACGACGGTGCTACCGCCCGACGTGATCGTCTTGTCGAGGATGCCGGCCTCGGCGAGCAGGTCTCCCTCGCCGAGCGTCCCGCCGGTCGGCTGCAAGCGGCCGCAGTGCGGCGTGCCGGCAGACAGGCAACCCCAGCCGCAGATCGTATCGGTCGGCGGCGCGCCGGCGGTCATGCACTGACGCAGGACATTGCCGACGCACGCCGGTGGTCCGGCACTCGGACAGACACCTGCATCCGGAATGGTCGAGCCGTCCGGTAGGGCATCGGCGAGGCTGCCATCCCTGTCGCCGCCACCATCGGTGCTGACGTTCGCGCTGAACGAGCACGCGGAGACCACGGCCGCGACGGCGATCAAGCGAGACCGGACGCGAGCCTTCACTCCTCGACGGTACCACGCACGCTCGCGTTCAGCCTGCGATGGGAGGAGGCGGGATGAGGTAGTCGAAGTAGCCGCTCGGACTACCCGTCTTGCCGTCCATCGCGGCCCGGGCAACGTTGAACATCTCGCGCGCCGTCACGTAGTGGAGGTTCCAGCCCTGGTTCATGTAGTTCCGCAGCGCGGTGTGCAGTACACGGCCTCCCTCGCCGAGCAGGGAGGCCGCGGTCTTCTCGATCGCACCGTGCGTGTGGACCTTGACGAACACCCACTCGGGCCGACCCTCGACGTGGATCGCCTGATCGATCCAGGTCGCGACGCGCGCTGCGGTCGGCGGGTCGTTTCCGGTGATCGCGCCGTTCTCGAGTCGCATGCCGAGGCCCTTGCGCGCGAGCGCGAGTGGTCCAGTGATCATCAACAGCCGATCCGCATGCGACGCACCGACGCGCGCGCGTTCGCCATGCTCGTACGAGCGCCGCTTGCTGAGATCGCCGGTCGGCCAGTAGATCAGGTTGACCTTGTCGGGCTGACACGGATCGGGCGCCGACGGAAACGTCAGGTCGACGTAGCAGCCGAGCTCGTGCAGCATGACGAGCTCGTCGTCGACGCCGCACCAGCGACCATCCGGACGCCCGTTCGCGAGGCTCCAGTTGCCGTGGATGAACGCCCACCGGAATTCGTCCCCGACCTTCGAGAGGTGGCCGTGCTCCGCGAACGTCGTCAGGTGCTCGCGGATTCGCGGTGCGAGCGACGCGGCGGTGTCGCCGTCGTGGTGGAGGTGGAACTCGACCTCGCCGTAGCCGGCCCGCGCGAGCTTCGCGAGCTGATCGAGGAAGTGCGGGCGATACTCTTCGCCGGGAAAGAAGAAGCCGTGACGCGGTGGCCGGCCATCGCTGTCGCGAAATTCGCCGAGCGCCGGGTAACGCTCCGCCCACGCATCGACGCGCGCGATGCCGGTCGGATCCGGAGCGCCACCCCACAGCGGTTCGTAGTGATCGCAGAGCGCGAACAGGATGTGCTTCGGGCCGCTCGGCTGTGGCGTTCGCGCACGGCGGATCAGGTGGCGGCCGTAGTCGGGCAGCCACGTATGGAGGTTCTTCTTGCGGAGTCGCTCTAGCACGCGTGCTGCATGTTACGCGGAACCAGCCGTGCTGGACCTTTACGGACCGCTTCTCGCGAAGGCCTTATTTCCCGCCTTCGAAGCCGCGCGTGGGCGCCCGACGGTGCCGCTCCTCAAGCAGCTCCAGAAGACCGAGCGCCAGTCGCTCGAGGCGCTGCGGGATCTCCAGGTCGGCCTGCTGCGCCGCCTGCTGCGCCACGCGTACCTCCACACGGCGTATTATCGGGAGCTTTTCGACGAGCGCGAGCTGCACATCGAGGATTTCACGACCATCGAGGATCTGCAGAAGCTGCCGCTTCTCGATCGCGACACAGTACGGCTCACGCTCGACGCGCGAACGGCCTCGGCGCCGCCGCTGCCGGTGATCACCAAGTCGACGAGCGGGACGACGGGCCAGCCTGTCGTCGTCCGCTACAACGCAGAGTCGCGGCATTACCGCGATGCCACGCGATGGCGCGCCTACGGCTGGGCTGGCTACCGCATCGGCATGCGAGCGATGCATTTCTGGGGCATGGGTCCTGCGTCGGACAGCTGGCTCGCGCGCCAGAAGATCGCGCTCGATCGCAGGCTGAAGCGCGACCTCTATGTCGACTGTACGCCGCGCAGCGACGAGGCGCTGACCGCCGCGGTCCACCAGCTCGTGAAGTTCGAGCCGCAGGTGATCGTCGCCTATGCAGCCGGCGCAGCGGCGCTCGCGAAGTTCGTCAACGAGCGCGGGCAGCGCCAGTGGGCTGACATCCCGGTGCTGGTCGGCGCCGAGCGACTGTGGCCGCACGACCGCGAGCAGATCGAGGCGGCGTTCGGACCGGCGTTCGAGACCTACGGTTGCCGCGAGGTCATGCTGATCGCGTCGGAGTGCGAGGCCCACGATGGCATGCACACGTCGATGGAGGACATGATCGTCGAGATCGTGATCCGCGAGCTCGATGGTAGCGTCCGGCTCGCGCAGCCCGGCGAGTCCGGCGAGATCGCGATCACCGATCTGCACAACCTCGCGTGCCCGATGATCCGCTACATCACCGGCGATCTCGCGGTCGCGCGCGCGGACGTGCCGTGCAGTTGCGGCCGCGGCCTGAGCCGGATCGGTCCGATCGAGGGCCGGATCACCGAGACCCTGCGCGACGGCCGAGGCAACGCGGTCAGCGGCATGGTGTTCAACGTGCTGTTCGGCGTGATGGACCACGTCGCGCGCAAGTTCCAGGTGAGCCAGCGCCTCGACGGCAGCGTCGTCATGAAGGTCGTGCCAAACAGCGGCGATCGGATGCCGGATGCCGCGGTCGCCAAGATCCACGGGTTCGCCGCGAAGTACCTGCCCGACGCGCCGTTCGCGATCGAGTACGTCGACGACATCCCGCTGACCGCGGCCGGCAAGCGAAAGGTCGTCATCGTCGAGAAGCCCGCCGCGGGGTAAGTGGTAGCCTCCACGAGCGTGGATCTGTATCGTTCGCTACTCGCACGTGCGCTGTTCCCGGCGTTCGAAGCCGCTCGTGGTCGTCCCACCGTGCCGCTCGTCCGCTACCTGCGCGAGACCGAGCGGTGGTCCGCTGGTGCGCTGCGTGATCTCCAGGTCGGGCTGCTGCGCCGCCTGATCCGACACGCGTACCGCCACACCGCCTACTACCGCGAGATCCTCGACGAGCGCGATCTGCGCCCCGAGGACTTCGGATCGGTGCACGACCTCGCGAAGCTGCCACTGCTCGATCGCGCGACCTTGCGTGCGACGCTCGAGACCCGCACCGCGGAGGGGCCGCCCGAGGTCGCGATCGTCAAGACGACGAGCGGCAGCTCGGGGCAGCCCGTCACCGTCCGCTACAACGCCGAGTCGCGGCACTGGCGCGATGCGATCCGATGGCGCGGCTATGGCTGGGGCGGCTACGAGATCGGGATGCGCGCGCTCCACTACTGGGGCGTCGCGCCGAGCTCGACGACGACGTGGTGGAAGAAGCAGAAGGCGAACGTCGATCACGCGATCAAGCGCGACTACTACATCGACTGCACGCCACGCAGCGAGGCGGCGCTCGCGAAGGTCGTCGAGGACATCAAGCGGTTGCGGCCGCATGTGATGGTTGCATATGCGGCGGGCGCCGCGGCGCTCGCGAAGTTCATCAACACGAAGGGGCTGCGCACGTGGGACCCGATCCCGGTGCTGACCGGCGCCGAGGGTCTGCTCGCGCACGATCGCGCGGCGATCGAGCAGGGTATCGGCCCAGCCTTCGATACCTACGGCTGCCGCGAGACGATGCTGATCGGCTCGGAGTGCGAGCTCCACGATGGCCTCCACACGTCGATGGAGAACCTGATCGTCGAGATCCTCGTGCGCGAGCCCGACGGCAGCCTGCGGGCGGCGCGCCCCGGCGAGATCGGCGAGGTCGCAGTGACCGATCTCCACAACCTCGCGTGCCCGATGATTCGCTACTTGAACGGTGATCTAGCCGTCGCGCGTGCCGACGATCGCTGCGCGTGCGGGCGGGGGCTCGTCAAGATCGGCTCGGTCCAGGGCCGCGTCACCGAGACGTTGCAGGATGCCGCGGGCAATCCCGTCGGCGGCCTCGTCTTCAACGTGCTGTTCTCGATGATCGGCCACGTCGCGCGCGACTTCCGCGTGACCCAGCGGCTCGATCGCAGCGTCGTGATCTCGATCGTGCCGTACGTCGGCGATCGGTTACCCGAGCGCGAGGAGCGGATCCTGTTCGAGCACGCCACGAAGTACCTGCCCGGCGTGCCGGTAACGGTCGACATCGTGAACGAGATCCCGCTGACCGCGGCGGGCAAGCGGCGCGTCGTCGTGGTCGAGCGTGCGTAGCCTTCCGGGGCTATGCTGGCGGCAATGCGCGTCCCGCTCCTCGTACTGACCGGCTTCCTCGGGGCCGGCAAGACGACGCTGTTGAACGCGTTGCTCGCGCGCCGCGCGGCACGCGACGAGCCCGGCAAGCTCGGCGTGATCGTCAACGAGCTCGGCGCGATCGGCATCGATGGTGCGCTCCTCGGGGGCGACACGAGCCGGCAGATCGAGTTGCCGGGTGGCTGTGTCTGTTGCGTGCTCGGCGATGACCTCGATCGCACGCTCGTCGAGCTCGTGCAGGCCAACGCGGGCCTCGAGGCGATCGTGCTCGAGACCACCGGCGTCGCCGAGCCGCTGCCGATCGCGTGGGCCCTCGACCGGCAACCGGTGGCAGATCTCGTGCGGCTCGCCGCCGTGGTGACGCTCGTCGACGCGACGAATTTCCGTGCCTCGCGTCCGGTTTCCGTGGCGGTCGATGCCCAGGTCGCCTACGCGGATGTCCTCCTCATGACCAAGGCCGAGCTCGCGGGACCCGACGAGGTCGCGACGGTGACCTCCGAGGTCCAGACGTTGACCGCGCAGGCGCTGGTCCGCACCGGGACGACCGAGGATCACGTCAGCTGGCTCGAGCAGGTGCTCCGCGATCCCCCGCTCGAGCGTCCGGCGGAGCACCAGCCAAGTAGGCAAGATGACGGGCACGTCCACGACGCGAGCTGTCGACATGCCGACAATCCGGCTGCGCGAACTGTTCACGGAATCGACAGCATCTGGACACCGGTCGAGGGCGAGGTCGATCTCGAGGAGCTCGAGGATCAGCTCGCCGACCTCCCTCCCAACTACGTGCGAATCAAGGGGATCTTGCGTGCCGTCGACCGTCGGGGTGGCGAGCCGGTGCGAGGCTGGGTCGCGGTGCATCGCGTCGGTCCGCGGGTGTCGAGCGAGCCGATCGAGGCGCCGGACCGCGAGGAGCCACGCATCGTTGCGCTCGGCGTGGCGGTCGATGTCGGCGAGCTCGCGGCGTGTCTTGCGCGTGCGATCGCAGTGAACAACGCGTGAAGCATGACCTTCGAGTGATTTCACACGTGTAAGCAAGTTGGATATGATGGGCCGATCGGGCATCTACCTTGCTAGCTGGGGCGTACTACCGATGATGATCAAGGCGCTTGCGATGGTGATGGTGCCGGTGATGGCGGTTGCCGCCGGGTGCGGCCGGTCCGAGATCGAGGTCAGCACGACGCCGTCGTCGGACTACAACCACGAGGCACTGCGCACCGCGATCGACAAGTTCGTCGCTGACGCTCGCACGCCCGGCGCGTTCGGCGAGCTCGCGCAGACCGTGCGGACGCTGCGCTCCGGGATGGATCGCTCCGTCGCGGACGAGGCCGAGCTCAAGATGATCGTGCTCGCGCTCGCACCGATCCAGGCGGTCGCTGCCAAGCCGATGGCGGAGCAGGTCGAAGAGCTCGCGCTGACCGTGTGGCCGACGCTGCTCGCACCGGAGATTCGCGCCGACGAGGTGCTCGTGCGCCGTGACCACGCGGCGGAGATGTATCCGAAGCTAAATGAGACGCCGCGTGGATATTTGTTGCGGCTCTGCGGCGGTTCGCTCGCCAGCGATTGCAAGCAGGTCGTCCCCGAGTACCAGGGTGCCGTGCTCGCGGCACTCGCGACGCGACGCGCGACCGAGCGTGTACGCGATGCCGTGTCGGCGTGCATGCTCTGCAAGGCGGAGCCGGGTTGGCACGAGGCGGTTCGTACGTGGGAGAGCCTCGATCGGCAGGCGAACGGCGGCATCCACGATCTCGAGAGCGACGCGTCTCCCGATAACTGGCCGGTCGCCGGTAATGCCGCACAGAGCAGCTCCGAGGTCCCCGAGCTGACCGCGATCTGGCGGGAGGCGCAGATCAACGCGACGGGCGAGGTCGTGATCGGCGGCCAGCGCTATGGCGCGACCCAGCGGATCGACGCGCTTCGCGAGTTGCGTGGCGACAGCTCGACGATCACGCTTCACCTGCGCCCGGAGCTCTCGCTCGCCCAGGTCAAGGCGCTGATCGCCGACGCCAAGAAGTCCGGCGCCTCGAAGGTCGCCGTGGTCGCGCGCGCGCCGCACTACCCGTGGGAGCGCAAGATCTACTGGCTCTCCGATGCCGGCACGGTCCGCCCGAACCTGCGCCCCACCGACTCGCTCCAGCTGCTGCTCCACACGATCGATCACGTGGCCGGCCCCGGCGCCATCGCTCGCGTCAACTGACCGGACGATCACGCCCCGGCGCGATCACGCACGACAACCTATTAGGTTTACACACGTCGATCGCGTGGCGCTGACAGGAGTAGTCGCAGCTCACGTGCTTCGAGCCACGCTTACATTACGACCTCACTTCCACGTCACGGAAGTCAGCTCGCAGCTGGTGTACAAACGTCGACCATGGGGATTCGACTCATCGTGCTCTTGGCATCGACCTGGCTCGCTCTCATCGCCGGTTGCGGTGACAACCTTCGCGGCGCGACGCCGCCCGACGCGCGTGTGGACGGGCAGATGCCCGACGCGCCGATCGACGGTGCACCACCCGAGGGCATGACCACGCCGTCGCAGCAGATCGCCGACGCGAAGGCGACCGCCGATGGCACCGGGCTGAACCTCCCGATCCAGAACGTCACCGTGACGTACCTCAAGCCGCAGCTCGGCAGCACGACGAACGATCCGGCCGGATTCACGGTCCAGGCCGAGCAGAACGGTCCTGCGATCTTTGTCTCCGTTGACCCGGCGACGCTGATCCCGCCGGCAGGGAAGGGTGACGTCGTGAGCTTCACGATCACCGGGCTGACCACGGTCGGCGGCCAGAAGCGCGCGACCGCGATCTCCGGCTACACGCGCCACTCGACCGGCGCCAACGTCGGCGCGCTCGCGCAGAACATCACGGCGGCGACCGATGTCGTCAGCGCGATCAACAACTACGACAGCGAGATCATCGACGTCACCGGCACGATCGCGGCGACCTTTACCTCGAGCGGCAGCGGATTCGAAAAAGCCCAGATCAACACCACCGGCATCACCGGCAACGCGAGCTACGTGCTCCGCGTGCCGGCGACGCTGCGCAGTGCGCTCGACCTCGTCGCTGGCTGCGTCGTGACGCTGAACGACACGCCGGTGGGTCGGTTCAACGCCGAGACCCAGCTCGCAGCCTTCGTCGCCGGCGACCTGACGCTGACCGGCTGTCCGGCAC
>JBKJUF010000088.1:0-3326 GCA_046590445.1 Kofleriaceae bacterium
GGGCACCCAGATCGGCGCGTACCGGATGATCCGGCAGATCGGCGCGGGCGGGATGGGTGCGGTCTGGCTCGCGGAGCACGCGATGCTCGGTCGGCGCGCCGCGGTCAAGGTGCTGCACCCGATGTTCTCGGGCCGCCAGGACGTCGTCACGCGATTCTTCAACGAGGCGCGCGCGGCGACGGCGATCTCGGATCCGGGCATCGTCCAGATCTTCGACTTCGGTCACCACAGCGACGGCAGTGCGTACATCGTGATGGAGCTGCTCGACGGCGAGACGCTCGCCGCGCGGCGCGCGTCCACGGGCCGGCTGGCAGTCGGCGACGCGGTGCGCATCATGCGTCAGGTCGCAGGCTCGCTTGGCGCCGCGCACGCGCGGGGCATCGTCCACCGCGACCTCAAGCCCGAGAACATTTTCCTGGTCCGAGATCCTGAGGTGCCGGGCGGTGAGCGCGCGAAGATCCTCGACTTCGGCATCGCGAAGCTGATCGGCGATCCCAGCGTTCAGACCCAGACCTCGACGATGATGGGGACGCCGCTATACATGTCGCCCGAGCAGTGCCGCGGCGCGGGGTTGGTGGATCACCGCTCGGACGTGTACGCACTCGGCTGCGTGCTGTTCACGCTGATCGCGGGCGGCCCGCCGTTTTTCGCGGAGGGGTCCGGCGAGCTGATCGCGATGCATCTGCGCGAGCCGGCACCGCGGGTGTCCACGCGAGCGGAAGGCGTGCCGCCCGCGGTGGACGATCTGATCGCGCGGTGCCTCGAGAAAGATCCCGATCGGCGTTATGCGTCGGGGACCGAGCTGGCGGCCGCGCTTGGCGCGCTCGGCGCGCTGGTCGCGCTGGTCGACCGGGGCTCGAGTGAAGGCCAGTCGCCGCGTCCTGCCGGACGCGTTGCCGTGGTTGCGCCGACGGTCGCGTCGACGACTTTGTCGACGTCCGCCGGGTCAGCGATCCGGCCACCCACGGTCACGCACCGATCGCGCGGCAAGCTCGTCGCCGCGCTCGCTGGGGTTGTGGTGCTCGGCGGGATCGGGACGTTCATCGCGGTGCGCGGATCATTGTCCGGCGCGCAGCAGCCGGCCTCGAGTGCGGCCCCATCTCCCGCTCCTGCGGCGCCGGCGCCAACGCCGGCACCGGCGCCACCCGATCCGTCGGCAGCCCTCGCGCTTCGGATGAAGGACGCACTCGCGCACTTCGTAGCGTGGTCCCGGGCGCACCCCGGTGCGCCGTGCCCCGACGCCGCCGCCATCGGCATGACCGTCGACGACCCGTGGGGCCACCCGATCCGGCTGACGTGCACTGAGCAGCCGGCGAATCAGGTCGTCGGCGCGATCTCGGCGGGGCCCGACGGCAGGATGGGTACCGAGGACGACCTCGCGTCGTGGCAGCTCGGGCGCGACGTGTACGAGCTCGTGCGCGGGGCCCGCTGGGTGGCTGCGGAGGCACCCACCCAGGGTGTGCGCGTGGTCAAGCCGCGGTCGCCGAAGTCCACCGCCGGTGCGGCCACCCCGAAGCCTGTTGGCCCCGCGGACGCGAAGGCCACGAAACCCACGGCGCCCGCGGCGCCCAAACCCAAGAGTCCCGCGAAGGCTGCCGAGTTCGATGAAAACGGACTGCCGACCGCGCGGTGACCCAGCGCTGATGGAGCTGTCATGACCCGATGTGTCCTCGTGCTTGCGCTCGCGCTCGTCGCGTCGTCAGCCACCTCGGATGCGCAGCCGGCTGGCGCGCAGGCCGAGGTGCTGTTCCGCGAGGGCCGCAAGCTGATGGCGGCCGGCAAGCTCGCCGAGGCATGCGCCATGTTCGAGCAGAGCCAGAAGCTGGAAGCGGCGACGACGACGCTGCTCAACCTCGCCGGCTGTCGCGAGCAGAACGGCCAGCTCGCGACGGCGTGGGGGTTGTTCCTCGACGCCGAGCGCCAGACCCGCGCGGCCGGCGACGCGGCGACGCAGAAGCTGCACGATATCGCGCTCGCTCGCGCGCAGCGGCTCGAGCCGCGGGTGTCCAAGCTGACGATTAGCGTCTTGGAGAACCGCAAGCTCGACGGCCTCGAGATCGTCCGCGGCACCGACCGGGTCGATGCGGTGATGTGGAATCGCGCGATGCCGATCGACGGCGGCACATACACGATCACGGCCCGCGCGCCGGGCGCGGCCGCATGGTCGGCGCACGTCACGGTCGCGCCCGAGGGCGATACCAAGACGGTCGACGTCCCCGATCTCCGGGGCCTCGCACGCGACCTTGGCGCGACGAAACCGGATCCGCCGCCGGCTGTCGCGGTCACCGCGACCGTCGAGCCACTGACAAAACAAGACGAGACACCGGCGTCGCCGGCAGGTCATCGCAGCAAGCTCGTCCCGCTCGCGCTGGGCGCCGGCGGCGTCGCCCTGCTGGGCGGCGCGCTCGGGTTCTCGCTGTGGGGCAACTCGACGTACGACAAGGCCAAGGCCGAGCTGACGGACCAGGCGCGGCGCGACTCGCTCTACAGCTCGGCCAACACCAAGCGCTACGCCGCCGAGGGGCTCGCCGTCGCGGGCGTCGGCTGCGTCGGGATCGCGGTGTGGCTGTACCTGAGCGGTCGCAGCCAAGACGCGAGCGGCACCGTCGTCGCACCGATGGCCGGCGCAGACCGCGTCGGCGTCGCGATCACGGGGAGCTACTGATGAGGCGCACGGCGTGGGTCGCGCTGTTCGCGTGCATGGTGTCGTGCGGTTACCCGTCGCTGCCCGAGCTTGGCGGCGACGCGCAGGGGGACGCGCAGGGGGACGCGTCGTCGGCGAACCAGCTCACCTCGCTCGCGTTCCTCGCGAGCGAGAATCCGGGCCTCGCCTCGGACGTGACCGCGGCGATCGGCGGCACGACGGCGATGGCGGTGGCGCCGTTCGGGACGAACCGGTCGTCGCTGGTGGCGACGTTCACGACGACCGGCGCGCGCGTCGAGGTGACGGGCGCGCCGCAGCAGTCGGGCGTGACGGTCAACGACTTTTCCGGGCCGCTGGCTTATCGGGTGGTCGCCGAGGACGGCTCGACCCAGGACTACACCGTGGTGGTGGTGGCGCCGCGCGCGCAGCAGGCCTACGTCAAGGCGTCCAACACCGGCGCGGTCGACCAATTCGGCTTCAGCGTCGCGCTGTCGGCCGATGGCAGCACGCTCGCGGTGGGGGCCCTCGGTGAAGACAGCGCGGCCACCGGCATCGGCGGCGACCAGGCCGCCAACACCGCGACTAGTAGCGGTGCGGTCTACGTGTTCACGCGGTCGGGCACGACCTGGAGCCAACAGGCCTACGTCAAGGCGTCCAACACCGGCGCGGACGACCAATTCGG
>JBKJUF010000116.1:0-4736 GCA_046590445.1 Kofleriaceae bacterium
GCGGACGAAGCCTTTGCCGTCGGTGCGAACCGGCAGGACGTAGCGCTCTTCGCGCTGCGTGTAGTACGCGTCCTGGAGGTACGGCGCGAACCGCTCGTCGCTCAGGAGCCCCGACATCGACTTCTCGAGCTGTGCCTTGATCGATGCGAGCGTGCGGCGCAGCGGACCGAGCGCGTCACTCGCGTGATCGACGAGCCGGCCGTCGGCGTCGAACGCCTCGAGGATCGGGTGATAGACGTGTCCGAGATCCGCGATGGCCTCGCCGCGGGTGGCGAGCCGCGGCGAGATCTCGGCATGCTCGCGGAGGTGAGCACGCAGGCGCGACAGCGAGCGGCCGGTCGTCGCGACCGCGACGAGCTCGGGTGCGTCGAGCGCCGCCGACTTGCGGACCCGTGAGATCGCATCGGCGATATCGCTGATCGAGCGGAGCGGCAACGCTGCGTCGCGCGACGTCAGCTTGCGGGCCTCGGTGATCTCCGCGGCGCGGGCACGGGCGTCGTCGATCGACTCGAACAGCGGCGACGTCCGCACGTGCGCCTCGCCCCGCCGCGTCGCGCAGCGCTTCGCCCAGTGGTCGACAAGCGTCGGCCAGCCGAGATCCTCGAGCGTCTTCGCGGCGGTCATCTGGTGCGTCCGAGCGTCACTTGCTTGCCACGAACGCAGCGGCGTGGCGAGGGGATCACAGGGTCTTGAGGTACTCGAGCAGCGCGTCGCGCTCGCCGGCGGACAGCGCGTCCCCGTAGGTGTGGCCTGCGTTGCTGTAGCCGCGAACCGTCGCGTCGTAGATCGAGCTCGCGCGGACGCCACGTGGCGGCTCCGACTGACCGGTCGCGAGCTTCGTCGTCCGCCATCCGAGCGCGGAGGTGTCGTAGTCGTTCGTATCGAACGACCGCGTGAAGTAGGTCGCGCGCAGCGACGAGTCGAGCAGCGCGCGCAGCGTGGGCACCGAGCCGTTGTGGAGGTACGGCGCGGTTGCCCAGATCCCGTCGAGCGGCGGCGCGACATAGCCAGGCGCCGGCGACAAAAATGCGAGCTCGCCGAAGAACGACTCGTTGAACCACTCGAGGTAGCGATCCGCGAACTGGCCGGCGCCGAGCGCCATCGTGCCGTCGGTGCCGACCTCGCCGACCGCGACGATCAGGTTCGGGTACTCCTCGAGGTCGCCGTACGTGCCGTGGCAGCGCGCGCAGCTCTGCTCGAAGATGCCGCGGCCGGTCGCGGCCCGCGCGGCGTCGACGGCATACGGCCACGCCGGTGGCTGGATCGACAGCAAGTACGAGCGGACGTCGGGGAAGTACGCGTCGATCGCGCGCGCGTCGTCGACGGTGTCCACACACAGCGTCGACGCGGTCATCATGATCCGCGCGTGATCGCCGCGGCCCGCGCCGACGTAGAACATCGCGTGCTTCTTCTGCATGTGCCACCACGGCGGCACGTCGACCGGCACGACGATGTCGGGCGGTAGCTCCATCAGCGGCGTCTCGCTCCACGCGAGCGTCTCGCGATCACGATGCGCGAACAGCACGGCGGCGAGGTTGTCGGCGGAGTTGACGCCCTGGGTCGCGGTGATCGTGTACGGCGCGATCGCGACGATGCGGTCACGCCACCGGCTCCACTCGGCGCGCTCGGGCTCACCCTCGACGAGCCCACCGACCGCCTCGGCGAGCGCGCCGACGTCGTTCGTGTAGTCCGCGGTGTGGTTGCCGAGCCCGATCACGAGCTTCCCGGCGATCGTCTCGGCGTGACACTGAAGGCAGTTCGGCGTGACGACCTCGATGCCGGCCGCGGTGCGAAACGCGGTCATGTTGTACGGCATCTCGGCGTTCGCGCCGGTGCGGCCAGTGAGCCGCAGGCTTTCGGGTGCTGGCTCGAACACCTTGCGATACGCCGACAGCGGCACGCCGCAGCCGACGTAGCCCTCCTCGATCAGCGCGCGCCAGCCAGTGGCCGCATCACCGGTACGCTGCTCGTATGCCGGCACCGCGCCGACCGGCGAGCTCGGCCCGTCCGGTGAGCCGTCCGAGCCACACGCCACGAGGACGACCAGAGCCGGCGCGATTCTCATGCGTGCGTCGTATCACGTCGGGGACGGTCTCCACTTCCTCCACTAGCAAGCGAGTTGCTAGTGGAGCAAGTGGAGACCGTCCCTGCTCTACCTCGTGATCCTGCGGGGTTGCAGATCGTAAGTTGAGTTAGTGGAGACCGTCCCCTATGCCGGGAGCAGGTCCTGGAGGCTGGGCACGACGCGATTGCGGCCGCTGCGCTTGGCACTGTAGAGGTTGTCGTCAGCGCGCTTGATGAGGGTCGCCGAATCGACGCCGGTCTCGCGGTGCATGGTCGTGACGCCGACGCTGATCGTGAACGAGATCTGGAGGTTCTCGAAATGGCACGGGCGCTCCTCGATCATCGAGCGCAGCTGCTCGCCGAAGACGATCCCGCCGGGCAGCGCGGTCGACGGCAGGACGCACGCGAACTCCTCGCCGCCGTAGCGGGCGAATAGGTCCTCGCGGCGAATCCGGGGGCGGATGCGGCCCGCGAGGTCCTTGAGCACGGCATCTCCGGCGAGGTGGCCGTGGGTGTCGTTGACCTTCTTGAAGTGATCGACGTCGAACATCACGAGGGTCAGCGGGTGGCCGTAGCGCGTCGCGACGGCGATCTCGCGTTCGAGGAACTCGACGAAGAAGCGCTTGTTGTGGATCCCCGTCATGCCATCCTGGATGGCCATGTTGTGGATCGCCTCGTGGTAGGCGCTCTCGATGTTGGAGCCCGACAGGAACTTGTAGATCGCGTCGCCGAACCGGACCTGGTCGGTGTCGTTGAGCTGCTGGTGCTTGATCCGCACCTCGTTGACGAAGGTGCCGTTGGTCGAGTTGAGGTCCTCGACGAACCACGTCGCCTCGTCGTCCATGTAGAGGCGCGCGTGCTGACGCGAGACCGAGCTGCGGCTGACGACGAACGCGGCGTCGTCGTCGCGGCCGACGATGTACTGCTTGTTGGGAAGCGGGATCCGGCGGCCGATGTCGGGACCTGGCGGGTGCAGGTTCACGAGGCACGCATCGCCGACATGCGGCTTCTTCCCGTCGGACGGACCGAGTGGGCGTTGCAGGATCAGCGTGCCGCCTTCGCGGTAGTCTTCCGTCACGGCTCGCCTTGCTTATATCCCGGCGACCGAGAGGGATTCAAACCACACCTAGTGAATCGACAGCGCCCCCCAAGGGATCACGTGGGGTTCTACTGGGTTAGAAATGGCCTTGGCCGGTGGTCAGCCGGCGCGGCTCGTGGTCTCGAACGTCCGCGCGCCGCCCCGAGCGATCGCCGGACGAATCGAGCCGATCAGACACTCGCCGAGGACGCTGCGCGCGAGGTCGCGGTTGTCGAGCCCGGCGAGCGCCACGATCCGCTCGAGCGCGATCGCCGGGCTTGGCGCGCCGATCGTGGTGAGGACGAGGAGGCCGCCGAGCACGGCGTCGAGTAACGCATTGGCGGCGTCCGGCGTCGTGACCTCGCCGATCGCGATGGCGTCGGCACCTTCGGAGAGCGCCTCGGCGACCCCCCCGCGGACGGACAGTACGTGCTCGCCGATCGCGCGCTGGCTGATCGTCGGCGCGACGTGCACGACCTCGATCGGATCCTCGATCGTGATGACGCGACGCTGGCGCTCGCCGAGAACGCGGACGAGCGCGGCCATCGTGACCGATTTGCCGGCGCCGGCGCCACCGGTCACCACGATCAGGCCGCGCATGCCGAGCCACTCACCGGCCTTGGGGATCGCGAGGCGCTCGAGCGCCGGGGCCTCGTCGGGCAGCAGGCGGAGTGCCGCGGTAGGACCGCGTTGATCGCGCCCGAGCGTGACCCGCACGCGTCCGCCGCCGTCGCCGTAGGCGAACACCGCGGTGCGATGGTCCGCCCATGCTCCACGCGCGACCGCCGGCGCGACGATGCCGACCTCGCGGGACAGCGCCTCGGCATCCATCGCGTTGCCGTGCGCGGTGAGCTCGCCGGCGACGCGATGAACCGGCGCGATGCCGGTGCCCATGAAGACATCGGTCGCGCGTGCGCCGCGTGCTGCTCGCGTGATCTGGTCGAGGATCGCGCTGCCACTCGTGGTCGCGGGCACCAGTGCAGCGCTGCCGCCGCCGTACTGGCCGCGCTCGATCATCATGTCGACGGGCTCGACCGCGAACGGCGGTGGCGTTGCCACGCGTGGATGCGTACCGCTCGACGACGACGGCGGGACCGGAGCCGGCACCGCGGATGGCGCGCCCGCCGGCTCGATCGTCACCTGCCAGGCGCCCTGGCGAGGCGCGACGCTGATCGCGTAGCGGAAGCCGGCCGACTCGATCTCGAAGCGTGCGGGCCGTCCCTGATCGATCTGGTCGAGGCCGCTCGGCGAGGCCACCTCGCGGATCATGCCGACCAGTTGATCGTGGCTCGTGACCTGCGTCGCGTTGCGATCGCCCGACGGGAACCGCAGCGTGATCGGCTGGTTGGAGGTCAGCACCGCGCCGGCCGCGCCGAACTTCTCGATGCTGCGAAGATAGGCGTCGAGCTTGGCCATGCCGCGGCCATCGTACACGACCCCAGGGTCCTGCCCGAACGGTGGCGCGCGCGATCGCTGGAGCTGGCGAGCGGGCCCGAGATGGAGCGAGCCAGCGAATGCTGGCGAGCGGGCCCGAGATGGAGCGAGCCAGCGAATGCTGGCGAGCGGGCCCGAGATGGAGCGAGCCAGCGAATGC
>JBKJUF010000188.1:0-16324 GCA_046590445.1 Kofleriaceae bacterium
CCGACGAGGAATCTCACAAACGATCGAAACCCATCCGGATTTTTAGGCAAATAATCTGACGCAGTAGTGCTAAGTGAGCGGCATTGGCTCTAGCGCCGCGTGAAGCAGGTCACCTGATCAGCGAGGAGCGAGTACGCAAGCCGCAACATCAAGTGAAGCGTCGTGATGCGGCGACTCGAAGTTGGATCTCACAGATCGTCGCATCGACATCAAGCCGTCAGCTCGGTCAGCGTGTAACGGTCACGCGGAGGAACGTCGCCGGGAGCGAGGTCGCGGTCTTGCTCGTATTCGACGAGATGAACAGCTCCTCGAGCTCCTTCTGAAGCGCGTCAGCCTTGCCGGATTTCTCCGCCGCCTCGAAGGCGTTCATCGTCGGTCCGTAGTAGCGGCGGAACACATCGACGAACTCGACCGGCGAACCTGCGAAGTTGAAGACGTACGTATCGCGCTCACACGCGATCTTGTCCTTCTCGATACCCGCTTGCCCGAACCGCTCGATCACGTTGGCCTCGACACCCCAGGTCACCGGGCTGATGAAGCCCTCCGGCGGAGGCGGCGAGTAACTCGCGCTGATCTTCAACAGCTTCGCGATCAGCGTCGGATCACCGGGGATCCAGTTGCCCATGACGATGCGACCGCCGGGTCGGGTGACCCGAACGAGCTCCTTGGCCACGTCCATCGGCTTCGGAGCGAACATCGCACCGAAGATGCTCACCACGAGATCGAACGACTGATCCGCGATGCCCTGCAGGTTGCTCGCATCTCCCTCTTGGAACTTCAGGTTCGTGAGGCCTGCTTCCTGCGCTCGCTTGTTGCCTGCTGCGACGAGCGGGCTCGAGATATCGACACCGAGCACGTCGGCGCCGCGTTTCGCCTCGGGAAGTGCGGTCGTGCCATCGCCGCATCCGACATCGAGGACCTTCATCCCCTTCGTGATGTCGAGCTTGGCAACGAGCTCCTCACCGCTCTCGCGCATGGCCGCAGCGACGCGGGTGAAGTCGCCCTTTTCCCAGAGTGCCTTGTTTGGATTCGTCATCTACCCTCTCCTTTTCAGAAGCAGATGCTCGTAGCACATCGCCGAATGTGCAAGGTGCGAGAGCCAAGAAACTACACGTGATCCGGAGTAACGGCCGGTTCGACCACGGCACGTCACGTCGGTCGCATCGTCGACGATCGTGGTCGCGTCGACGCGTGCACCGAGTTGTCGTCGAGTCGGGCCAGAGCGGTGCTCGGGGTCGAGGTTGTGATCGGCCCGACGATTCAACCGCCTGCCGGCCCGCCCGGCTGACGAAGTCGAGGATCTGCCGTACACGGTGCGAGCTCGCTCGATCTCGAGACCCCGCTCGGCCACCGATCTGGTTCGCGCCGCGAAGCAGGACCAGGCTCGTTCGAGGCCCGACAACCTCGAGCTCGATCTTGATCGTCGCGCTCTTGAGCGACCTTGCGAGCGGCGTCAGCTCTGCGGGTTCGAGCTCGCGCGTCACGAAGAAATCGTGCGGTGATGCAGGAACAGGGTCGAGAGTGCGGCGCCACCACCGAAAACAACCTCGCGACCGACGCGGCTCTCGGCGACTCGATCGATGGCGCGATGTTGCCACGGCGACAGCTCAGGCGGCCGGGCGCTGCTTCTCTTCGATCCAGATCTCAACGAGCCGCCCGATATTGGAAGGTTAGTCGTCGACCTGCGACGGCTTCTTCTCGAACCGCTTGCGCACGTTGTGGTCGAGCACCATCTTGCGCAGCCGGATCGACGCCGGCGTGACCTCGACGAGCTCGTCGTCGTTGATGAACTCGAGCGCGTACTCGAGCGTGAGCTGGCGCGGCGGCGCGAGGACGAGCTTCTCGTCGGCGGCTGTCGTCCGGATGTTCGTCAGCTTCTTCGCCTTGTTCGGGTTGACGACGAGGTCGTTATCCCGCTGGTGGATGCCGATGATCATGCCGCTGTAGTTGCTGATGCTCGCGCCGATGAACATCTGACCGCGCTCCTGCAGGTAGTACAGGCCGTACGCGTTCGAGATGCCGTTCTCGCTCGAGATCAGCACGCCGTTCTGGCGGGTGCGGATATCCGGGCCCTGCGGGCCATACTCGGCGAACTGCGTGTAGAGCACGCCGGTGCCGCGGGTATCGGTCATGAACTGCGAGCGGTAGCCGATCAGGCCGCGCGCCGGGATCCGGTACTCGAGGCGAACGCGGCCCGGTGCCGATGGCCGCATCTCCTGCATCTGGCCGAGGCGGCGATTGAGCTCGGCGACGACGGGCCCGACGTAGTTCTCGTCGAGATCGATCACCGCGTCCTCGTACGGCTCGAGGGTCTTGCCGGTCGCCTCGTCGGTCTGGAGGATGACCTGCGGCTGCGACACGCAGACCTCGTAGCCCTCGCGGCGCATCGTCTCGATCAGCACCGTCAGGTGGAGCTCGCCGCGTCCCGAGACCCGGAAGATGCCAGCGTCCGCGGTGTCCTCGACGCGGAGCGCGACGTTGCTCTTGAGCTCGCGCTGCAGGCGCTCGGCGAGGTTGCGCGAGGTGACGTACTTGCCTTCCTTGCCGGCGAACGGGCCGTCGTTGACCCGGAAGTTCATCGTGATCGTCGGCGCGTCGATCTTGAGGAGCGGCAGGATCGTCGGGTTCGTGATCGAGGTGATCGTCTCGCCGACGTTGAGGTTCTGCATGCCGGTGAACGCGACGATGTCGCCGGCGAGCGCCTCGGCGAGCTCGAAGCGCTTGAGGCCCTGGAAGCCGAGGACCTTCTGGACGCGGAACTCTTCCTTGCTGCCATCGCGGTGCGCGAGCAGCACGCGATCGCCGACCTTCGCGCGGCCACTGCGCATGCGGCCGATCGCCATGTAGCCGAGGTAGTCGTCGTAATCGAGGGTCGCGACCTGCATCAGCAGCGGGCCGCTGGGGTCACCCATGGCGGCCGGCACCTTCTCGACGATGAGGTCGAGCATCGGGCCGAGGTCGATGCGCTCGTCGTCGAGCTCGCGGATCGCGAAGCCCTGGCGGCCGGACGCGTAGATCACCGGGAAGTCGAGCTGATCGTCGGTCGCGCCGAGCGACTCGAACAGCGTGAGGACCTGGTCCATCACCTCGTGCGGGTCGACGCCCGCACGATCGATCTTGTTGACGACGACGATCGGGCGCAGCCCCATCGCGAACGCCTTCTGGGTCACGAACCGGGTCTGCGGCATCGCGCCCTCGTAGGCATCGACGAGCAGCAGCACGCAGTCGACCATGCCGAGCACGCGCTCGACCTCGCCGCCGAAGTCGGCGTGGCCCGGCGTGTCGACGATGTTGATCCGCACGCCCTTCCAGGTGACGGCGGTGCACTTCGAGAGGATCGTGATGCCGCGTTCGCGCTCGAGGTCGTTGGAGTCCATCGCCCGCTCGGCGACGACTTCACCGGTGCGGAACGTACCGGCCTGCTTGAGCAGGCCATCGACGAGCGTGGTCTTGCCGTGATCGACGTGGGCAATGATGGCGACGTTACGAATGCTTGGCGCGACGGACATCTAAAACTTCCGGTTCGGTTCACTCGGCAGAACGAGGTGACACGCGATGAGCGCGCGTACCTCGGGGCTGGCCTCGCGAGCGGTGAGCATCGCGGCGAGGACCAGGTCGGACGTACCGGTGACCGTGAAGTCCCCGACCGTGACAGTGTTGGTGGCGGCGGTCGCGCGACGCACGATCGCGCTGGCGCCATCGGCGATGTCGCCGCTCTCGAGCACCCGCACGAGCGGGATGCCCTGATGATCGAACAATTGTCGGGCGTAGAAGCGCGCGACCGGCGCATCGTTCTTGCGCAGCGTCAGACCGTTCGCGGCGAGCTCACCGGTGAACCGATCGTCGCCGAGCTGCGCGACCAGCGGCGGACCGCCGACCTGGAGATCGAAGCTCTCGACCGTCGCGCGACACGGGTGCCCGGGCCGCACGCGCGAGACCACCGTGCCCGCGCGATCACGCGCGACGATCGCGGCCTCGTCGCCCCCTGGATCCGGTGCGTGCTCAGACGCGCTGGTGCCCTGGCATCCAGCGAGCGCGGGGATCAGAAGGCAGCGAAACATCACGAGCGGCGCTTCATATCAGGATGGCGGAAGCAGGGCAACGGCTGCCGGTGAATGTGCTTCGTACGAGTCCTGCTGAGTGGGTACCAACCCGATCACGAGGCAAGGCGGTTCACCCGTCCTCGGGTGCGACGCCAAGTGCGCTCCGGCTGCGTGACGCGCGTACGCACTGCGAGCATCACTCGATGGTGTTGCGGCGTGCGTAACGCCGGCGCAGGTTTGTTCCAGAATCCTCGACGGAAGGATCCGCGTTGGGGAGCGTAGTTTGCGTGAACATCGCAACCCGGTAGGCAGTCCCACGGCTCCCGCGGGGCTCTGCTGGAATTCGCGAACGCGTTAGCAACTCTGTTAGCGTGCCTTGATGCAGCTCGCCACCTGGGTGCGCGCGTCGATCTGGCGGACCGCCGACTGGCGTTCCGCGCTCGCGAAGCTTGCCGATGCGTTGATCGCCGACCCGGCGGATGCGTCGCAAGCGTCCCGAGCCCTCGATCTCGCGCGCGCCTTCGAGCTCGTCGAACCGGATCGCCGATCGGCACTCGCGATGTACCTCCTTGCCTGGCGTGCCGGTACGATCGATGCGGTGGAGCCGGCGCGCCTCGCGCGGGAGGTCGGCGATCACAGCGTGTTCGTCGAGATCGCGCTTGCCGATTTCCGGGTGACCAACGACCCCAAGCACCTGGTGAGTGCGGGCATGACCTGGGTCGACGCCGGGCGGCTCGATCTCGCGCTCGAACCGCTTACGCAGGCATCGGCCAAGCTGCCGATGAACCAGGAGGTGAAGGCGATGCTGGCCGTGGTCCGGGGCGAGATCAGAGATCCGCATCGAGAGGTGGCACGGTGGATGTCGCTCGCCTCGGCCGGTCGCGCCAACCAGTCCTCTGCTTACTTGCACGCGGCACGGATCGCGCGAGCGCTCAAGCTCGACGATATCTACGGCAACATCTTACAGACGGCGATCAACCAAAACTTGGGCGGAGCCTTCATCCTTCTGGTCCAAGATCGCCTGATCTCCCGTGGGAACGAGGAGGAGCTACGAGCCTTCTATCGCGCCGAGTTCGAAGCCGTGACCACCGACCGCGACTACGTCGAGAGGGTGCGGGCCGCGGCGACCAAGTTGGTACTACGTTGGCTCCTACCAGGGCTAGCGCTCCGACTCTTGCGCAGCAGCCTCGAACACTCCTACAGCGCCAAGTTGACCGACGTGTCAGGGCACATCGCATCATGGGAGCTGCTGCTCGCCCATGCGCGACAGACGAAATCCACCGTCGATATCATGCCGCTGATCGTGGAGGCACTCGGGCAAACGTTGTCCGATGACGAGCGAGTCTATCTGTCACGCACCGGCTTCGATGTGGCCTGGCGAGACGCGCGGGATGTCGAGGCCGCGAGGCCATACGCCACCGCCGTAGCCGAGCTGGTGCCCGATCATCCCGAGGTCTGCGCGTTCATGTCCAAAGAGCTCGCAGCGATGCTGCGGGACAACGAGGACGATCTTCTCGCCGTGATCGCGAACTTCGGCGAGGAGACCAGGCCCTACGACGATTTCGTCGTGTGGGCGCGGCCACCAGCCGTCGAGGGCGCGCCGCTGCCGTCGTCTCCAGCCAGCGCGGAGCTCGCGACCTCGGTTGACGCGCTCCCCGTCGACGCGCGCCCTGTTGACGCGCCGTCTTCAGCCAGCGCGGAGCTCGCGCCCCCGGTTGACGCGCCCGCCGTTGACGCGCGCCCTGTTGACGCGCCGTCTCCAGCGAGCGCGGAGCTCGCGCCCCCCGTTGACGCGTCGCTGCCGCCGTCTCCAGCGAGCGCGGAGCTCGCGCCCCCCGTTGACGCGTCGCTGCCGCTGTCTCCAGCGAGCGCGGAGCTCGCGCCCCCCGTTGACGCGCCCGCCGTTGACGCACGCCCTGTTGACGCGCCGCTGCCGCCGTCATCAGCCAGCGCGGAGCCTGCGATTCCCGAGCCCGGCCCCGTGGTTCGCGAGCCACCAACAGCTCCGTCGTCGAGCGACGGGACCGAGAGCTCAGCGGCGACGATCTCGCCAGCCGCACGCGCTTTGTTGGGCGGGGGCAGACAGGTCGGACTGCCAGCAAAGCCGTCGTTCCCCACCAGCGGGCCGGTTCGACCTGTGCGTATCGTCATTCCGATCGATGTCGAGCTCAGCGTGGAGGGCGGCGCAGCGTTCACGGCCGTCGCGCGTGACATCAGCGCCACCGGCCTGTTCGTCGCGACCCAGACGGAGCTCGCGCTCGGCACGAACATCACCCTCGAGCTTCACCTCCCCGGCGTGGACGTGTTCGCCCAGTCGCGCCACCAGGTCTCAGCCCGAGTCATGCGCCGCGCAAAGGCCGGGTATGGCGTGATGTTGCTCGATCCGTCTCCCGAGCTGATCGCCGCGATCTCCGCGCTTGCATCCGCGTGAGAGCTCAACGTTGGTCATCATCGGCCGGCGCGCCACCACTCTCGTCCGATCTGGCGCTGCCGGCAGCAGCTGGCTGCTCGGTCTCTGACCTCGGTGGCAGCGCGCCGAGCAACGCTAGCCCTTCTTCCAGGTAAGCAACGAATCGCCGCCGATCATGTTCGTTGCGTCGTACCTCGGACTGAGCCGCCGCGAGCTCGGCGATCAGGCCCGCTATGTTCTCCGCCGCGGAAGCGAGCAGCTCCTCGGACGAGACCCGGTCGGCGTCGAGTCGGGCCCACCGCTCCTTGGTCTCCGCGAGCTCGGCCTGGAGACGTTGTTCGGCCTCTTGCAGCTCGTTCGAGGTTGCTTGCCAGTAGCCATCGACTTGCTCCGCGGTTGCCTTGGCTTGCTCGAGAGCCTTGGCGAGTGCATCACGCTCGTCGCGGACGCGTCCGAGCTCGGCCTGGTGGACGCGGGTCTGAGCAGTGCTTTCGGAGGCCTGCGAGTCCACCACCTGCGCGAGCTCGCGCTTGTGCGCCTCCTCGCGCTCGGTGAAATCGAGCATCAGCTTGGAGAGCTCGCTCCTCAGGCGTTCGTACTCCTCTGCGCGGTTGTGCGACTCGAGTGCTTTGGGCTCGAGCTCTCCGCGGAGGGTCGCGATCGAGAGCTCGTGCGCTTCGCGCAGCTGCTTGAGCTGGTCTTCGGTCGCCTCACGCAGTCGGATCGCGGTCGCGGAGATCGCTTCCTCGGCGTGATCGAGCGCGACCCGCTTCCGATGTTCCAGGAGACCGAGCTCCTCGGCGTGCTTCTGCTCGAGCAGCCCGCGCTCGGCCATCCAACGCGCCTGGCCATCGTCGAGCGCCGTGGTGAACTCGACCGCGCGGGCTTGCGCCGCGGTGCGTTGCTCGAGCTCCCGGCGGAGGTCATGGGACAGTGATTCGTTGGCCGCGACGGACTCGATCAGCCGCGCCTCGATGGCCGCCGTGTGCGCCCGGTAATCCGCCAGTTCCTCGGCGCGGGTATTGTGGAACTCGCCGACCAAGGTTTTGTGAAGCGCGCCGGCCGCTTGGCGCTTCTCGACCTCGCCCGCAAGCTCGTCGTCCTTGTCGGCAAGCTCGCGCTGAGCCTCCGACAGCTGCCGTTGCAAGCGTGACAGCTGGCGGCGCAACGCGATCTCGGTCTCCGTCGACTCCGTTGCCGAAACCGAACGGTTCGCCGCGAGCAGCGCTGACGCGGCCTGCGCGGCCGTCTCGCGTGGCTTCGCACGCGGAAGGGGCGCGAACACGCGGTCGACGAGGTGATTGGCAACGGCCTCCTCCGGCGTTTCCACCGGGTCCGTATCGCGACGCGAATCGAGATCACTGTCTAGCCGCTTGGTCACAACCGTAGAGCCTAGCCGACCTGGCGACACGATTGGAGAGATCACGGACGTCGGTCCACGCGCGATCGCCGCAATGATGGCGACGGCTCGCCGACTCACGGTGACGAGGGTCGCGTACAAACGCGCGTCGCGACAAGCGGCGCGGCGACAAGGTATCCGCGATCGATCCCGATCGATCCCGATCGATCCCGATCGATGACGCAAGCGGCGGGCGATCTTGGTGTGGTCGTCGGGCTCCTGCGCGAACCAGCGACTTCGTGCGCTGCGCGCGCGAGACGGCGCTGAGCTGAACGATTGGAAGCGCGATGGGCGGCCAGCTTTGGCGTTCGCCTCGGCTTTTTTGCCACCGGACAGCTTTGCCAACCTTCCGGGTCCTGACGAACCCGAAACGTTGACAAGGTTGACACCGTCCCCCGTGGCAGGCGTGTTACCTCCGCGAGGTGAGGGTTGTGCTGATCGTGTGCCTGGCGGTGCTCGCGGCGTGCGGCAACCGGGCCTCCCAGCCGCCCGCTCGCGATGACGCGGCCGCACCGCGTGATGTGGCAGTTGTCGTCGACGTGCCCGCTCGCCCGCTCGGGCTTGCCGACCTCGAGAGCTTCGGCTGGCGCAAGCGCGGTGGCCATCCTGCCTTCCGGATCGCGCGCGCCGCGGAGCATCGCGAGGACTGGCCGACCGTCGTCACGACATGCCGCCAGGCACTTGCGGCCGACCCCGGGCACCTCGAGGCTGCGTGGCTGCTCGCGGCCGCGCTCGGCAAGCAGGGCAAGCATGACGAGCTCCTCGCACCACTGCACCTCGCGGTCGCCGGCGACTTCGGCAAGTGGGGCCCGGCCTCGCTCGAGCTGCCCGCGCTGCGCAGCTTCCTCACGACGCAGGCCGGGGAAGCGTGGCGCCGTCGCGTCGAGCAAGATCGCAGGGCGTATCTCACGGCGCTCGCCCACGCGGTGGTCGTCACCGCGGCCGGCGATCTCTATGCGTTCGATGCCGACGCCGCGCGCTGGCACCGGTTGACCCGGACCTATGGGCACGTGATCGGCGCGCTGCGGGTCGCGGCGACGAACCGCATCGTCTATGTCACGCGCCAGCGCGCGAAGCTGGCGAAGGAGCGCACGCTGGCGGTCGGCATCGTCGATCTCTCTCGCGGCCGCAATGCACATCCAGTCGAACTCGCAGCCGCGCTCGCATCTTCCGCAGCCGGCCCGATCACGATCTCGTACGCGCAGAAGGCGAACCCGGGCGTGTGGGTCGGCGCGCCGGTCAAGCCGCGTTCGCGCACGCTCGCGTGGCAGCGCGTCGACGACGAGAACAAGCTCGTCGCGTTGCCACCGAAGACCGTGCGCCCGTCGGGACCGTGGCTCGAGATCGCGGCAACGACTGCTGCGGGCGGCGTGCGGCTGCACGGCCTACCGCTCGCGAACGTCACGGCAGACTGGGACGAGCACGGATTCGCGAGCGCGATCCGGATCGGCAAATCGAACCGCGTGATCGCGGTGCCAAGCCCGGGCGTGATCGACGGCAACTCGGCGACGTGGTCGACCGACCGCGCACGGCTCGCCTTCGTCGCGCGGCTCTCCGACGAGTGCGTCACGGACGCTATGAACAGCGCGGCGTACGTCGCCGATCCCGCCACTGGCCAGCTCCAGGAGCTCGAGCGCGGCGCGGCCGGTCTCGCGGTCGAGTGGGTCGCCGATCGCAAGCTCGCGGTCGCCGGTGATCGGGGCGTGTCGATCATCGATCTCGACGGCGCACCGCCGATCCCGCTCGCCGGCGCGGACGGCCTGGTGACGCCTCGCCAGCGGCCCACATGTACCCAACCGGAGCCCGAGCCGCCGCTCCCCAGCGAGCCTCCCGAGCCCGATCTCGGAGATCCTGGTTCTTCGGAGGTCGGACCTGGTGAACCGTCGGATGCGGGTGTTGTCGACGCACGCTGACTGTCGAACAGCTGACACACCCGCATAGGAGATTCGCGGGTTTGCCGCATGGCACAACCGGTGCTCTATCTCCGACTCGTGAAGAATCCCCGCCAGATGCTGGTTGCCGGTCTCGGTGGTGCTGCTGGTTCCGTGTTCGATTTCATGGCGCTTGTCCTCCTGGTCGAGCACTCGTCATCGTCGGTGCCGGTCTCGGCGTTCCTCGCAGCAGGTGTGGGTGCGGTCGTCTGCTTCCTGATCAACAAGTACATCGCGTTCCGCGACCGCTCGCCGGTCAACATCGAGCAGCTCCTGCGCTTCGGTGGCGTTGCCGTGGCGACCGCGTTCCTCACCGCGTTCGGGATGAAGCTCGTCGCGGTCGATCACGGCGTGCCGTATCCGCTCGCGAAGGCCCTGTGTGCGGCGGCGATCTTCGTGGTGTGGACGTATCCCGCGCAGCGCCGCCTCGTGTTCGGCCGCGCGTCTCTCGCTGTCTAGTTCGACGACGTCATCGTCGTCGTCGTTTGGGTCGTCGTTTTGGGTGTGCCCGCCTCTTTTGCGGGTGTGTGTTGACCGCCCTCGGGCGTGTCGAAGGAGCCTCGTCATGTCGTCAGTCACGTCGTCCTCGTCCTCGTCCTCGTCCTCGTTCGTCGACCTCTCGATCATCGTCCCGGCCTACAACGAGGAGCTTCGCCTCCCGCCGACGCTCGATCGCCTCCACGCGTTCCTCTCGGCGCAGCCGATGCGCTACGAGATCGTGGTCGTCGACGACGGTTCCAAGGACGGGACCTGCGCGGTCGTCGAGGCCGCGATGTCGCGGATCGCGAACCTCCGGCTCGTCCGCCAGCTGCCGAACAAGGGCAAGGGCGCGGCGGTCCGGCGCGGCATGCTCGCGGCGCGCGGCCAGATCCGCGTGATGTGTGACGCCGACTGCTCGATGCCCCCGGAGCAGCTGCCGCGTCTGCTCGCGCCGATCATCGCCTGCAAGGCCGAGATCTCGATCGGCTCGCGCTACGCCGAAGGCGCGAAGACCGACGTCAAGCAGCCGTTCTATCGCGTGCTGTGGAGCCGTCTCGCGAACACCGTGATCCAGCGCTCGCTGGTTCCCGGCATCCGCGACACCCAGTGCGGCTCCAAGGCGTTCACCGCCGAGGCGGCGCGCGATCTGTTCCGCCGCGCGCAGATCGATGGCTGGGCGTTCGACCTCGAGATCCTCGCGCTCGCGAGCCGCCGCGGCTATCGCATCGAGGAGGTCGGCGTCGAGTGGAAGGACGACAACCGCTCGCGGATCAACCCGCTCAAGGACATGTGGAAGGTGATGCGCGAGGCGCTCATCATCCGCCGCAACCTCAAGAGCGGCGTCTACAACCAGCTCCCCGCCGCCGCCTGATTCCTGGGCCTTGCGCGAACCCCTGCGTGCCACGCCGCGAACGTGGTATCGATCAGGCGCCCGTACGGCGGAGAGGTCGAGGTGACCGCTGGTGGCGTCGACGTGACGTCACGAGAGGAAAGTCCGAGCTTCACAGGGCAGGGTGCTGGTTAACGGCCAGTCGAGGTAACTCGCAGGACAGTGCAACAGAAAGCAAACCGCCTGCCGCAAGGTAGGTAAGGGTGAAATGGTGCGGCAAGAGCGCACCGCCTCTCCGGTGACGGAGAGGGCACGGCAAACCCCACCCGAAGCAAGACCAGACAGGGGTCGCGTGGCCCGCGCGATGACTCCGGGTTGGTCGCTCGAGCCCGCCGGCAACGACGGGCCTAGATGAATGGTCACCAAGACACAGAACTCGGCTTAACGACCTCTCCGCCGTACGGGCCTTTTTTTGTGACTCGAGCCAGCCGCGCGACGCTGCGTGCTACCGTGGCCCCGGGCCATGGAGAGCGGGCAGCGTTCACCGGTACACGAGATCGTGAACGCGCTGTGGCGCTCGTTGCACCAGCTCGGATCGAAGGCGACCACCGAGGAGATCGAGGTGTGGGGCTTCTCGATCCACGCGGCGCTGTCCGCGGCTGGTCGCGAATTCCACAACCACGACCACGTCGTCGATCTGATCGCCCATGGTGATCCGCTCGAGGTGATCGCGGCGCTCTACCACGACGCCGTCTACATCCAGGTCGACCAGGGACCGCCACGGTCGATGCGCGAGGAACTGGCGGGCGTGCTCGCACCGACGAGGTCGGCGAAGCGCCGGCCGTCCGAGAGCGAGGCGCAGATCGAGGCCCGCGTCGGCTGGGAGGTGCTGCCAGGCGCCGCCGGTCCAGTCACCAGCGACGTGCTCGCGGTCTTCGACCGCAGTGTTGGCGACATCGTCACCCCGACCAGCGGCCTCAACGAGTTCGCGTCCGCGCTGG
The DNA here is from genome assembly GCA_046590445.1 of Kofleriaceae bacterium. Lineage (GTDB taxonomy): Bacteria > Myxococcota_A > Polyangia > Haliangiales > Haliangiaceae > JABFXX01. Next base: position 12,094 of record JBKJUF010000188.1, read on the forward strand.
TCGCCGCGATCCAGCTCCAGGACGCTCTCGATCGCGAGCAGCGGCTCGCCATCGTCGCGTGCATCGAGCAGACCATCCCGTTTCGCGTCGATCCGGTCACCGCGCTGCATGGCAGGCTCGCGCGGCTCGGCCTGGCTGGCGAGACGCTCGAGGAGGCTGTGCGCCGCGCGGTGCGGCTCGGCAACCACGACGTCGGCAACTTCGCGGACAACGACGCCGGCCGCTTTCTCGATAACACCTGGAAGCTCTTGCCCGAGAGCAACCCCGCGCTGCACTCGCCGATGGTCTACACCGTCCGCGACTACCGGATGGCGCTCCAGAAGATGGAGCGGTTCCTCGCGTGGCTGCCCGCCGAGCGCGTGTTTCACCACTGGCCGGGCGAGCCGCGGCCGGAGATCCACGCACGCCGCGTCGCGCGCACGACCGGCAACCTCGAGCTCGCGGTGCGCTACCTGCGCGCGAAGCTCTACTCGATCGGCCTCGTCGAAGCGCTCGCCGAGGTCACCGGCGGCGACGTCCCGCTCGACTACTTCATGGGTGGGCTCAAGAGCTCGCACCGACCGGCGATGAAGCGCATCGAGCAGTTCCTGCCGACGCTCGAGCACGCGCCCGATCTCGATCCCCCGCTGCACAAGCTGCTCGCCGAGGGTCGCGCGTCCGAGTCGAGCTTCGACACCGGACCGTCACCGCTCGGCGCGTTCCTCCATGCCACCGTCGGCGAGGCCGCGCTGATGGAGGGCGTCGACATGGCGCGCCGGTGGTGGGGCGGCGGGGTCGACGTGTCGACGTTCCTCGCGAGTCAACCCGCGAAGCCGGTCGCCGCGATCGCGCGCGCCGCCGCGAACATCATCGAGACCCGGCGCGACCGGTTGTTCACGCTCGCCGACCGCCTCGAGCGCTGAGTTGCCAGCGCTTGCCGGCGGCCGCGGTGGCGTCGATCGCGCGCCGGCTCCCACGCCCTGCCGCGATGCGGGTACGATCGGCGGATGCGGACCACTCTCGTAGCTCTGACCCTCTCGCTTGGCGCGTGCGGCGGCGATGACGCCGTCGATCTGACCGGCGTGTATCGCGTCGACAGCTCGGTCGGATCGCAGCCGTGTGGCGTCGACGCCGACGTCACGGTCTCGCCGTATCTGCTCTTCAAGAAGGACGAGATCTTCGGCCAGTCGTACTTCGCGTACGAAGGCTGCACCGACGAGGCCGGCACGACGTGCGGCAGCAGCGGCGGCTTGTTCGGCGGCTTGTTCGAGCCGATCGACGGCGGCTGGCGCGGCGTGATCACGAGCTCGTCGGGCAGCGGCGGGCGGTGCTCGCTCGGGTATCGCGAGGAGACCGCGCTCCTCGACGGGACCGTCCTCGCGATCGAGGAGAACAACTACGGCGAGACCGTCGATCTCACCGAGGACAAGTGCGATCCCGACGAGGCCGAGCGGCGTGGCGACGGCATGCCGTGCCTCGAGCACGCGCGGATCACCGCGACCAGGATCGGGCCGGGGCCGGCGCCCGAGTAAGTCAACTCTGCTCGTCGGACTTCGCGACTTCGGCAGCGGGCTCGCTCGCCGGCGCGGCAGGCGCGGCGGCCGGGACATCGAGCAGCTCCTTGCGATACACGAGGCGGCTACACCGCGGGCAGGTCTCGATGCTCTCCATCCGCGCGAGGATGTTGTTGAGCTGCGGCGGCAGCGCCATGTGGCAACCCTGACAGACGCCCTTGACGACGGGCGCGACCGCGTAGCCGCGCTTCTGCGAGAGCGTGTCGTAGATCTTGAGCCACTGCTTCTCGACCTGCGAGCGCGCGGCATCACGCGTGACCTTGGCCTCGGTCAGCTGCGCTTGCAGCGCGCCGATCTGATCGGCCATCGCCGCCTCGCTGTTCGCGAGCTCCGTGCGCAGGCCATCGACGTCCTTGTTGCGTGACTCGAGCTGGTTTCCCGACGTGCTCGAGGCCTCGACGACCTTCTTCAGCTCGGTCTCGCGGTCGGTGATCGACTTGCGCTTGTTCTCGACCTCGCGGCTCGCGGCGCCGAACTCCTTGCTGTTCTTCGACGCCTGCAGCTTGTTCTGCGCCTGCTTGAGCGCGTCGCGCTCGCGGTCGATCTGGTCCTGCTGCGACTTTCGCCAGGTCTCGGTCTCGGTGAGCTTGGCGCGCTCGACGTCGAGCATGCCCTGAAGCTTCGCGAGATCGCGGCGGAGGGGATCGAGCTTCGCGGGAAGTTGCGTGACGGCAGCTTCCAGCTCGCGGACCTTCACGTCGGACTGTTGGAGCTGGAGGAGGAACACGAGCTGTTCGCGCACTTCGTAGCCTTTCGACATCTTTTCAGCGTGGGCCCACCTGGGCTCGAACCAGGGACCCACCGGTTATGAGCCGGCCGCTCTAACCGACTGAGCTATGGGCCCGCTTTCCGCTGGTGCCAACTGGTGTGGAACACCGCACGGATTGCGACGGGGACACTATCAGGTTGCCAGGAAACGACAACACCCGGACCACATCACCGGCTGCGGGAGCTTGGCACGGCGCTATACTGGTCGGCGATGACGCTCGGTAATGTCACGCGGCTGGTTGCCTTGCTCGCTGCGGTCATCACCGCAGGGGGCTCGGCGTCTTCGTCTTCCAATCAGAACGGCTCGATGATCGCGCCGCAGCACGGCGCCCAGCCGGGCGGTCCGCCACCGCCCCAGGCGATGGATCCATCGAGCTCGCTCGGGATCTGGCGCTCGACGTTCGGCGGCGTGAAGATCGAGGCCGACAACCGCGGCGGCGGTCTTCAGGTCGGCGCCGTGCAAGGGGTGTGGAGCTACCAGCGCCAGGGCCAGTGGGTCGAGGGCGTGTTCTGGGGAAACCTGCGAGGCAACGTGCTGCAGTTCCGCTGGCAGGAGCCGGGGAATCCGCCGCTGACTGGCGAGGGTTACCTCGTGTTTGACGTTCAGGGCCGCCAGTTCTCGGGCCGCTGGTGGACCGAGCGCCGCGATCGTGTCGGTGACTGGAACGGCTCGCGAGGCATGAACCCGCAGAGCCGCGATCCGTACGCGGGTCAGAACGGCGCCTACGGCGGCCAGGGCTACGCGGATCCGTGGTCGAGCGGTCAGCAGGGGCAGTACGGCGGTCAGGGCAATGGCCAGCCTCCGTACGCGCGGCCGCAGCCGGGTCAGCACCCGCCGCCGCCGTATCAAGGTCAGCCGCCGCCGTATCAGGGTCAGCAGCCGCCGTACTCTCCGCAGCCACAGCCACAGCCGCAGCCGCAGCCGCAGCCGCCGCGCTCGTACTACTGAGCGGGGCCGCAGCCGCCGCGCTCGTACTTACCGAGCGCTCCGATCTCGGCGAGCGCTGAGACTCCAGCGTTGAAAAACGGACGCGACGCAAAGCGCGGCACCGGCCGGCATCGTCTGGTGCGCGAGCAACGAATGCGCGTCGCAGCGTTACTCAACGTGCATGCGCGACGTGCTCTCGACGGCGACCGCCACGACGACGACCGCGACGACGGCACCCGCCACGGTCCGAGCGCGGGGCATCCGCACCGCAACGCCTCCGCGTGAGCGCATCGTCTGGCTCGCGGTCGCCGAGGGTCGCGGGCATCTGATGCGCGCGCAGCTCGCGGCGCGGCTGCTCGAGCCGGCGGGCATCGACGTCGAGATCGTGACGACCTCGCAGGCTGGCGTCACGTTCATGGCCGAGTTCGGCTTGCCGGCGTCGGTGGTCTCGACGAGCTACCGGCTGCGTTACGACGGGCAGCAGAACCTCGCGCGGCTGCGCACGCACGCGATGGCGGTGACATACCTGATGTCACCGCGGCGCTGCCTTCGCGATCTCGCGTGGCTCGAAGGGCGGGCGGCGGGTGCCGCGCTGATCGTCAACGACTCGTTTCACCCGGCGCTACTCACCGCGTCGCTCGTCGGCCGCGACCTCGCCGATCGCGTGGTCCACGTGCACGGCGAGAACACGCGACGCGCCGTCGAGGCGAGCGTTGGGCGCGGCCCGATCCGCGCGATGGTGCGGCGTGCCCTGAGGCGATCGACGCGGATCGAGATCACGCTCGGCGATCGCCCACCGTCATCGTCCGCGATCCATCATCTGCCGCCGCTGCTGCCGATGCCGCGGCCGCGCGAGGCGGTGCGCGCGGAGCTCGGCGTGCGCGCCGGCCAGCGCCTCGCGGTCGTGTACCTGAACCCGTACTTCCACGATGCCGCGCTCGCTCGGGCGATCGAGGGCGAGCTCGCGGCCGCCGGCTATCAC
>JBKJUF010000220.1:0-3300 GCA_046590445.1 Kofleriaceae bacterium
GGCGGTGCAGATCGCGTCGCTCGCGACCGCGGCTTGATCGCCGGCGGTGAGGACAAGCTCGAGCCCGGGGTCGACGAGCGGGCCGCCCGGACCGACCAGCTTGAACTCGTGTGTGGCGTCGGCAAGCTCCCCGAGCCGTGCTCGATCGACGGTGATCCCGCGGCTGTCCTCGATCCGGATCTCGGTCTCGCCGGGCTTCGGGATCCGGAAGCGGTCGCGGAGCCGGACCTCGTGACGGCCACGCGCGATGCGAAAGCAGAGATACGTGACCATGTCGATCGAGAACGAGCCACCGGTCGTCTGTGGCGAGCCCATCCCGGCGGAGACCAGGTGCCAGGCGACCGGATGGTGCTGCTGATCGACCGTGATCTCGAGCGCGGCGGCGACCTCCGCGGCGAGCCGGTTGCCGAACACGGAGCTCTCGGCGTCGCTGATCGACCCGTTGCGGTCGGTATCGATCGAGCGCCGGGCCTGCGCGCCCGGGACCTCGCCGAAGAACACGGTGTACGCGAGTCGGACGCGGTCGCCCAGCGGGGTCAGCTTCAGGTACCGGTTGTTATCGTCGACGGACGGAGCGACGTGGGCGGCCGCCTGGACCGCGACCAGCGTGATCGCCAGCACGAGCACTCGACGCATGGCGGCATCCTGCCACGCCGATGGGGCCACACCAGCAAAGGGTCGTTGACCGCGCCGGATTGCCCGTGGTTATGTGCGCGCGATGAGGAAGACCACGGCGACGATCTTTGGGGCTGGGCTCGCGTTGCTGGGGTGCGGCGGCGGTGAGGGAGGCGGCGACCTCTTCCAGCCGAAACCCGAATGCATGGGCGAGGCGGTCACCGCGTACGCCGGCATGCACCATCAGGTCATCTCGAAGCTCGGGATCGGCGCCACGGCCGATGGCTTCGACCTCGACGGCGACGGCAAGCCCGACAACAAGCTCGCGGCGGTCTCGAGCATCGCCAAGAGCTCGATCGACGAGTCGATCGCGAAGTACGACATCGTGATCCCGATCGAGTTCTTCGACCTGCCTGCCGCGGCCACCGACGCCTGCGTGAAGTTCGCGATCTACCTCGGCAAGTACGTCGTCGACACCGATGGCGACGGCAAGAAGCCGTACATCGCCGGCGGCGACTGCAACGATCACGAGGCATCGATCGGGCCGGGCAATCCCGAGATCGCCGGCAACTTCCGCGACGACGACTGCGACGGGCTCGCCGATGACGACAGCGACGTCGCGTCGACCGACACCGCCGATCGCGATGGCGATGGCCAGTCGATGGCCGCCGGCGATTGCGACGACACGCTCGCGTCCGTGAAGAAGGGCGCCGCCGAGATCTGCGGGGACGGCCTCGACAACGACTGCGACAAGACCGCGGATCGCACCGGCGGCATGGTCGCCACGGCGTGCAGCCCGTTCGATCCGACCGCGCTCCAGGACGTGCCGCTCGACCCGCTGTCGTTCGTCAACGGCGAGCCCGTGATCACGTTCAAGGACGGCGTGATCGCCGAGAAGAATGGCGAGCTCGTGCTGACCGCAGGGCCATCGCTGTTCAGCGTCAGCATCCCGGTCGCGCTCGACCTCGCGCTCGACCTCCGCATCACCGGCGCGCAGATCGAGGCGAAGGTGGTCGAGGAGAACGGCAAGCTCGTGCTACGTAGCGGCCGGCTCGGCGGCGTGATCGACTCGAAGACGGCGGACACGATCCGCGGTCTCGACGTCAGCCAGATCGGGCTCCGCCCCGAGGACTCGCTGCTCGATGCGACGTTCGCAAATCTATTGGGGCCGCTGCTCGCGCTGCCGAAGGCGGACGACGGCATCACCAGCAAATACGCGGGCTGTCGCACGCCCGACATCGACGTCGATCGCGACGGCCTCGAGGCGTACTGCGACTCGAACCCCGATGACGAGGTCAAGGTCGTCGACGTCTGCATCGATGGCGACGGCACCGAGGTCCGCGACATGGGTGACGTGCAGTGCTCCGCGGCGTTGAAGGACGGCAAGCCGCGCTTCATCGATGGCATCTCGGTCGAGCTCAACTTCGAGACCACGCCGCTCAAGGCGATCAAGCCGCCGCGTTGAGCGCACCGCTGCGCTTGGCGTCGGCGTCACCGCGACGCCGCGAGCTGCTCGAGCGGGTCGGCCTCCGCGTCGAGGTCCAGCCCGCCAACGTCGACGAGCGCGAGCAGACCGGCGAGGAGCCGACCGCGTACGTCGCACGGATCGCGCGGACCAAGGCGATCTCGATCGCGCGGCGCAGCGAGAGCTGGGTGCTCGCCGCCGACACGACCGTGACGCTCGATGGCGCGATCCTCGGCAAGGCAGAGAGCCCGGAGGAGGCGGCGAAGATGTTGCGCTGGCTCTCGGACAAGACGCACCAGGTGCTGACCGCGTTCGTGCTGATCGGCGAGCGCGACGACAAGACCGTGATCCGCGAGGGTCTGGTCTCGACGGACGTCACGTTCATCGAGCTCGACGCCGGCATGCTCGCCGACTACGTCGCGAGCGGCGAGTGGCGCGGCAAGGCAGGTGCTTACGCGATCCAGGGCATCGGCGCCGCGCTCGTGCGCGAGGTGCGTGGCTCGGTCACCAACGTGATCGGGCTGCCGCTCGCCGAGGTGCTCGCCGCGCTCCGCGAGGTCGGCGGCCCGCACCCGAAGCTCGCTGCAGGGACCGCAGCGTGATGCCGGTGTCATGACAGACATCGCCGATCGCTGGCACGCCGTCCGCGCGCGCGTCGACGCAGCCTGCACGGCGGCCGGGAGGCCCGCTGACAGCGTCACGATCATCGCGGTCTCGAAGACCCATCCGGCGGATGCGGTTCGCGCGGCCGCGGCCGCCGGCGCGATCGACTTCGGCGAGAACTATGCGCAGGAGCTCGCGCAGAAGCGGCCCGACTGTCCGCCGCAGATCCGCTGGCATTTCATCGGCCGGTTGCAGCGCAACAAGGCCAAGCTCGTCGCCGGTCAGGTCGCGCTCGTTCACGCGGTCGACTCGGTCGAGCTCGCACGCGAGCTCGCGAAGCGTGCCGAAGGCCAGCTCCAACCGATCTTGATCTCGGTCAACGTCGCGGGCGAGGCCACGAAGGGCGGCGTCGAGCCCGAGGCCGTGACGCCACTCGCGCGTGACCTCGCCCTGGTGCCGGGCATCCGGCTCGACGGGCTGATGACGATGCCGCCGCCGAGCGACGATCCCGAGGCGAGCCGGCCGGCGTTCGACGCGCTGCGCGGGCTACGTGATCGGGTCGCGCAGGCGCTCGGGCGGCCGCTCGCCGTGCTGTCGATGGGGATGAGCGGTGACTT
>JBKJUF010000599.1:0-11502 GCA_046590445.1 Kofleriaceae bacterium
GCTGCGCTCGAACTCAGCGATGGCGGTGATCCAGAACTCACGTCCGCGACGAAACATCGCGCGAGGATCTGTCGGGTGCAGGCGAGGCGCCATGCGTCCTCCCCCGGACGGTTACGCAGGTACAGCAGCGCCGCGCCGAGCAAGAGCAGCCCGCTGATGGCCGTCGGGTACATCCCCCAGCCGCCGATACGAAATGCGTCTCCCATGGATTCTCCTTCGCAGGGACAGACATCGGGCGCCCGCGCTGGTTGCAGCTCGAAGCGCGGGTAGCTGGACCCCGAGGCCGACAGTGATGAACCGCGCGGTCGCCGAACCCGCTTCCTGCATCGCCGTGCCGCGCACTCGAGACCTCCCGGTCAATTGATGCAAGCTCACGCTCGATGAGGCGGCTCGCGGTGGCGAGCATGCTGGGGTGTGGTGCGAAGGAGTCCGCACCACCGCCTCCGGTGCCGGATGCAGGGTGGCGATGCTTTCGCGAGGATCGCCAGAAGGTGCGAAGCCACAACGGAAGCGGCGACGTCACGCATCAAAAGCAGCGACTGTTCGCGGATCGGCTCGAGACGGTCGCGCTGCTCGTCTATCGCGAGGGGTCTATCGGACGGTCTATCCGCGGAAGGGAGATCCGCGGAAGGGAGATCCGCGGAAGGGAGATCGCTTCGTGTCCAGGCGTGGGTGGCCACCGGCGACGATCGAGCTCCACGCGCCAGATGCGACGTGGTGGAGCGAGTACCTCCAGCCGAGCAAGGACAAGCGCTACCACTCGAGGCTCGAGACCAAGATCGAAGCAGGCGAGCTGACGCTCACGCAGTACAGCGTCAGCCCCGAGGGAGCCGAGGTCGACCACCAGTGGCGTTACTCGGTCACGCCGTGCGAGGTCGTCGACGCCGAGCTCGCGAACTATCCGGTGGAGCCCGACGGGCCTACGAACCCGTGACGAGCGTGGGCGTGGCGGTGCGCTTGTTCGAGGCGGCGCCGATGCCGAGCTGGCCGAGCTCGTTACGCCCCCAGCAGTAGACCGCGGTGCGATCCGAGGTGATGCCGCACACGTGATCGCCGTCGCTCGCACGCAGCTCGGCGAAACTGATGCCGCCCGTCACCGCGACCGGCATGGTGCTCGGTGCAAGCGATGCATCGCCATTGCCGAGCTGGCCGTACGTGTTGGCACCCCAACAGTAGCTCTCGCTCGCCGTGGTGCCGCAGGTGAAGTCGCGGCCTGCGTCGAGGCTCGTGAACACGTGACCGCCGACGACGGCGACCGGTGTCGACGAGGCGGTCGTGGTGCCGGTGCCGAGCTGGTAATCGTTGCGGCCCCAGCAATACGCGGCGCCCGCCGTGGTGAGGCCGCACGCGAACTGCTCGCCGGTCGTGATCGATCGCCAGGTGTGACCGCCGATGACCGCCTGCGGGGCGCGCTTCAGATCACCGACCTGGCCGGTGATCGCACCGCCGCCGCCGAGCTGGCCGTTCGCATTGCTGCCCCAGCAGTACGCGGCGCCCGCCGTGGTGATGCCGCACGTGAAGTCACGGCTGACCGAGATCTCGCGCATCACGAGCGCGCCGGCGAGCGGCAACGGTGACTGCACGTCGGTCGGACCAACGTCGGCGCCGACCTGGCCGAGCGCGTTGGCGCCCCAGCACAGGCCCTGGCCCGTCGGGTTGATCCCGCACGACGTCGCGTCGCCGGCGACGAGCTTCGCGAACGGGCGGCTCGTGCCGACGGTGACCGGCGTCGCCGAGCCGGCGCTGATCGTGCCGAGCCCGAGCTGGCCGTGATCGTTCGGCCCCCAGCACGACGCCACGCTGTCCGCGCCGACGCCGCACACCATCGTGCCGTACGCGCTCAGCTGCGCGAACCGGAGCGTGCCGGCGACCGCGACCGGCGCGGGCGCGATCGTGGTGGCGCCCGCAATGCCGAGCTCGCCCCAGCAGCGTGCGGTGCCGTCGGCATCGAGGCGGCACGACTGCGCCGTGCCAAGCGCGAGCGACGAGAAGCCGTCGGTCGGCATCATCTGCGACTCGTCGGCCGCGCATGCCGCGAGCAAGCACACTGCGATCGCCACCCGAGCACCGCCGCTGATCTGCATTCGCCCATGCTAGCGCATCCTCGGGCGTCGTTGATCAGCGATGCCGGAGGGTATCGCCGGCCCTGATGACGGCGTCGAGCCGGTCGTCTCCTCGCGAAGCCATGTCTTCACTTGCTCGGCGATCAGCTTCTCGAGCTCGGGGAGGGACGCGGTTCGGTAAGGCGTGTGTAAGCGCAGCGCGCTCGAGGCATAGCCAGTGGGGGTTCGCGAGTCTGATGATCATGTTCAAGCAAACGCTCGCGGCCCTCGTCCTGACCTCGTCGCTCGCCGCCTGCGGTGACCGCACCCCGCAGCTCATCGGCGTGCCGAGCTCGATCGCGGACATCGCGCGTCCTGGTCAGATGACCGTCAACGGCCAGGCCACCCTCGAGGTCAGTCCGGACTGCGCGGACCTCACGATCACGCTGTCCGTCGACCAGCTCCGCCCCGGCGTTGCTGCCAAGCAGCTCGACGCCAGGAAGCACGCGCTGCTCGCTGGCCTCGCCACGATCGGCGTCGGGAACGCTGACCTCAAGTTATCGAACCTCGACCTCTCGCCGATCTACGAACCGAACCCGCAGGGCTGGGCGACCCTCAAGGTCGCGACACATCGCGCGCAGCTCACGGTGACGGCGACCACCAAGGACTTCGGCAAGATCGCCGACATCATGGACGTCGCCGTCACCGCGGGCGCGTCATCGTTGTCGAGCCAGTTCCGGCGCAGCGACCTGCCGTCCCTGAAGAAGCAGGTACGGGACCTCGCGCTCGCGGCCGCGAAGGACAAGGCGAAGCAGACCGCGGCTGCCCTGGGCATCAACCTCGGACGCGTCGTCTCGGTCGCGGAGAACCAAGGCGGCTCGATGTGGAGCCAGACCTACTTCCCGCAGACCGCCAACATGGTCGTGACCCGAGATGCCGCGACGGTGCTCGGCGGTTCACTGCAGCCGCTGACCCTTGACGTCACGATCGGCTACGAGCTTGCACTCGAGACCTGATGCAACGTCGGAGAAGGTCACGCTCCGACCAATCCCTCGTGCGGCTCGACACGAGCAAGCAGCGCAGCCCATGCCTCGATGTACCGTCGTAGGTCGGCGAACGTGCGGCATCGTCCATCGCGAGGACAGCACGCTTCGAAGAACGGCTCCAGTCCCTCCACGTCCCGATCCACGAGCGAGTGGCGGATCGACACGACGCTGTCGGGATCGAGCGACAGTCGGGCATCGAGCTCGGGGGCATCCCTCCATGTGATCGCGTGGGTGTCCGGGCTGGACGATCAGGGGGTGCAGTGCGCGGTCATGCCGCCCTCGCACGCGCGCCGAAACCACTGACGGGCACCGGCCTCGTCACCCTTCACGCGTAGCGCCGTCGCGAGGATCGCGCAGACGTCATTCGATCCGCTGTTGCACGCCTGCTCCATCATCCGCCGACCGCCTTGCGGATCGCGTCGCAGGCCACCTTGCCCATCCATCGTCAACAGGCCGACGAGCCCGCAGCCCAGCTGATTCTTCCCGCTGCACGCGTGCTGGAAGTAGCGCACCGCGATCGCCTCGTCGCGCGCAACTCCGGTGCCGTACAGATAACGGGTCCCCATCGCCGCGCACGCCTGCATGAACCCGCGCTGACATGACAGGCCCTGAAACTCCGCGGCGCGTGGAACATCGCGACCAACGCCGATGCCCTTGTCGTACGCCAGCGCGAGGTCATGACAGGACGTTGCGTCACCGCCCAGGCACGCACGCGAGAACAGCTCGGTCGCGCGCTGCGGCCGCGCAGGACTGTGAAGCCCATCGCGATACACCACCGCGAGGTTCGTGCAGAGCGTCGGCTCTTCCGCGCACACCGTCTCGAAGAGCGTCATGGCGCGTCGCAGGTCGCTGATCGGCACGGCGTCGCGGCTGATCAACATCGCCCCGAGGTTATTGCAACCGTGTAGATCGCGGCCGTCGCACGCTCGCACGAAGAGCTCGCTCGCGCGCTGACGGTCCAGCGGAACGTGCCTGCCGACCAGGTGCATGAAGCCAAGGTCCGAGCACGAACCAGCGTCCCCGAGCTCGCACTGCCGCCGACAGTCCTGAACGTCGTCCTTCTTGCAACGATGCGCGGTATCCGCACGTGGCTCTCGACACACACCGCCCGCCCACACCATGCCGACCGGACATGCCGCCGCCGAGGACGTCGACGACCCGACGCCGGCCGAAGCCTCTCGCGTCGTCGTGACCGCCGCAGCAGGCGTCGTGACCTCGGCGACTGCGACCAGATCGAGGCGGAGCGGCGCTGCACACCCTGCTGGCGGTGTCGTAGCTCCCGGCGTCGCGGTCTGACACGCGGTGCGGTCACCGTCCTTCTGATGCCACGCTTTGTCGCTCGACCCCTTGGTCGACCCACCGATGCCGGCGACCTCGAGCTTGCCATCGACCGCCGCATTCGTCTTGGTCTCGAGCGTGAACGCTCCGGTCGTCACGGCACGGACGAAGTGGGTCGCGCCTGCGCAGCGACCACGGAGCTGTGCGGTGTTGGCATCCGTCACCGTCGACGTCTGTTTGCCGACGATGGAGAGCTCGACATCGAGGGCCGCGCCCTGCTGCAGCTCGGCACCAAACGATGCCGCGATCACGCCGGACGGCAGGTTCGCCTTGATCTCGCCGGCCGTTTTCAGGTGCAGCTTCTGCTCCTTGTAGGAAACGCCGATGAAGTCGTAGCGGCCGTCGAGGGTGCAATCCGGCAGCACGCGAAGCGCCTTGCAGTCGTATGCAACCACCGCGACACCGCGCTGCATCGACACCTCGAGATCGGCTCTTGCCTCCGCGCGCCAATCGACGACGAGTGGCTGCGGGTGTCCGTCACCGCTGACACACCGCTGACCCGAAGCCTGTGCATACGTCGGATCATCGGGGCGTAACTTTTGTGCTGCGGGCGCTCCACAAGACCAAGACGCGATCGTGGTGACGAGGAGCGCGCACCGAGTCAGCATGGCCAGCCCGTATCATGGGCGTTCCTCGGATGCCCGCAGAATCGGACCCGGGCGGTTTCCGACGACGCCGGCCAGCTCATGGGGTACAGCGTAGCGCGCAGCAAGCGACCGAGGTCACCGCGGCGCGAGCCGATCAGCTGACCTGGAACGTCTGCCAGCCCGAGTCGGGATCGTTGCCGGCCATGTCGAGGCCCGCCTGCAGCTCCCACTCGTGATCGATCATCGTGCCGTTGAACGACGGGTTCACGTTGCTCGGCAGCTCGAGGACGCCTTCCCAGTTATAGGTCTGACCCTCCTTGAGCTCCTGTGCGCCCGCGATCGTGATGCGGTTCTCGAAGCTGATCTTGCGACCACGCACCTTCTCGTCCTTCATCTTGGCGTCCTGGTGATCGTTGTCCTTGACCTCGCAGGTCTCGGTCCCGCGAACCAGCAAGTACACCGCGTTCACCTTGCCGTTGGCCTTCGCCGTCGCCTGGACGTTCACCGCCACCGCTTGTCCGCGCCGTGCTGGTGGCACCTGCACGTGAACCGTTGCTGCGCCGCCCGTCACCTTGTTCTTCAGATCTTTGAAAAATCCCATTGTCGTCCCTCCAGCCGGCGAACCTATCGCGGTTCTTACTCGCGTCGAGCAATCCGGACTGCGCGTCATCGACGACGCTTCGAACATGGCGACCAGCTCCCTGACGACGGGCCCGCCGGACCTTCGCGGATCAAGGCTGCGCAGGAGCCGCCGAGGCCTGCCACGAGCTGACGCTCCCAACTATTTTCATCCCGAAGCCTCCAAAACAGGCTCTGTGGGCCATGTCACGACAGGAATGTCGATTTGCGCTCGACACCAGCGCAGAACCAGGTCACAAAAGCCGTCTGATCCACGTGATTTCTGGGCCGACTGTCTTGGCCCTTCGCGTGGAACAATCTGCTGCTAGGAGTGCGACGATGTCTGAAGGTACGATCAAGCGTTTGACTGACAAGGGTTTCGGCTTCATCGAGAACGGCTCGGGAACCGATATGTTCTTCCACATGTCCGCCGTCGAAGGCGCACGGTTCGAGGAGCTTCGCGAGGGCCAGAAGGTGTCCTACACCGAGGGCCGTGGTCCGAAGGGTCCCCGCGCCGAGAACGTTCGCGTCCTCTAAGACACGTTCGTGATCAGAGGGAGAGCCGGCACCGTGCCGGCTCTTTTTTCGTTTCGGCTTTCGTGTGTTTCGGCGGGGCTTCGGCTTTCGTGCACCGCCGCTACCTGCGGTGCTTGATCGCGCTCAGCCGATCATGCGTCTGCTTCTTGTTCGACACTGGATTTCGTGCCCATAAAAAACCTCTCTCGGGTTTGGTTCGCCCGGAAAGGTTGCAAGGCGCGCGTGCGCGCATTCTGCGGACCGTTCGTGGCGCAGAGCGCTCAGGGCGCGGGCTTGACGACGGTCGCACCACGGATCGTCACCGCGGTCTGCGCATAGAGCCGGCCATTGATCGACGCACCGGTGTCGAGGGTAATCGCGGTCATGGCGAGGAAGATGCCCTCGAGGTGCGAGGTCGTACCGGCGGCGACCTGGCCGCTGATCTGCCAGAACACGTTCTTCGCCAGCGCATTGCCAGCGAGCGTGATCATCACGCCGTTCGACACGGTGAGGTCACCAGCGATCTGGAAGATCCACACGTCGGTCGCGCTGCCGCTGAGGGTGATGTTCGTCGGGATCAGGAGGCCGGTGCCCCAGCGGTAGACGCCTGGCGCGAGGGTGACGGTGCCGATCGATCCGTTGCCGAGGTTCAACACGTCCGGCGCGCGGGACGCGGAGTCGGTGTATGCGGTCTGCATGTTATTGATGGCGGTCGTCAAGTTCACCGGCGTCGGCGCTGCGTAGCTCGCGGCATAGACGCGACCGGTCACCTGCGTCGACGTTGCGAAGGTGGTTGTCGCGTCGAGGGCGAGGTCGAGGCCGGTGATCGCGGTCGCGGCGATCGGGCTCACGCCGATGTCACCGGTGATCGCCGAGGTCGGCACGTTCATGATGCCGCTCTTCGAGAGGATCACGAAGCCACCGGCTGCGCCGAGGTTGACGCCGAGCGTTGGCCCGACGGTCGTGCCGGTCATGAAGGTCCAGCTGTGCGCCATCGCGAGCGGGACGTTCGCGGCACTCTTCGCGCCGGTGGTGACCCTCGCCGTGAAGGTGGTGTCGCTGGTGAGCTGGACGGATGGCCAGAACGTCGCGCCGCTGGTGGTCGGGACCACCGTACCGGACACCGCGACCGCGGGCGTCCCGATGGTGACCGTGAAGGTCGTCCCGTTCAGCGTGCTGGCCGTCATCGGCTCGCTGAACGTGACACTGACGTTGCTGTTGCGGGCCACGTTCGTCGCGCTCGGGCTCGGGGTCGTGCTCGTCACCATCGGCACGGTCGCCATCGGCACGTCGACCGGTACATCGACCGCGGCATCGCGATCGCGCTCTCCGCTGTCGATGCCAGCGGGCACGCCCAGGTTGTCGCCACAGCTGGCGAGTGACCCGAGCAGACAGAGTGTTCCGACGAACGATAGATGCGATCGCATGGATGACTTCCCCTCGCGAGAACCGGCGACGTGCCGGATGCCTCGGGAACCCCTCGTGCAAGCCAGGCACCGCGCGCGACCACGGCGCACGGTGCTTGTGGAAGGTGGAGCGGACGGATCGCACATCACGTGGGCGCTGGGCGGTGATCTCGCCGGGGCCAGGCAGCCCGCCGAGCCCACGCGCTCGACCGCGTGTCCGCGGCTTCGCACATGTGAGCAAGCCCGTCGGAAGCCGTGTAGAACAGGGGCGCGATGTCGTTGCAGTGGTACCCGGGGCACATGACGAAGGCGCGGCGCGAGCTCGCCAACCTGATGCCGTCGCAGGACGTCATCGTCGAGGTGCTCGATGCGCGGCTGCCGCGATCGAGCTCGAACCCGGTGGTGACCGAGCTGCGCCAGGACCGCCCGTGCATCAAGGTGCTGACCAAGAGCGATCTCGCGGATCCGGCGGTGACGAGCGCATGGGTCGAGTACTTCGCGACGCAGCCGAACACGTCTGCCTTCGCGTCGTCGACGAAGGCACCGCAGGAGACCCGCAAGCGGATCGCGCAGCTCACGCGCGGGCTCGCCACCCATCGCGGCCCCGACAAGACCGTGCGCGCGCTGATCTGCGGCGTGCCCAACGTCGGCAAGTCGAGCCTGATCAACATCCTGATGAACCGCGCGGTCGCGAAGGTCGGCGACAAGCCGGCGGTCACCAAGGAACAGCAGGCCGTCGTCCTCAAGAACGGCATGACGATCACCGACAGCCCCGGCCTGATGTGGCCAAAGATCGAGGACGAGCGTCGCGCGTTCTGCCTCGCGTTCGCGGGCTCGATTCCGGACACCGCGATCGACTACCTGACGATCGCGATGTTCGGCGCCGAGCTTCTGCTCGCGCACTATCCCGAGCTCGTCGTCGCCCGCTACAAGCTCGCGGTCACGCCACCCTCGCCCGAGGCGTTGCTCACCGAGGTCGGTCGCCGGCGCGGTGGGCTGCGGCCAGGTGGCATCGTCGATCTCCACAAGGCCTCCGAGATGTTCGTGCACGAGTTTCGCGGGGGCGTGATCGGGCGGATCAGCCTCGAAGTGCCGACGCGCCCGCGCTGATCATTCGATGAAGAGCATCACGTGCGGGATGCCGTCCTCGCCGATGTAGCCGCGGTACCTCCCGGGCGAGTTGAACGGCATCGCCCCATGGCCGTCGCGGTCGAGCGAGATCGGAGCGCGGGAAGCGGCGGCGCAGGCGTAAACCGGCCGCGTCGGCGTGGTGCAGGCCGTGACGAGCAGCCCGAACGTGAGGACGAGCCGGCGCCCCATGCGCTGCGATGCCACGGTCAGTGATTGACGATCGTCGCCTTCGCGAGCAGGCCTCCAACTCCTCGCCGTGGAGCGCGGGCCACGGGGACCTTTCACGCGCGCGTCCACGCCTCGCTGCGGGACCACAGCTCGGCGGCGAGCGCCGGGTCGCGGGCAAGCGGGCTCGCGTCGCGCGCGACGCCACGGCGATCGAGGTAACTGCCGGTCGCGGCGTCCGGGTTGGTCGCGGCGTGCACCGTCGAGATCGCGCCGTCGGCGGTGCTCAGCATCGTCAGCTTGAACAATGGCCGGATCGGCCACGGCAGACGGGTCCAGATGTTCGACGCGACGCGACCGGGGTTGACCGCGGCCGACGTGACACCGGTCCCGGCAAGCCGGCGCGCGAGCTCGTTGCTGAACAGCACGTTCGCGAGCTTCGACACGCCGTACTCGGGGAGCCCGCTGACCGACGCCGTCGGGCGCCGGATCGCGTCCCAGTCGATGCCGCGCGCGCCGTAGTGGTTGTTGCTCGCGACGTGGACGATCCGCGCGGGCGCGGACTGCCGCAGCCGCTCGAGGAGCAGCGCGGTGAGCAGGAAGTGGCCGACGTGGTTCACGCCGAAGTGCAGCTCGAAGCCATCACCGGTCACGCCGCGCTGCCCGGCGACTCCGGCGTTGTTGATCAGTACGTGCAGGGGTTCGTCGCGTGCGAGCAGGGCCGTGGCAGCCGTGCGGACGCTCGCGAGGCTGGCGAGATCGCATGCAACCGCGAGCACGTCGGCGTGGCCCGCGCGGGCGCGCAGCTCGTCGACGACCGGCGCGGCCTTGGCGAGCGAGCGACAGAGCACGCGCAAGCGGGCGCCGCGGATCGCGAGGGCGTCGGCGACCGCACGGCCGATGCCGATGTTGGCGCCGGTGATCACGACGACACGATCGGCAAGATCTCGCGACACGCTGGGACGCTAGTGCGCGCACGCCGCCGCGTCGAGCCCTGCATGCCCCACGACCGATCGTATCGCTCGAGTCGCTCCGCGCAGGTCGCTCGGGCCGGCTCGCCGCTCAGGCCTCGCGGTCGACCCAGTCGACGCAGCGGGCGCGGCGCCGCATGATGTCCGCGCCGACGATGCGCGCGACCCGGCGCCAGATGATGGCCGTCTTGGTGCGCAGTGTCTCGTCGGTGCGTGCCAGCTCGCAGAGCTCGGCGGGGTGCGCCATCAGGTACTCGAACACGCTCGCGCGGTCCTCGACGGCGGCGGTCATCGCATACGCGTTGACGAAGCCCGGCCGCACCGACTCCTCGTTCGCGGCCAGCGCGTACTCGAAACCGACGGGGTTGTGCACGCGCCACTCGGGATCGTCGAGCATCTCGGCGCGCATGTACTCGTGCTCGAGGATATGAAACAGCTCGTGGTGCGCGATGTTGTCAACGCTGATGCCGGCGCCGGGGCGGTACGGGCGATCGCCGAAGTACGCGACGCTGATCAGCATGCCGTGGCCGCGTAGATCGACGGTGCCGGCAGGATGCTGGGGCACGCCGGCGCGCGCATAGACGATGTCGCGGCAGATCGCGACGTGGTCGAGCCGCGACGCGACGAGCACCTCGGTCGGGTACACCGCGAACGCGCGGGTCGTTGCCTCGAGCACGGCGCCGTCGAGCGGCGTGTGCTCGCCGACGAGCTCGCAGCGCACGCAGCCGCCAAAGGCCTGCAGCTCGGTCGGATGCGCGCAGTCGGCCGATGCGAACACGCGATCGCTCCCCGCCGTCCGCAATGCGATGCCGGCACGCCCGAGGGTCGTCCGCAGATCGGACACCCGGGTGGCGTAGGTGTCGTCGAGCGCGAACGTCGGCGTTGGCTGGGGCGGCGCCGGAGGCGGAGGCAACGCGCAGCTGGCAAGGAACGGCAACGCGAGCCACGGCCGCATCACCGGGGCTCACGCAGGGGGCGTGCCAGCGTAACTGCCGTCGTCACCTGGCGCGGTGAGATCGCGCCTGCAGCGAACGCACCACGATGTGGTCGATTCGCGACAGCTGCGCAGGCGAGGAGTCCCATGCGCGCTCACAATCGACCTCGTGACGGCCGCCACCGGCAACCAGCTCCATGGCATCACGCTCGACGCAATCGTGACCGAGCTCGTCGCGCACTACGGCTGGGACGGGCTCGCCGAGCGGATCCGGATTCGCTGCTTCACGCACGACCCGAGCGTCAGCTCGACCCTGAAGTTTCTGCGGCGCACGCCGTGGGCGCGCGCGCAGGTCGAGCAGCTGTTCCTGGTCATGCGATCGACGCGCGATCCTCAGTGAGTCGTGCAGTAGTTCATGGCGCGGATGTTCGCCTCGCGCTTCCACGCCGCCATGCCAGCGCCGCCCGCGGCGTCTCCGCGTAGGTCCGCAGTGGGTGACCGCTCTGCGTGCGGCACGCGGCGACCGCGGACGCATCGCTCGCGTTGAGCGGCTTGATCTCGTTGTAGCTCGCGAACGGCGCGCCGCCGTCACGGGTTCGCAGCCGGTCCGGTTCGGACGCGTCGTACTCCCACGCGAAGCCGCTGGTCCTGCGCGGTTACTTCTCTTCGTCGAAGCGTGCCGGGACCTTCTTGATCTCGACGCCGGCGGCGCGGGCGAGCTCGGTGGTGTCACCTGCCGGCTTGACCG
>JBKJUF010000598.1:0-22198 GCA_046590445.1 Kofleriaceae bacterium
GCGCCGTTATGGGCGGCCACCGCGCGCTGGCCATCGGGCGCGATCGAGACCGCGTTCGGGGCACTCGCGATCGCCACGACCTGCTCATTGCCACTCACCGGATCGTGGATGTGGAGCTGGGCAGGGATGTCGCTCGCGATCACGAACCGGTCGAGCGCCGTCGAGTACTCCGCATCGACGTACGCATATGTGAGGAGCTGACTCGGCACGCTCGCGATCACCTCGATGTCGTCGGTCGCCATATTGTGCGCCGTACGTGCGGTCAGTCGTATGCGGTAGAACCCCTCGATGTCGGGCAAGAAGCTCGGCGTCAATGTATCGGCGCCGGTGAGGACGGCGGTCGAACCGACCGGCGCCGTCATCGTCCACGCGAGCGTCACTGGGAAGGTACCCTCGACCTCGACCGTCCCGGTCAGCTGGACCGGTGTGCGCCAAGCGGTCGCCGCATCTGTGCCCGCATTGACGGTCAGCATCGGGCTCGCGGCGATGACGGTGACGGTGCTCGTGTCCTCGATGCCCTCCTCATCGGTGACGACGAGCTCGAACACGTACGCCCCGACCTTGTCGAGCAGCAGCGAGGTCACCGCCGAAGCCGCGCCGGTGACGGTCGCTCCGCTCGCCGGCGGACGATTCACCAGCTTCCACGCGAACTGCTGGAGCTCGCCGTCGGGATCGAACGATGCGCTGCCATCGAGCGACACCGTCGTGCCGACGAGGTAAGTGCTACCGGTCCCTGCGTCCGCCCGCGGTGGGGCATTGGAGGACGACGGCTCGACGCGGAACTCCGCCGGACAGCCGCCCACACTCACCGCCACCAGAGTCCCCACCAACCACGACAGCCGCATGTGGGTCATCTAATCATGTTCGATGGACGGCTGGAAGCACGATTGCATGCACCGGATCGTCGCGGAGCACAGCTCACTGCTCGTTGATCAGCGGCAGCTCGATCGCCGCGCCGAGCATGTAATACGTGAAGTTTGGATCGCGCACAGCCGGAGTGCATTCGAGGCCGAGGAACAGCGCGCCTGTGTGCGGCGGTCCGGCGGCATGCACGGCGTCGTACAGCACGGCATCGCAGGCGTCGCGTGACACGTGCGCGACGCCGATCTCGATGCTCACCGCGTCGGGCAGCTTGATGACCGCGAGCTCGGGCACTGACGACCTGCTCCCTCGACGCCCTGGTACGTGACCCGCAACGGCACGTCGCTGCGATCGCGCACCGCTTGCTCCTGGTGCGCGACCGACAGCTCCATCACGACCCGATACAGCCGCTCGATCGCGTGCGGATCGACGCCGACCTCCGCCGCGATCGTCCGCAGCCGCGCGACCAGCGTCTCCTCGCGCTCGCGATCGCGGAACCGGCTCGCGCTCGCGAGCTTCGCCTCGATCACGCCCTCGACGATGGTCAGCCGCTCCGCGATCAGCTCGATGATCTTGCGATCGACCGCCTCGATGCGATCGCGAAGCGTGACGAGATCCGGCGCGGCCATGCGCGCACTCTACCTCGCTATTGCTAGAGGACGTTCACCGTGGCGCTGAGCCGCGCATCGCCGCGGAGCACCGCGCGGACCTCGTCGGCGCGCGACGCCGGGACGCTCAGCGTGTACCCGAGCGAGCCGACCGCGACCCACTCGATCCGGCGCGCCTTCAGCAGCGCCGAGATGATCGCCTGGGTCTGATCCTTCGACAGCTCCGGGTTCATGTACGTCGCGATCGGGACCCACGGCTCGGCAACCGGGGCGACCACGGCCACCGGCGTCGCGGGAGCCACCGGGCTTGCCGGCGGGGGACCACCAGGTTCACCGCAAGCGGCCAGGGTCAGGACGAGAAGCCAGCCGAGTTTCATGACCACTGCAACGCGTCATCCGGCAGATCGTGCTGGCGAGGTGCCGACCCAAGCGAGCGCCGCGCGCGGGTGTCGCTGCGGATCGATCAGAAATGCTAACGTCACATCGGTGGGCGTGGCGGTGAAGCTTCGAGCACTGGTGCTGATCGCCGCGATCGGGTGCGGCGGATCGCAGACCCGACGGGCCACCAGCACCGCACCGTCGATCACCGTGCTCGATCGGGGCTTCGAGCCGAGGCAACTGCTTCGCTACGTGCCGCGCGTGCACGCCCCCGAGCGGTTCACGATGAGTCTCAAGCTGCGTGTCGACACCGCCTTCGCGAACACCGTCCTCGAACGCGGGAACCGGACGATAGATTTTCCGACGATGGTCGTGACAGCACGTGTTCTCGGTCAAGCCCAGCGCGTCACCGCAACGGTGACCGCGTTTCAGAGCTCGGTGATCAGCGGTAACTCGATCGCCGCACCGAGTGTGTAGTACGTCAGCAGCGCGTTCCGCTCGAGCGGCGTGCAATCTCTGCCGCCGAACAGCGCACCGGTGTATGGCGCGCCGGCGGCATGCGTGGCGTCGTACAGCACGGCGTCGCACGCGTCGCGCGGCGCGTGAGTGACGACGATGGCCGGCATTGGCGGCGCGGCCGCATCGTATGCCGCGATCGGCTGCGTGCACGCGGCATCGGCATAGATGCCGCCGCTACCTGCAGCGTCTGCGTAGGCGGTGCTGTTGGGCACGCAGCGTACCGTCCCGTCGAGGAACTGGCTCGGATAGCAGTGCTCGTCGACGACCGTGTCGTAGAACCCTCGCGAAGCGGCGAGCGGGTGACCCGCGGCGTCGGCGTAACGCTCGGCACGCACGCGGCCGGCGCCATCGAGCACGCGCGACATGACCGGAAGCGTGTCATCGAGGATCGCCGCGCCTTCGAGGTAGAAGTCGTTGGGGTCGGAGGTCATCTGGGGCGGGGCCAACGTGCAGACGTTGTCCATGTTGGTGTGGTGAACATCCGCAGCCGGTACCCGGGCCCCGAGCTCGCGCAAGTTGGGGCCCGCGCCGAAGCCGACAATGGCCGTGGGCGTCGCGCACGGTCGGTTCTGCGACAGGTCCACCGCTGCCTGGATGCTGCAAGCCGCATCGGCCCACACGAAGTCGTAGTGCAGGGCCACCTCGCTCGGCCGGCAGCGCGGTGGCTCGGCTCTGCCGCCGCCACCGCACTCGCCGCCGCGCACGGCGTCCCACACCGCGTCCGCCTGGATCGCGCCATCGTCGGCGGTGAACGTGTACGGCGCGAGCGCGTCCGAGCTCGCGGGGCCGAGCTGTGCGGCCACGAAGTCGGTGGCAGGCAGCTTGTCCCCGAGGTCGTAGAGCGCGTCCGCTGCGCCGATCGTGAAGGCCTCCTGGCAGACACCGGCGCGGTAGACGAAGACGGTCCGGCTTGCCCGCGCGGGACCGACCGCGAACACCGCGCGGCCTGACGGCTTGTTGCAGCGCGCTGTGGCCATCGCGCGCCCGAACGCGTAGCGCGGCGCCTGGCACCGCGGTGCGCGGACGACGGGCTGCGTGCACGAGGCATCCGCGTACTCGTCGTTCGCGTAGGTAACATCCGGCCAGTTCGGCAGGCAGCGGTACTCGCCATCGGACGCCGGCTGGAACGCACAATCGATGCCTCGCTCGGTGTCGTGCCAGATCCGGAACACCGCCGCACCATCGGCAGCGAGGTAGCGCGCCACGAGTCGCGTGCCGTCGCGAATGCCAGCCACCGCCGGCCGACCCGACGCGTTGTCGCCACATCCCGCGAGCGCCCCCACCACCACCAGCCATCGGTACATCGACTGACGCTATCACGCGAGCGGCGTCGGCCGGACGATGCTACCGGCGCCGCAGGTAGATCAGAGCTCGGTGATCAGCGGCAGCTCGATCGCCGCGCCGAGCGTGTAGTACGTGAGGCTCGGGTCGCGCACGAGCGGCGTGCAAGCTCTGCCGTAGAATAGGTCACCGGTGTGCGGCGGGCCGGCGGCATGCGTGGCGTCGTACGGCACGGCGTCGCACGCGTCGCGTGACTCGTGAAGGACGACGATCACGGGCGGTGGCGGCGAGGTTGCCTCGTTGAGCGCGATCGGCTGCGTGCACGCGGCATCGGCATAGCGCCCGTGGCCGTGCGGCGGCGAGACGAAGAAACTAAAGTAGGGGATACAGCGCAGGGTCCCGTCCAGGAACCGATATGGGGTGCACTTCTGTTTGGCGAGGGTGTCGTAGAACTCTCGCGCGGCGGCGAGATCGTGGCCGGCGGCGTCGGTATATCGCTCGGCGCGCACGCGGCCGCCGCCGTCGAGCACGCGTGACATGACCGAGAACGCGTCATCGGGGATCACCGGGCCTTCGAGGTAGTAGTCGTCGGGCTCGGCAGTCATCGCGGGCGGGCGTGGCATGCAGGCGTTGGCGTCGTCGGTGACGTGAACATCCGCGGCCGGTACCGGGGCGCCGATCTCGCGGAAGTACGCGTCGACGCCAGCAGCGTTGTAGCCCTTTATGGCAGTGGGGGTCGTGCACGGCCGGTTCTGGCCGAAGTCGACGGCTGCGTGGATGCTGCACGCCGCTTCGGCCCACACGTCGTCGTCGTGCCACGCGACGTTGATGGGCGTGCAGCGCACGGGCTCGGTCGTGCCGCGGACGTCGCTCGTACCGCGGACGTCGCACTCGCCGCCGCGCACGGCGTCCCACGCCGTGTCCGCCTGGATCGCGCCGTCGTCGGCGGTGAACGCGTACGGCGCGAGCGCGTCGGACGTCGTGGCTCCGAGCTGTGCGGCCACGAAGTCGGTGGCCGGAAGCGTGTCGCCGAGCTCGTACGCGACGTCTCTCTCGGAGAGGATCGAGCGATTGCACATACCGTTGTACACATCGAACACGAAACGGCTCCGGCGCGCGGAACCGACCGCGAACACCGCGCGGCCCGAGTGCCTGTTGCAGCGCGCGGTCGCCATCTCGCGGCCGAACGCGTAACGCGGCAGCTGGCAGCGCGCTGCGACGACGACGGGGTGCGTGCACGCGGCATCCGCGTACTTGTACGCGTAGCGGGCGTCCAGCCCGGTCGGCAGGCAGCGGTACTCGCCGTCGGACGCTGGCTGGAACGTGCAGTCCATGGTGCGTTCGGTGTCGTGCCAGATCCGGAACACCGCCGCGCCTTCGGCGACGAAGTAGCGCGCCACGAGCCGCGTGCCGTCACGGATGCCGGCGACCCCGGGGCGGCCCGACGAGTTGTCGCCACATCCCGCGAGCGCGCCCACCACCACCAGCCATCGGTACATCGATCGAAACTATCACGCGAGCGGTCGCGGCCGGACGACCTTGCCGTGACCGCGTTTCCCATGGTGTCTTGCCGCCGCCTCGTGATCGATGCAGGCTCTCGCGGAATGCTTGGCTTGAAGCTCGTCGGTGAGGCTCGGCCGGTGACGTCGAGCGCGATCGCGAAGGCGACCGGAGACCGGCTCGCAGCATTGCCGGGACCCTACATCCAGCTGATGACCGCGTGGGGACCGGGCAGGTTGTGCAATGTCATCGAGTTTCCCGATCCGACCGCGGACGCCGGCCGCTTTCGCTACCTCCAGTACCGGCTGCGGGTCGACGGGGCCGCGCGCCGTCTCGCGGGGGCGTGGGCCGCGCTGTCGGACGCCGAGCTCCAACATGGGGTGGTGCTCGGCGTGGATCGTCGCGGGCTCGCGATCTTCGCGCGCTCGGCGTCGGCTCTCGTGGCGCTCCACCCCGCCGGATTTGTCCTCGAGCTCGGATCGTTCGAGGAGCTCGTCGGTAAGTTTCTGCTCGGCGGTCAGCTGGTGCTGACGCAGCATGCGTACTTCGAGAAGCACGTGCGCGCGGAGTGGAAGTGGGCGGTCAAGTACAGCCGGCTTCACGAAGACAACGATCTCGGTGTTCCGGCGATCTACGCCACGGAGGCGCTTACGCGCGACGAGCTGATCGAGGCATGGACTGCCGGTGACGAAGCGCGATCCGATGCGGCGTTACATCGTGTCCTGCAGGCCGACGTCACTGGCTACGCGCTGATCGATCTACTGCACTTCCTCGCGAGCCCTGCGGCAGCGTCGATCCCGGGCGAGATCCGCGCGACGTACGCAGATCAGCTGTTTCGCATGGCGCGTCGGCGCATGCCCGATCTGGTACCGGAGTTGCCGATTCGCGAGATCCGCATCGCGCTCGGCAAGGGCGAGCTCGCGCCGGAGCAGCTCGCGCGGGTTGCGGCGATGATAGATCCGCCGGGCGGCATATTCCTCGGCGACTCCGATACGACGGAAGTCGCACTGCTCGAGCAACTCGCGAGCACTCCGAACGACGAAGCAGCCCGCCTGGTCTATGCCGATCACCTCGAAGAACAGGGATCGATGGAGCGCGCGGAAGCGCTCCGCGGTGACGTGAGCTTTTGCGTCGCCCCACTTGCCGATGCGGATCAGCGCGGCTTTGTGGCCCCGCCCGATCTCGAGCCCATCGACGGCGGTGAACGCATTCGGGCGCACATCGTGCGCTGGCACGCCGAAGATCCGGCGTTCTCGATCGATCCCGCGATCGCGCGCATCGATGCCCTCCATCCGACGGCGCGCCAAGGCTACGAGATCTTGTTCGAGATCTGGACCCGTCACCATTTCACGTATTCGACGCACCGCGCGAGCGCGCGACAGCATCTTCTGCGCGAGGTTCGTGACGCGTGGCCGCAGCTCGCGATCGCGTTGCGATCGGGGCATCGGTCGTCGGCGCTCGCGCTGCTTGTCGAGGGTGACGTGCGCGAGATGGCGCCGTTCATCCTCTCCCTGATCAGGCGGCCTGGACCGGAGGCCACGGAGTCGTGGCAGGTCGAGCTGGCCGACGTGTACGTTCAATTCGCCAGGATAACGAAGGATCTGTTCGCCGAGCTCGTGCCGTACTTCGCAGCCGACGCGACCGTGCAGCCGATCCACCAACCGCACGGCAGCGTACCCGTGCTTCGCGCGACCGCATTTCGTTTCCTCCGGGACTTCGGCACCGATGATCGGGTGTTCGAGGGCGCACTCCGCTACTTCTGCGAAGCGCATCCATTCTCGGAACGCATCCTGCGCAAGCGCAAGACGGATCCGCGCATCCGGAAGGTGCTCGGCGAGCAGCTCGCAGCCGAGGAGAAGACTTCGCTCAAGGACGGCGGGCGCAAGCTGGTGTACAGCCCGGAGCTCGGCCTGCTCGCGCGCTACCTCGCGAAGCTCGGCGACGCGCGGGCGAAGGAGATCTCCGAGCGCTACAAGAAGTTCAAGCGATTCTCGGTCGACTACCAGGAGCGCGACAGAGACGAGTAGCGAATACTGGCGACTCAGGTCAGGTTCGGTCGGCGAGGAACGTTGCCGTGACCGCGAGTCTCCCAGCTCGAGGTGTCGAGCGTGAACATGCCGAGCGGCGTGAGCAGCAGATACGCGACCGGCATCAGCACGGCCATCGGCAGGAACGCGATCGGGTGGACGCGGAGCCACGGCGGCAGGCGGCGCACGGTCGGCGAGCCGTAATAGATCATGCCGAACAGCGCGAGCAGCGCGAGGTGCAGCGCGATCAGCGGGACGAGCTCGCCCTCGATGGCGTGCACCGCGATCACGAACGGATACACGACCAGCAGCATCATCATCGACAGGTACTGCAGGCAGACGAGCGGGTGCAGGCGCCACGCGTCGGTGATGCCGACGAGGAAGTCGACGATGTTCGAGCGCTTCCAGCGTAGCTGCTGGTTGAAGTAGCCGGAGAGTGTGGTCGGCGCCTTGGTGAAGCACATCGCCTCCATGACCTGACGCGTGCGGTAGCCACGCTTGACGATCTGGTGGGTCAGGAACCGATCCTCGCCGTACTTGATCGGCACGCCGAGCAGGTTGCGACCCTCGAGGATCGGCTCGAGCTCGAGCAGCACGTGGCGGCGGTAGGCGGTGAGGCAGCCCGAGAGGCACATCACCGAGTCGAGCGACCGCTCGAGGTTCTTCAGGTGCTCCTGGCCGAAGTAGTACTTGATGGTCTGGAGCTTCGAGAGCCAGTTCGCGTTCGGGTTCGAGACGTGGACGCGGCCACCGACGGCGGCGACGTCCGGCGCGGTGAACCCGGCGACCAGCTCGCGCAGCGCGCTGCCGAACACGATGACGTCGGAGTCGACCGAGACGATGATCTCGGCGCGCGACCGGCGGACCGCGCGGTTGATGCCCTTGCGCTTGCCCATGTTGTGCGGGTTCTGCAGCACGGTGACATTCGGGTGCTCGCGCGCGGCCTTGCAGGCCCACGCGTGGCTGTCGTCCGTCGAGCAGTCGTCGACGACGGTGACCTCGAGCTTTCCGTGCGGATAGTCGAGGTTCACGAGGCTGATGATCGTGTCGTAGATCGAGGCGCCCTCGTTGAAGAGCGGCACGACGACGGTGATCGTCGGCTCGTAGCGCGCCGCGGAGACCCGTGCCGCGAGCGTGCGCCGCCGCGCGATGCGGAGATAGAACCCGAAGACGTAGCGATTGAGGAAGACGACGAGGATGACGAGCGCGACGGCGTAGGACATGCGGTCCTCAAAGGGCCAGCGGCGCGCCACCGAGGAACAGCACGTCCTCGGCGGCCGCAGCGGCCTCGGTCAGCCGCAGCTCGATCAGCTGACCGCGCAGCGTGGTGTCGCGATGCGGGTGCTCGAACGTGAGCTCGCCGGGCAGCACCTCGAGGACGCGGCCGACCTCGCGGCAGATCACCATCTCGAGGCGGCACGCGTGGAGGGTCGTGCCGGCGCGGACGCCGGAGAGGTGCTCGTACGGGACCAGCGCGACGGTCGCGTGATCGGCGGCAGCGCGCAGGTACGACGACTGCCGGAGCCCGGCGATGATCTCGTCCTGGCGCGCGAGCGCGGTCTGCAACAGCGAGCGATTTGCAGTCGCCTTGTGCAGCGCGCGCGCCGAGTCCTCGTACTCGCGCTTGATCTTGAGGACGTCGTAGCTGAGACCGCCACCGGTCTTGTTGGCGAGCAGCGCATCGAGCGCGCGGGTCTCGACGGCGAGCTCGGCTGCGCGCTGCTGGAGGTCCGCGTGCCGCTCGGCGAGCGACAGGTTCGACGTCGTGATCTGTGCGAGCTGGTACTTGCCGCCGAGCAGCGTGCCGCGATCGATGAGGCCCGCCTCGTACTCCTGCGCCATCTTGCCGGCGTGATCGGCGGCGTAGGCGTCGGTCGAGCGGCGGATCTGTGTGCGGGTCGCGGCCGCGGTGCTCGCGAGCTTGCGGACCCGGGACAGCGCGGCCTGCCGGCCCTGGAGATCGGTCTGGATGGCCCGCGCGAACTCGAGCTGGAATTGCTGGTGCGCCGCGATCGAGCGCTCGGTCTCGTCGAGCTCGGCGGCGAGGCGATCGCGCGCGTTCTGCTGGGCCGCGAGCTCGGCGCGCAGCGTCACGACCTTCTCGTCGCTCGCCGAGATCACGACGGGCTTCACCCACGTCGAGTTCAAGAAGTAGAAGGTCGTGGTCACGATGTAGCCGACGAGCACCGTGACGATCAGCGTGAGGATCGCGAAGCCGAGCAGGCGGTAGCTCGCGACGACCAGCTTTGGAAGCCGACCGCTCGCGACCTTTGCGGGCCCGAGCCCGACGCGCTCGTAGTCATTCCACTCGGGCCGCTCGGTCCACTCGGGCCCGTCGGGCCCGTCGGGTGCAGCGAGCCGCTCGACCTGCTGCGTCTGCGCGTAGCGGTCGTCGACAGGCTCGGGGTCGAGCGTCTCGGGCGCGTCGTCGAGCACGATGCGTGCCCGCGGGATCGTGCGGTCGTGATCGAGCAGCCCGCTCGGCCGGCTCGGCCGAACGAACGGCACGAGGTTACTGACGTCAGCGCGGGGCTCGGAGTCGAGGCGGCCGAGGTGATGTGAGGAGGCGAGTGGATTCATCATGAGGGTGCTGCAATTCGGGGTCGGGATCGGCGAGCACGAACGCGAGCGCGCGACACACCTGGCACTGATCGAAGTGATCTTCCAGGGCGCGTACGCGGGGCGGTGCGAGCGTGCGATCGAGGAAACGTGCGAGCTCGGTATCGTCGGGGCAAGTGTCGTCGGGACAACCCGGCGGATCGCCCGCGAGCGATGCGGTCAGCGCGCCCAGGATACGGGCCCGTCGTCGGTGAAGGTCGGGTTCGCTTGCATGCCCCGGGGATGCGAAGCGGGTGCGCCGTGTAGCGAAGTTTCTGCGGGTTTCTACGCCGCGCCCTTCAAGAGCCTGAAAAGACTGACGTCGAGGTTGCTGTCGATCAGCCGGATCGCGCTGTCGAGGCTCGAGCCCTCGAGCTGCAGGGCATCGCGCAGCCGTGCGCGCGTGCCGCGGAGCAGCGCCTGGCGGATCTCGGAGACCCAGCGCGACGCGGTGACCCGGTGGATGCTGTAGACGGCCGCGATGTCGTTGACGCTGCGATCGTCGACGACGAGCGCGCGCAGGATCGCTCGATCGCGAGGCGCGAGCTCGGCGACCGCAGCCTGGAACGCCGCCTTGAAGTCGGCGCTGTGCCGTGACTTCAGCGCCTGCAGCTCGGGGTCGTCGCCGGTGTCGAACAGATCGAGGTCGTCGAGGTCCTGCGCCGGCTTGCGCTTGCGCATCGCACCGAGCGCCTCGCGGCCGGCGACCGACGCGACCCAGTGCGCGAGCGGCCCGGTCCCCTGGTACTGCACGAGCTTCGCGTCCCCGAGCAGCAGCTTCGCGCGGACCTCTTGCTTGACGTCGTCGGCGTCGGCCGCACCGAGCCCGAGGCGCGCGAGCACGCGATCGACGCGCTCGAACATCTCGCCATGAAAGTACGCGGTCGCGGCCGCGTCACCGGCGACACACGCGCGAGCGAGCACGACCTCGATCGCGAACGGCGGCAGCCCGTCGTCGGTGGCGAGCGCCTCGGCGACCACCGCCTCGTCGACCGTGATCCCGGGCCACCGCGCACACGCGGCCTCGATCGTCTCGGCGATGGCGTCGTGCGGATCGGGCACGCGCGAATCCTGCACGCGGCTCGGGTTCCGAGCAACCGATTGTTGCCTCGCGCGCGACGCTTTTGAGGCTGTCCCCCACGATGAAGGAGGTGGCGAGTCGGTAATGGTTCCGATATACGAGGACCATGCGTGGGGTTGCTCGACGTTCGCTCTGCGCTCTGATCGCCGTCGGCGCCGCGAGCTGCGGAGACAACGTGCAGGGCCGCGAGGTCTACGAAGCACTCAGCGGCGAGCGGTTGAAGCTCCAGTTCTATCTCTACGAGGACGGCACGCGGCAGCTCGACACCGAGGCGTTCTACGACGCCCGGCTGCACACCCGGTGCACCCCGCAGCCGTGGCTCGGCGGCGTCACGCGATGCGTGCCGGATGCCGGCGATACCGTGTACACCGATCCCACGTGCACGGACGAGCTCGGGCGCGCCCGCACCGGCGACCCGAGCTACTTCATCAGCCACGAGCGCCTCGCCGACAAGCTGGTCCCGGTGCGATTACATCGCGGACCCCGCACGGTCGAAGCCCCGGCGGCGATGTTCGAGCTGCGCGACGGCGCATGCGTGCCCGCGGACGCGCAACCGGACAGCACGTACTACGCGCTCTCGGGCCCGATCGACTGGGCGGACGTCGTCGAGGTGGGATCCACCGACGTCGGCGACGCTCGGATCGGGTTGCGCGTCCTGACCGCGGCCGACGGTCTGCGCGCGCCGATCGTGTTTCGTGATCGCGATCTCGACATCGAGTGCCGCCCCGAGGACGGACCTGATGGAGCGACCTGCGCACCGCTGCTGGCCGTGCCCGCCGCCTACTTCGAAGACGCGCGGTGCGAAGAACCGGTCGTCGTGATCGCGCAGGACGCAGAGGTCCCCGTGATCGCGTCGGTGCTCGGACTCGACGGCTGCAAGCGCTACTTCGGGATCGCCGGCGAGATCTCGGTCGCGCGCGCGCGCTACCGTCTCGATCGCGGCGCGTGCGTGCGGGCGACGATCTTCCTCGGCGAGCGGTCGTTCGCGCTGGGGGCACCGCTCGAGCTTGCATCGATCGGGCGCACGCTCGAGGAGGCCCCCACGCGCCGCCTCCAACAGTTCCTGGTCGAAGCCGGCGAGCTGTGGACCCGCGATCATGCGCTGTTCGATTCCGCGATCCGCGCCGCGTGCACGCGCCACAAATTCGGGCGGGTGAGCCGCTGCCTGCCTGCCGATGCGGTCGCGGCCGTGTCGCGGTTCACCAGCGCGCGCTGCAGCGTCGAGGTCCGGATCGCGGAGCTCCCACGCACCAGCTGCGAGCGCAGCGCGTTCGCGATCGCCTCGACCGAGGACACCGTGGACGTTCACGCGATCGGCGCCCCCCATGACGGCGCGCTCTACACGCGAGACGCGGCCGGCGGCTGCCAGCTTCATGCCGGTTCCCCGCTTCTCGCACCGCACGCGGTGGGTCCGCCGATCCCGCTCGACAGCTTCCTCGGTGCCGTCGTGATCGGAGATCGCTGAGCGTGCACGGCGTTCGCATCATCGTGATCGCGGCGCTCGCCCTCGCTGCGTGCGACGCCGCCGGCGTCCAGCCTCCGGCGATCGAGCAGGTCCTGCCCGACCACGGTCCGCTGGTCGGCGGGACCCGCATCGTGATCCACGGCAGCGGCTTCCTGGCGAATGATGCAGGCCCGACCCGCGTGATCGTCGGTGGCCGCGAGGCCCCGCTCGCCGGCGCGATCGGCGACGCGATGCTCGAGGTCGTGATCCCGCACGGCGATGCGGCGGGCGACGTCGAGCTCGTCGTGTTCAACCGCAACGGGAATGCGATCGCGCCCGGCAGGTTCCGCTACAGCACGCCGCCCACGATCACATCGATCACACCCGCGGACGTGGTGTTCGACGCGAGCGCGACCACGATGACGTTGACCGGCAGCGGCTTTATCGACGACGGCGCCGGCGAGGTCAGCGTGCTGGTCGACGGCGTTCCGGCAGCCGACGTGGTCGTGACCGACGACGCCACCCTGACGTTCACCGCGCCAGGCGGGCAAGCGTTGAGCCGGCCCGAGGTGCAGGTGATCGACGCGCGCGGCATCGCGATCAAGCCGCGTGGCTTCCGCTACACGCCGAGCGCGCGGCCGGGGTTGTTGCTGTTCCCGGCGTCGAGCGCGACGTTCGTGATCTTCTACGATCCGATCGCCGGCTCGAGCGTCACCATCCCGCGCGTCGGCCCGTTCTCGGGGTTCACTGCGGTGGCCGTCGACGACCGAGGCGACTACTGGGGTATCGATCGGTTCGCGCGGTTCGGGTTCCTCGATCTGGCGTCGCAGACCCTCCAGGGCATGGTGCAGCTGCCGTTCCGGGTCCCGAGCGTGACGTGGGTCGCTACCGAGCTCTACGGGATCGATCGCAGCTCGCTGCGCTTCGGCACGCTCGATCCCGGGACCGGCGTGTTCACTCACATCGGCACGGGGACCGTTCCATGTTGCGGATCCTTCGGGCTCGCGTTCGATGGCACGACGCTCTATCTCGCCGCGCGCAGCAACGGCACGCCATCGCTCTACACGATCGATCGGACGACTGGACAGCTCGGAGCGCCGGTGACCTTGACGGGTGTTCCGTCCTTGCACATCGAGGAGATGCGGTTCTTCGGAGGCAAGCTCTACGCCGCCAGCCGCGACAGCATCCTGTACGTCATCGATCCCGCGACCGGCGCGACGACCGCTCGGGCCGCGCTCGGCCGGTTCAAGGCGATGGAGGTGTTCGAATGAACGCCGTCGCCGTTCAGCCGAGCTTGGTCACGTGGATCAGGCAGACCGGCGCGCCCTGGTGCATGCAGGTCGCTTCGTCGATCTCGACGCGCTCGCCGTAGTGCTGCGCGACGCCACGCACGATGCCAATTGCGACCGCGCACAGCTTGCGCGGCGAGCCGTAGGTGATCGCGACGCTGCGCGGGTCGCTGCGCACGACCGCGAGCTTGGGCGGGCTCGCGGTGCTGTCGCGCATGCGGACGGCGCGGTGCATCACCGTCTCGGTGTGCTCGAGGAGGTCGAGCGTGGTCCAGGCAGGCCCGATGCTCGAACGATAGATCTGCAGAAGGTCGGGGACGATGAACTCGCCGAAGCCCTCGAGCAGGGCATCGACGGGCATGCCGCTCTTCGTCGAGGCGAGGTTCACGAGCGCGACCAGCTCGGCGTCGGGATACTCGCTGACCGGCAGGTAGACCTTGCCCGAAACACCGGCGGCCTCCAGTAGCTCGGTCCACGCGGGCTTGCCGAGCTTGGCCTCCACGTACTTCTTGAGCTCTCGCAAGATGATGCCGTGCATGAGCACGATGCTCGTACCACGGTTCGGTTAGCCTCGCGATATGGCGAAGCAGCCCGTGGACCGCGCGGGATCCGACAAGTTCGGCAACCGCAGCCCTGCCCCGTTCCCGACGATCGCGACCACCGACGCCAAGCTCGATGGCTTGCTGCGCGAGCTCGTCGCGCTGCCGTATGGCGACAAGACCGATGCACGACGCGACGCGCTGACCAAGGCGGTCCGCACCCGGTTCCGCACGCCGCGCGCGGGCGACCCTCAGGCGCTGCTCGGCTTGTTGTCCGACCAGGCCCTCGATCTCGGCGCGCTGCAGCCCACCGACGAGGGGCGCGGCACGCCCGCGGTCAAGCGCGCGCGCAAGCAGGCGTGGCACAAGGTCTGGGGTGAACGCTACGCGCGCCTGCGGACGCTGCAGCTCCTCGTCCAGGCCGCGCTCCAGCACCCGGCGTGCGACGCGCGGCTTGCCGACCTCGTCGCGCGGCCCTCGCTCGAGACCGCCGAGCTGGTCGCCGAGGCTGTCGAGGAGGCCGAGGGGAAGATCACCATCGGCCCGAAGCTGCTCGCCGCGCTCGCCAAGCGGGCGACCCGAACCGGCGAGGGCTCGGCCGAGGCCATCGCGCACGAGGCCGTGGTCAAGGCGCTGCTCCGGGCACCGGTCGACAAGGCGTTCGACGCGCTCGCGCCGATCGTCGAGAAGTGGAGCGCCGCGGGCAAGCACCTGCTCGGTACGCTCGGCCAGGACGTCGAGGAGATGCAGGACATCCCGCTCGACGAGCGGTGGCGCGGCGTGCTGTATCGGTTACTCGCGAAGGGCCGCCTCGAAGCCATCGCGGTGCTGAAGAAATTGCCGCGCAAGCCAGGCGACGTGCCGGTGTTGCTTGGATCGATCCAGCGCGACCTCGCGAAGATCAAGCGCGGGCACGACGGTGAGCCGCTCGTCGATGAGGACGCGCTCGTGCTGCTCGCCGAGAGTGGCGACCGCAGCGTGCTGCCTGCCCTCTTGAAGGTCACCGAGTGCACGGACTTCGGCTGGGACCTCCGCGACGTGCTGTTCGAGACGATCGGCAAGCTCGGCGATGCCTCCGCGATCGAGCCGCTGCAGCGCTTCATCGACCGCAACGCCGAGGACGGCGACGCTGCGCTGGTCGCCGCCGCGCGAGCCGCACTCAAAAAGCTGACCAAGGGCAAGCCGATCGCGAAGCCGGCGCCGAAGGCCGGCCCGAAGGCCACACGCTCCACCAAGACCGCTCCGAAGCCCGCGCCCTACGACAAGGCCGGGCCGGCCCTCGCGGTACCGACGACGTCGCCTGTTGAGGAGCGCGCCAAGCTCGAGGCTCGGATCGCGAAGGCGAAGCTGCCGTCCGAGCTCGTCGCCAGCTTGCATGGCGCGATCCGCGGCGCGATCCGGATCTATACGAAGCGCGTCGTCGATGATTCGCTGCCAGTCGGCACGTCGCGGTTCGGCGGCCTCCCCGATCTGCCCGCCGACACCGCGTGGCCACGCACCGCGGAGATCCCGATGACGTTCGTCGCGCAGCTGCGGCTCGAGGAGCTCGCCCCGTTCGACGCGGACCGCGAGCTGCCGACCCGCGGCCTGCTCGCGTTCTTCGTGCACGACGACGTGATCGACGACAACGACCCCGAGATGTACTCCGCGCATGCGGTGCTGTACTTCCCCGACGCCGAGAACCTCGAGCGCGCGTCCTTGCCCGACGGCTTCTCGCGCGACGGGCTGCGGCGAACGTTCGCGAGCGCCGACCTGCGATTCCACGCGAGCTACGAGCTGCCGTCGATCAACACCCACGAGGCGAAGGCGCTCGGCAAGGAGGCGGTGGCCCTCGCGTTGCCGGCGTCGCTCGAGCTGCCGCGACCCGCGACGCTGAACCAGGTGCTCGGATATGACGATTATCGCGACAACGGCGACGTGCCGTCGAAGGGAACGCGTCCGCTGTTCCGGTGCGACAGCGACCGCCAGGCCGACATGAACTACGGAGATGCCCAGGACATCGCGTTCCGCATCAAGGACGCGGATCTCGCCGCGGGACGCTTCGATCGCGTCGAGCTGTGGTTCCAGGCCGGATGAAGCCCTCGGGTTTCATCTGCGGTTTCCCGGGCGCGCGCTAAGGTAGCGCTAGATGAACGGACACGACGACGACAAGCCGGAGCTCGTGCCGGTCGCACGCGAGTCGACGCCGGGCGGCGAGCTGCAGGCCGAGCCACCGGTGGTCGCGCGCCTGATCATCGAGATCCGAAGTGACGGATCTCGCACGATCGCGCGAGGTGCCATGGAGGATACGGTGAGCGGCCAGCGCACGAGCGTCGAGGCGCGTGGCGACTCGCCGCTGCAGCTCGCGTTCGCGCTCGCCCGGACGATCTCGCAGCTACCGCGCCTCGGCGCACGGTCCGCCGTGCGCGGGCTTCTCGGTCGACGCCGGGACAAGTAGCGTCGACGCGTACGCGATCGCCGGATCTCACGGGGCACGCGGCCTGCACGGTCCCGATCGCATGCTGGACGCCCGCTGGACCGAACTGAAGGAGCGCCTCATCGACAACGGCTGGGTGTGGCGTGACGACACGCTCTACGCGCCGCACGAGACGATGTGGTTCCAGACCAGCTCCGATAACCCCGACTTCGCGCAGTTTCG
The DNA here is from genome assembly GCA_046590445.1 of Kofleriaceae bacterium. GTDB lineage: Bacteria > Myxococcota_A > Polyangia > Haliangiales > Haliangiaceae > JABFXX01. Next base: position 16,764 of record JBKJUF010000598.1, read on the forward strand.
CGACCGTATGACGATCGCGCGCGATGCGACGTCCGGCAACATCGACCTCGACCTCGACCAGGCCGCGCTCCACGAGGACCTCGTCAGCCTCGTCGCGGCGCTCGACGACGTGCTCGCACCAGCAAATTAGCTCGCGTTTAGCTACCAGCGCTTGCGCCAGAACAGGTCGCCACCGAACTGGTTTCCCCAGCCGGCGCCCTCGAGGAACATGCGGCGCCCGAAGTAGTACTGGACCTGGACGTGGTCCGGGTTCTCGTCACGGCGCGGCTCGCGGCGCTTGTACGCGAAGAACCAGTTCTCGGTGAGCCAGCGTCCGATCGTGCACGACGCGCCGCTCGCCGAGCTCGCCGCCTCGCACTGCAGCACGTCGACGCGGAACGGCAGCCGCTTCTTGACGGTGCGGCCGAGCCGCGCGGAGACCAGCGCCGAGCCGACCTTGAGCGCCGCATCCGCGGTCTGCGAGGAGCGATCGCCACTCGGATCGCCACCGAGGAAGAAGCTCGTCAGCTCGTCCTGCGTGTACCCACCTGGCTGGCTCGACATCACGAGCACGGGTTCCTCGACGGTGCCGGTGATGTCGGCGACGAGCGTCAGCGTCGGGAACTCGTGAACGAGGCGGATCGCGAGCGACGGATCGCGCGAGTTGTCGAAGCGCAGCTTGTCGGGCCCGGGATCGACATGATAACGGCGGCCGAACACGTCGACCTCACCGCGCAAGATCTCGATCGAGCCATCGAGCAGGACCTCGTCGGCGATCGACACGGTGAGGCCAGACGACCGGATCCGCGCGCGCATCTCGAGATACTCGCGCTTGGCGTCGATGGTGGTCGTGTCGATCACGAGCTGGACGACGAGCCAGGGCTTCTTGGGGCTCCGGCTCGTCCGCTGCAACGGCTCGAGCGGCCGCGTCTGTCCGCCGATGAAGAGATCCTCCGGCATGTCGGCGTCGATCAGGTCGGAAGTGTTCTCGCGTGGGACGACGACGGTGGCGTTGCGGATCCGGGCGTCGCCGCGCCACCCGGCGGGCTCGCGCCGCAGCTGACCCGTCAGATCAGCGCTGATCACCGGCTGGATCTCGCCGATCGGCGCGATCTTGCGGACCGCGCCGGTCAGCTCGATCATCCGGAGATCGCCCGCGGACTTCGCGGTCAGCTTGACGGTACCGCCGCCGAGCTTGGCGTCGAGGTCCGCAGCCATGCCGTCGTCGGAGATCGTGATCACCAGCTTGCCGTCGCGCAGCGTGCCGATCGTCGGCGCCAGTGGTACGCGGGCGTTGTCGATCGAGAGCCGCCCGCGGATCTTGCCCTCGCGGTGCAGGCCCTGGATCGCGAGCTTCGCGTCGAGCGTGCCCGACGCACCGACGAGCGGGCCCGGCAGGAACACCATGATCGGCGCGAGGTCGAACTTCACGATGTCGATCGTCGCGTTGACGCTGCTCAGCACGTCCGGTCGGCCGCGCGCCGTGACCTTGAGCGTGGCGCCATTCTCTTCGCGGCCGGTGATCTCGACCGAGGCCGCGCTGCCATCCCAGCCGCCGACGACACGAAGCTCGGTGAGTAACGGGATCTTGCGATCGGCGAGCCGTGGCTTGACCTGCACCTTGGACATCGCGATCTCGCCCTGCGCCGTCGGTTCGGCGAGCGTGCCGCCGAGGTTGATGGTCCCGGAGAGTGTGCCACTCGCGATCTCGGTGCGGCCGATCAGCGCGAACAGCTCCGGCATCCCGGTCGCGCGGAGCTCGAGCTTGCCGGAGAGCGGCGCGGTGCTGGCCGCACCCGGAGCCGCGAGCCATTGATCGAACGTGACCGGAAGCTGGGCAGCGACCTGGGTGACGAGCTTGTCGGCGTCTGCCCACTCGCCTGCGCGGGCGTGGCGCACCTTGGCGGATGCGACGGTGCCGCGGCCATCCGTGCTGGCCTCGATCTGGGCATCGACCCCTTGCACGAGGAGACCGCCGCGGACGTCGCGCAGGTTGACGGTGAGCTTGCCTTCGCCCGCGCCGACGGCGACCGCGAGCGAGACATCGGCGCGCCCACGGTACGGCGCGTCGATCCCGAGCTTCGCGAGCTTGGCCGGATCGATCGCGATGTCATCGGCGGAGACGGTCAGCACGCGGATGACGCCCCGGCCGAGCTGCTTCCATGATCGGGGATCGAACGGGCGGTCGGGGAACACGATGCGCGCGGCGACGCTGATCAGGCCGATCCCGTCGACCGTGATGTTGCCGGTCGCGCCGAGCTCGCCCTGATCCATCGGCGCCAACGTGAGCTCGCCGCGAACCGCGCCGATCCGCGTCGCGATCCCGCTCAGCGTGAACGCACCGCTGGTGTCGAGGCCCGCGAGCACGAGCTCACCGTCGACGATGCCACCCGAGGTCACGCCGGCCGCCGACAGATCGAGCCGGGTCACGCCGAACAGCGCGGATCGCACCGCGCTGCGATCGAGGCGCTGCCAGGCCTCGACGTCGGTGATATCGGCCGGCCCATCGACATCGAGGAGGACGCGGAACGATCCGAGCTGGAACGTGCTTGCCTTGGCGTCGACGGTCACCCGCCGTCCGGCGATCGTCACGGCGAGCTCGCCGTCGAAGGCAGGTGCGTCGGGAGCCAGCACGATGCCGGTCGCGCTTCCGGTCACGGTCCCGTCCCAGCGGTCGACGCGGCGCTTGAGGGCGAGCTTGACGTTCGCGAGCCCCTTGAATCTGCTGTCGAGCATCGCGAGGTCGAGCGCGGTGGCGTCGGCGACGACGTCGAGGACACTCGTCGTGCGCGTGTAGGTCGCCTCGACGCCGAGCGCGGTCGCGCCGGTCTGCGAGCGCAGCCCGCGCAGCGTGACCAGCGGCGCGGTGACGGTGATGTGCCCGCCACGCCCCGTCCACATCGCGCCGGTCTTCGCGCGGATCCGGTGGGAGATCAGCTCGATCTCGATCGGCCCTCTCGGCTTGGCCGGCAGCATCATCACCGCATCGAGATCGGCGGTCAGCGGTACCGGCGCCAGCCTGGCCTCGAGGTGCACGGCGACCTTGCGGTCGCCCTTGGTGCGGGCGTCGAGCGTGAACGTGCCGAGCGGCGCGTAGTTTCGCGAGACGTTGGTCGCGGTCGCGTGGACCCGGCCGGCGATGACGGGCCCCTTCGCGGTGCCCGAAAACGTCCCGCTCAGCCTGGCGATCTCGTACGGGAACAGGACGTCGGTCGAGACCAGCCGGTTGCCGTCGAGCGAGCCCGAGAACGCGAGGTCGACCTCGGGCGCGAGCTTGCCGCGCGCCGTCCCGTGAACGCGCAGCGGGCCGCGGAGCTCGACGCGATTGCCCGAGGCCACGTCGACGTCGGGCACGCTGGCGACGAGGTGCGAGGCCACGAGCTCGATCCGCTTGCCGTCGCGCCGCAACTCGACGGTCCCGGCGATCCCGGCAGCGCCTCCGCCGGCCGCGATCACGACTGCACGCCCGCCGTCGAGCGTCCCGTCGAATCCGACGATCACGTGACTGCGCGGGATCGTCGGCGTCGCGCCACTCGCGATCAGCGTGCCGCGCAGCTGCTTCAGGTCGCCGGTGACCGCGACGAAGGCGTTGCCCGGGCCCGCGAGCTCCGGCGAGAACACGCCGAGCTCTGGCGCCGACGCCGTGAAAATCCCGCGACCCGTGCGCGCCGGAATGTTCGCCAGGAACGAGCCACGTACCGCGGAGCCGCCGAGCGCGCCGAACAGCTCGAGCTGGGTGTCAGGTCCGGCCGAACGGGCCGCGGTGAACACGACGTGGGCGGTCGCCGGCAGCACGAGCTCCGGATCGAGCTTCGCGACGACCGAGGGCGGCACGCTCGCGATGATGGTGCCCGTCGACTGCTCGCCATCGATGACGATCTGCGCGCCGGTGAGGCGTGCATCGCCGAGCTGGACGGCGACATACGGGATCTCGATCGGAGCATCGATCTCGTCGCGCATCTTGACCTGCGCGACGACCTGGAACGGCAGCCCGAGCTCGTGCCAGCGACCCTGGACGTGAGCACCGGCCTCGAGCGAGCCGCCGATCGGAAACTTCAGCGTCGCGGCGATCTCGACGTTCTCGAGCGTCGTCGGATGCTCGCCGACGACGATCACCTTGGTATGGTGCAGGCCGATCTTCGGCAGCACGACGTTCCACGAGAGCGGATCGGCGTCGGGTGTCGGCGTCCGCGTGCGCGGCACGAAGAGCTCGGCATCATCGGCGTCGAGCCGCTCGAACCGCACGGTCCGGTCGAGCAGCGCGAGCACCGCCAGGTTCGCCTTCACGACCTTGACGCGCACCATCGGCTTGCCGTCGTACGCGTCGAGCGTGAGGTCGTGGATGATGAAGTCGCCGAGCAGGCTGCCCTCGATGCCACCGACCTTCGCGCCGCCGGGAAACAGCTCGAGCAGCTTGCCCTCCGCGAACCGCCGCACCCGCTCGCGGCCCCAGTCGGTGTGGATGGCGATCAGGACGAAGGCGATCGCGAGGACGGCGACCACAAGCAGGCCGAGCACGACGCGCTTGAACCAGCGGAACAGCCACCTCAAAACGCGTCTCCGATGCCGATGTGGAACGCGCTGTTCGGAAGCCACGAGCCGGGGCGGTACGACGGCTCTGCGGGGCCCGTGCGATTGAGCCGGTGGCCGATGTCGAGCCGGACCTTGATGCCGTCGACGTTGACGCCGATCCCGACTCCAGCCGCGAAGTGCAGCATCGTCTTGCCGAGCTGCTCGTTGACCGCCACGACATCGGCACCGTCGAAGAACACCGATCCGATGATCGGGATCTCGCTCACCGTGCCGATCGTCGTGCGCAGCTCCGCCGAGGTCTCGAGCGACGCAGAACCGCCGATGATCACCGCAGCCCGCTCACCCTCGATCTCGCCGATGACGCTCGGCGCGAGCTGGCGGTACGCGAACCCGCGCTGGCTCTGCGCGCCGCCTGCGAAGTAGCGCTCGGTGATCGGGATGTCGCCGATGATCGCGCCGATGCGTGCGCGGACCGCGAGCACGAACGAGCCGAGCGGGACGTACCCGCGCGCATCGAACGTGGGCTGGACATACTCGTACTCGCCGCCGGCGTAGCGCGTGCCCTCGGCGACGCGCAGGGAGAAGTAGGCACCGCGTCTGGGATCGGCGGGGTTATCGCGCAGGTCGGCGACCAGCGTCTGCTGGTAGGCACCGAGCCGGCGGCTGCGATCGAGCCCGAGCGCGATCTGCGTGGTCTCGTCGAGGAGCACGCTGATGTCGTCGAACGTCAGGTACGTCAACGACCAGCCGGCGCGTGCGCGTAGCCAGCGCCCGATCGGCCGCGTCAAGCCGAGCTGCACGAACGGCCCAGTCGACGTGTACGCCTCGACGGTGAAGTAGTCGAGCCCGAAGCCGATGTCGCCGATCAGCCGCGGCCGGAACAGATCGAGGCGCTGGCCGGAGAAGATGATGCGGACCTGAGG
>JBKJUF010000482.1:0-8355 GCA_046590445.1 Kofleriaceae bacterium
GCCGGCTCGCGACTCACTCGCCAAAGTACGAGCAGTACGAGGCGGATCCCAAGGCCGACGATCGATTCTCGAGCTCCATGGCCGGCGGCCGTCCGCTGATCAAGGTGTCCGAGGCGATCGGAGCTGGCGTGTATGGCGCATATCGCGCCCAGAACGACACGAGCTTCGCGCGCTACGAGCGCATGCAACCCGGGCAGACCTCCATGTGGCGGGTCCGCACGCTCGATGGCTCGACGATGTACTTCGGCGAGCCCACCCGCACCGTCGGCTGCACCAACGTGAGCGAGGGCTACGCGCCGCTCACCAGCGTGGTCGACGCGTTCGGCAACTCGGTGTTCTACGAGTACGAGTCCGTGATCACGCATGAATGCCGCCTCCAGCGGATCACGTGGGGCGAGAACCCGACCGTCAGCTTGACCCCATTCGCGAAGGTCGACTTTACGTGGAACACGGGGACGCGCTGCGTCGAGTCGGAGTCGTCTTACAAAGGTGGGCATCTCGATTTCCGGACGGGCACCAAGATCCTGACCGGCGCGAGCAAGCTGCTCTCGATCAAAGCGACCGCGTTCCCGTTTGGCGGCGAGGCCGCCCCCGTGCACACCCGGCTCATCACGCTCGGCTACTTCGACCTCGACAACCAGAGCTATGCGAACACGGAGAGCTGCGGCGCCTCCCACGCCCCGGTCCGCTTGCTTCGCACGATCCAGGAGAGCGCGTGGGGCATCGACTCGCCTCAGGTCGATTTGCCTCCGATCACGTTCACGTATGGCTCGCCGGCGATCAACCTGAACACGAGCACCGCACCGAGCTCGCCGACACCGTGGAACGACGGCGGCCCGCCATTCCCTTGGTCGAAACGCGAGAACCTCGGCTGGGGAAGTCGGCCTCCGAGCGGCGCGCCTGACAAGTGGCCGACGGTCGAGGCCATGATGGTGGATCTCGACGGCGATGGCCTTCTCGATCGTTTGTACGCTAACTCGAAGGCGACGGAGACCGGGGAATGTCAGGCCTCATGGCAACGCAACAAGGGTCCGACGCTCGGTGCGACGTCGACGCTGCCGATGTTCGACGGGCCGCGCACCTTCACGTTGCCGCGCCTTCGCTGGCGAGGCAGCTCGACCCCTGTTCCATCGAAGGGAGCGCTCGCGGCGCACGACGCAACTCCGAACTTCGAGAGCTGCTCTCTCAACGGGCAGGCAACGGCCTACCGCAACGTGCTCTCGAACTCGATTGTGTTCTGCCACGACGGCAGCAACTGTCAGTTCAGCAGCACCCCGGGCCTGACCACTCAACAATTCTGCTACGCCCCCGGCGAATTCGGCCTCGATTGTCCTCCAACCGGCACGGTGACTGGCACGTACCGCACGTATTTGGCGTACCGGTGGTTTGACGCAGACGGCGATGGCCTCACGGATCTCGTCACGGCCATTCAGGGCGACATCCGCGCCTACGACATCATTCGAGGCAACGACACCACACAGGATCCCGACGAGGAGCCTTTCGGAATTTGGCCGGCTTGTCCGACCGATCTCGACTATTGCAAACAGATCGACAAGGACTGCGTCGACAAGGCGGCCAACTGGACGGCGATCAATGCGTGCATCGCCGCTGCGCCCTCGACTCCATGTGGCGGCCTCGCGACGTCGACCTACATGATGCCGGGCCAGCCGCCTCAGGCTGGGATGCAACGCACCCCGTACCGCCGTTGCGAGGGCCGCTACCCCTGGATGATCTACAAGAACCAAGGTAACGGCATCCTCGCGACATCACCCGTCATCAAGTACTCGCCCATCGAGCTCGAGTCCGAGGCAGGCGACTCGAACCTGTCGGGGCCGACGATCATGTCGCGCGGCCACGGCATCTTCGACTTCGACGGCGACGGTCGCCCCGATGCCGTCAAGCTCGACGAGTCCCGCAACGTCTGGCAGGTCTGGCTTGGAGACGGAACGGGCGGATTCGGCCCACGCCGGCACGACATCGTCCGGATGCCATTTCCGAGCAACAAGATCGCCGCGGTCGGCGGGGGCTCCTCTTGGGGTGGCTCATGCCAGAGCTCGGTCGGTCTTGTCGATGTGAATGGCGACGGGCTGTCCGAGCACTGGCGCCTGCTCGAGCCCGCGGGCAACGCGAGCCTCGCGTGGCATGATGGCACCGGCTACGTCACGGCGCAGGACCCGGTTACCGGCAACTGGACAGGAGGCGTCGCGACGCCACTCACTGACTATCCGGTGAAACCAGGCGCGGACGTACGATTCACGTCGACAGATCCGGTAAACCCGAACAACACACCGATTCTCGCGGGTGAAACGCAGTCCAGGAACGTCGTCGTCGACGTCGACAACGACGGACGCGTTGATGTCGTCAACCTTGAGACGACATATCCGACCGTGAGCACCCCCAAGGTCCACTTCAACGCCGGCGGGCAGTTCCTGCAGATCGCAAAGGACTATCCGGGCGATACCAACGGTCTCAAGCGCAAGGTCATCGCGCTGTCCGAACAGAGTGACAGCACGCGGCCCTGGGAGATCTCGGCCGACCTGATCGATCTGGACGGCGACGGGATCCCGGAGTCGGCCTACTTTCCAAACGCAGGCGCGAACATCGAACGCCGCGAGCACAACGCCGGTACCGACCCACCGCGGCTGATGACGGTGATCGAGAACGGTCGCGGGGCAAGCACGCGCGTCGCTTACGCCTCGATGCACGACAAGACGACGGTGGAGCAGCACCCCGAGCTCACGTGGAGCGACAGTCTTCCCAACGCGGTACGTCCGAAGGCGAGTCCGCACAACCAGTGGGTCGTGCGTCAGATCGCGACGACGGATGCGTTGTCAGCAACGTCTTCGACCACGTCTCAGTTCTACAAGAATCCGCGCCACGCACCGGACGATCAAGGGCGCTTCTCGTTCCGCGGCTTCGAAGAGGTCACCACGACCGCGCCGACCAGTGCCAAGACCGTGCAACTCTACGATTACGCCCTCGACTGGAGCGGCCGGCTCGTCGAGACACGCGTGCATCCCGCGGAGGCGATCGGCGAGGTGCGCTCGATCGACCGCACGCAGTGGAAGGATCGGTCGCTGTTCGGAGGCGCGATCACGACCTACCACGTCAGCTGGTCCGAGCACCTCACGTGTGCGAACGGTCAGACAGTTGCGACCTGCACGCCGGCGGCGGCGCCGGGCTACACGCGCACGGTAGTCGAGCAAGCCGCGTTCGGCGTTTCCGGTGAGCCCTCGGTGCTGTGGGCCGACACCGAAACCATCCTGCAAGCAGCGCCGACCTTGGCGGACGGTGATCGCCGCACGATCACGACCTTCGCGCTGCAGGCCGATCCGATCAAGTACCGGTTTCGGCCTCTCGTCACCACGCGCGAGCACCGCGTCACCGGTGCATTCGTGATGTTTGGCAAAACCGCGAAGACGTGGGACGCCGAGCTACGCGTCCCGCTCACCGACGAGGTCTGGATCGACAGCGTCGACGCGAACCGCGCGATCACCCGGCTCGTGTACGACCTGGACACCGGCAACTTGATCCAGCGCTGGAAGCCCATACAGAACGCGGCAAACACGGTGTACTCGAGCTTCGGTTACGACGATCGCAAGCTGTTCGTCGGCATCGAGACCAACGAGCTCGGTCACCAGGTCGACCACCAGTACGAGTACGGCACTGGAACCAAGCTCCGCACCGACGGTCCGAACACGCGGACTTGTACGACCGGCTGCCCGCCGACGGGACCAGACTATCCCGTCAAGGAGCAGCACAAGATACGGGTCGACGGCCTCGGCCGCACCATCGCGAGCTGGGACACCGTCAGCGACGATGGCGACATCTACACGCTCTATCAGCGATCGACCGCGAGCTTCGTCGATGCGTACGTCGGCACGACGCCGCCGTCGGTGACGCAGCAGACCCGACTCACGACGTCACCAACGTCATTGTGGACCCAGGAGCGCACCGACCTCGATGGCCACGGCAGGCCGATCAAGAAGACGGTGTTCGCGCAGGGCAGCGCGGCCGCCGATCAGGTGACCACGTTCACGTACCGCGCCGACGGCACGCTCCAGTTTGTCGCCGTGCCGGATCCGACGCAGAACAACGCGAGCGTCGTGAGTTACGAGTACGGCTTCGACAGCCTCGGCCGTGCAACCTCGATCCGGCGTCCAGACTCGACCACGCCGGGTAATCGGAGTGGCGTGAACATCTCTTACGATGGTGTCATCCAGACGACGACCGAGGTCGTGCTCGCGGGCGACGGCGTGGCAGCTGCCTCGAAGACCTTGAGCGATCGGTTCGGCCGCCTCGTGCAGGTGCAGGAGCTGTCGGCCTCGCCGGGGACCTGGACGACCACCAACTACAGCTATGGCCCGGACGACCTCGTCACGTCGGTCATCGACCCGCAGGCGGTGACGACGACGCTCACGCACGACTTCGCCGGCCGGCGCACGCAGATCACGCGGCACGGCCGGACCTGGAAGTACGTCTACGACAAGAACGGCAACCTGACATCGGAGCAGGTGCCCGGTTCGACGAACCCGCCGCTGACCGATCTCGATTACACGACGACGATCACCTACGACGCGCTCGATCGTCCGCTCCAGAAGCTGATCGGACAACGCAGCCTGTCGACGGCGGACCAGGCGGCGTTTGGCACCCGTACCGAGACGTTCGAATGGGACGTCGGCGGCAACATGCTCGGCCAGCTGCGTTACTGGAAGACTTACGCGCCAAGTGCGCCGAGCGCGATGATCACGCACAGCACGCGCTTCGACAACCAAGGCCAGCTCATCACGACGGTCCACACCGGCACCCTCGCGGGATACCCGGCGATCACTCGAAACTTCGGCCAGCGCTTTCACCTGTTCGGCGGACTCAACGAGACCCGCTACGAGGATCAACTCGGCGGTACGAACAAGAGCATCAGCACGATCGCGTACGACGCGCGCGCGCTGCCCACCCAGATGGTGCTCAGCCGTACCGGGCAGACCAACCAGACGCTCGCGGTGCAGACGCGGAACGTCGCCGGACTGGTGACCAAGCGCAGCAACACCTCCGGCACGGTCACCGTCGAATCGAACTGGAGCTACGACACGCTCGGGCGCACGGCGAGCCAGGTCGTCCAGAAGTTGCCGAGCACCGCACTCGTCCGCCAGGACCTCGCGTACTTCGGTAACGACGATCCGAAGCTCTTGACCCATTACCTCGGCACGGCAAGCAAGCAGTTCACCTTCGCGTACGATCCGCGCCACCAGCTGACTGGCGTGACCACGAACGTCGCCGGCTACTTCACCGGCACCTATGCGTACGGGACCGGCGGCCGTTTCACGCGCGCCACCGAGGCCCAGACCATCAGCCCGCTGCCGGCAGGCACCGAGGTCAAGCCACGCGACGTCAACTACGTCTACGGTGGCGCGGACCCGGAGCAAGTCACCGCGCTCACCAACGTCTCGGGTGGCACGACGTACGCGAGCTACGCGTACGATGCAGCCGGCAACCAAACCGCGCGCTGCTACGGCGGACCGATCGCGACCTGCACCGGTCAGAAGACCGAGTACGTCTATGACGGCAAGGATCAGCTGCGTCGCGCGACCAAGAAGCTCAACGGCGTCGTGCAGGGCAGCGAGGAGTACTGGTACGGCGGCACCGGCGACCGCCTCGCGGTCGTCAAGCGCGACGCCGCTGGCGTCAAGACCGAGATGATCTGGTTCATAGGCGACGTACAGGCCCACTACAACGGCACCGGCACGCTAACGCAGATCTTCTCCCACCTCTCGCTCGGCACGCCGGTCGCGAGGCTCAAGCGCACCGCAAACGCGACGACCGAGCTCGAGTATCAGTTCCACGGCCTCGCGAGCAACACGATCGCCGCGGTCAGCCAAACCGGCACCGTCAACGCGAGCTTCAGCTACACCCCGTTCGGCTCAGTCGTCGAGTCGACCAACGCCGGCGGCACCGCGAATGGCACCGCGATCCATCGCCGCCGCCTCAACGACAAGTATCTCGACGAGATATCCGATCTCGCCTACTACGGCGCGCGCTACTACGACAAGACGCTGATCGGCTGGACGCAAGCGGATCCGCTGTACCTCAGGCTACCCGACGCCGCGCAGATGTCATCGCCGCGGCGTGCGAACATCCATACGTTCTCGCTGCAGAACCCGCTGCGGTACATCGATCCCGACGGGCTCGACCCTGCCGGTAATCTCAGCTCGTACAAATCGGAGGTAGAGTCGCGAAACAATCAGCGAAGGGGGCTTGAAGCCGATGGCGACTGGATGGCGCGCCGCTGGGAGCTTTCGTTCACCGAGAGTAGTGGCACCTCATCGTTCCGGGGCGGCCGCTCCTACAAACGCGACATCTGCAACGGGGTGACAAGCCTTTGTCAAAAGGGCGGCGACGACACGTTCGAGGAGCAGCTCGATATATTCAATCAGATGCTCTACACCTCTGCTGCAGAGGCGCTTGTTAAGGCAGTTAGCGTAGGAGTTGGCGCGGCCGGCTTCCCTTATCTTGGCGCCGCGATCTACATGTCAGTCGACGCTAAAGGCGATAACGATGTCGCCGTGCCACTGACATGCGCAGGATCGTCCGGCGCTTGCAGTTCATTGCGCAACCCCAAGACTCTCCAACAAGCGGTCGGCAAGAATGCCGAGGGCGTTGTCAAGAATGTGCTTAAAGGTAAGGTGCCGTTGACCTCTCTCACAGAAGTTCAGCGTACACAAGCCGCGACATTTTATCGGGGAGTAGCTTCACGCACGAAGGGAATATTCCGAGAGAAAGCAGCTAGTTATAGCACTGCGAGAGCAGAGTATTTAGAGGGCACTCGACAAACCCTCTCCCCAACGTTGCCGTTGTTCATCAAGAACGGCCGCTAGGAGCGCAATGTCAAGTTCACCTCTTTTTTCATTGGGTCAATGCCCGGTCTGTTTTGACTCCGGCGAAGTATTTATTTTCAAATGTCGCGATGCAATGAAGCTCGTCTTCTTTTGTCCAATATGCGGCGTCGGATGGCCGACCCCGCCAGGCGACCGTGTTGATTCTCTCAACACACTATTTGAGATCGCTCCCGATGGTGTCGAGTATCCGAGCTCGGCGGACGTTTTGTTGTTGTTGCCCGACATGAAAGTAATAGAGATCGATCCAGCACCGTGGCGCCCAGTCCTCGATGAGGAACTCGAAAAGTCATACTCAGACCCCTCCCGCGCGTCTTCGTAACGTGCCGATTCGTGGCGCGACCTCTGGCGTCGGTTGAGGCACCACGCGAGTTCATCCTCGACCACAGAAACGCGTACATTACGTAACCGCCCCACGGACCCAATCCTTGCGCGGTGCGCTGCGATCCCGACGATCACGGGTTCATGTCAGACACCGTCGAGAAATGGAAGCAGCGTAACTCCTCGCGCTGTCCCGTCGTGACAAGTGCGGTTTCGGCGTAGTGGGCGCCGCGCTACAGCGTCGCGCTTGCCGTCGCAGACAGCATCGCGTCGCGAACGGCGGCGAGCTGCCAGGGGAACAGCAGTTCGTCGCGATCGGCGGCCAAGATCGCTGCATGCAAGTACAGCGCGGGATCGATGTCGTGGAGCTTCGCGGTCTCGACGAGCGTGTACAGCGTGGCGGCGACCTCGGTGCCGCGACGCGACTTCGAGCCGAAGTGATTCCGGCGACCGACGACCGGGCCGCGAATGCCACGCTCAGTGGCGTTGTTGTCGAGTGGTATCCGCGCGTCATCGACGAAGCGGATCAGCTTCGGCCAGTTGCCGAGGGTGTAGGCCGCGGCCTTGCCGATCGACAGCGAGGTGAGCGTGATCATCGACGGGGTACCGCGAGGAGTTACGAAGCAGCGGGTAGTGAGCTGGCGCGCGAGCGGGCAGACCGCCGAGGCGTTCAGCGCGGGCCGGCCATGGTCGGCCAAGACCCTGCAGTGGTGGTCATCGCAGCTCGGGCGCTCGAGTGCGAACTCGTCGGCGCAGCCAGTCGTGCGCGAGCACCATCAACCAGTCGGCGCCGGAACCACCACCAACCCTCAGCCGACGTGCTCCCTAACACCTGCTCGACGACCACGCACGCGATCGGGCCCGGCCGTGCGGCGCGCGTCGATCGCCGCCGCTGCTCGCGACTGTAGTAAATGTGTAGTAAGCCGTCGTCGTTTCGCGTCGAACCGTGTCCACACAGACGCAATCGTCGACGCGGAACTCGTCGAAATCACTCGCGCGACTCGACGCTGATCGACACCCCACGACTGCCTCGCTGAACTGTCACGCCGGAGGCCGCGGGTTCAAGTCCCGTCCGCTCCGCAACTTAACGCAAAGATCCTGAGTGGTTGCCCCACCCAGGGTCTTTGTCGTTTCGGGCACGTCG
>JBKJUF010000132.1:0-3750 GCA_046590445.1 Kofleriaceae bacterium
CGAAGGCCGGTCTGTCGTCGTGCTGGTGCGCTCGACGGCGTGATCAAGCTCGGTGCCGCGCGACGAGCACGGGACATCTCGCGTGCCGCACGACCTTTTCGGCGACCGATCCGAGCAGCATGCGCTTGATGCCGGTCCGGCCGTGACTGCCCATCACGACGAGATCGACCGAGCGATCGTCGTCGAGCGCCGCCTGTGCTCGGCGTTGCGCGAGTGGCTACAGCGAGCTCGTGCGAGCTCGTGCGTCGATCCACGAACGTGCGTGTGCCGTCGCGGCGTCCCGGAACACCGCAACTGCGACCGCGCCGAACGTGCTCGCAGCCGCGCGCACGATCGGCCGTCGCGAGTCGGCGAGCGCGACGCACGCGCCAGCCGCAAACGCGACCGCGACCGACCGCCACGGATGTGCCGCGATCGTCTCGGCGAGCTCGACGGGATCGACTTTCACGGTCACCGCCGGGCGACCCGCACGACGAGGTAGCCGAGCCCGAGCGCGACGGTGGCCGCGGCGATCGGGTGCGCTTTGATCGTCTCGGTCGCCTTGCCGGCGAACGCTCTGAGACGCGAGGGCTCGCCGCTGGGCTTCGCCGTGACGCGGTCGACGAGCTTCTTGACGCCGTCCTTGAGCGCGTCGATCTGCGCTTCGAGCATGTGGTGGTCGCTCTTCGTGGTGCTGTTCTGGGTTTGCATGGCGATCTCCTGGTTGGATGCACCACCGTGCAGAGCATCTCCCATGCCGTGGCGGCATCGCCGCGAACGCGAACACCCGCGAAAGTTCTGCACGCGACACCTCCTCGCGTGCATCGGCTGCGCGGATCGATCGCTCCCGATCTCGCAGCCCCGGCACGTCAGCTGCTAGTTGGACTGTCCGAGTTCGACACTGGTTCAGGCACCGACCGGAGCCGCGTCGAGGCACGACCGATCCTGCCGATCGGCGCGACGATCGATCACCGGTACGTGTCAGGCGTTCGCGCAGTTCCTGCGACGTGCCGTCGCGTGACCCGAACGCGCAATCGCTGCGCGCCAGGTTCGCACGGCGAATCGATTGCGGCGCGACATGCGCGACGAGGCGCCGGCGAGGGCGGAGGCGCCGCGAAGCGACGGGGCACGATTTGAAGACAAAACACGACGAGCCATTTGCGTCGCATGGCAACGTGCTTGCAACCCGGAAGAGGCATGAGCTTTCGCAAGATCCTCTGCCCAATCGATTTCTCTCCTGGATCCGACTATGCGCTGCGAGTCGCGGTCCGATTGGCGACGCATACCGGCGCGGAGCTCGTGATCGTCCACGCGTGGTACCTGCCACCGATGGCGTATGCCGGAGAACAGCCATTTCCTCCCGCGGCGCTCCAGCAGATGGTCGACAACGGAGAGCGTGGCCTCGCCGCAGCCGTACGCGAGGCGACGACGCTCGGTGCCGAGCGTGTGTCGTCGCGGATGCTGACCGGCTTGCCGTGGGATCGGATCGTCGAGACGCTGCGGACGGATCGGGCGCTCGATCTTGTCGTCATGGGGACGCACGGGCGCACCGGGCTCGCGCGTGTGTTGCTGGGCTCGGTCGCCGAGAAGGTCGTGCGGCTCGCGCCGTGTCCCGTGCTCGCGACGCGCGGGCGCACCGAGGTTTCGCCGTTTCGTAACGTGCTTTGCCCGGTCGACTTCTCCGATAGCTCGCGCCACGCGTGCGAGCTCGCGGCCCAGCTCGTCGAACCCGGTGGCGCGGGGATCACGCTGTTGCACGTCCTCGAGTTGCCGGTCACGTACTCGGGCGAGCCACCGATGAAGGGATTCGTCGAGGATCTCGACAAGCGGTCGGCGCGCCTGCTCGCGCAGTGGGCGGCCGATCTGAAAGCGAAGGTTTCCGTGCCGGTCACGACCCGCTCGCGTATCGGCTACCCGGGCGCGCAGACGCTCGCCGTGCTCGACGACGATCCGGCGTTCGATCTGGTCGTCACCGGCAGCCACGGCCGGACCGGTATCAAGCGCGCGTTGCTGGGCTCGGTGGCCGAAAAGATCGTGCGCCACGCGCCGTGTCCGGTACTCGTCGCACGTCGCCGCGAGGAGGTTTAGCCATGCGGATCGCCGAGTCCCATCGCACGGCGAAGGTGTTGTTGGTAGCCGGAGCGGCCGCGCTCGCGCTCGGCCACGCGTGCGAGGACCTGTCGGAAGCCCCCGAGGACCTCGGGTCCGCCGTCGAACCGGAGTGCAAAGTCGACGACGATTGCATTCTGATGCCGTCGGAGATGACGTGCTGCGGCAAGTGCGATCCAGCGCCGCCGTTCGAGGCGGTGCCACGCAGCGCCGTGGACTCGCGGCTGATCGAGCTCGAGACCGAGTGTGCGTCGCGGACGCGGTGGTGCGAGTCGCCGGTCTGCGACATCACGCCACCAGGTTGCGCGGCCGACGCGGCGTGCATCGCCGGGCGTTGCCAGGCGATCGCGGCAGGATGCGACGTTCGCATCGCGGATCGAGTCGCGGGAACGGCCGCGACCGAGCGCGTCTGTGAGTCGATCGACGGGAACAGTGAACGGCTCGTCGTCAGGAACGCCGGAATCAGCCGATGATCGCGCCGCCGAGGATCGTGTTCTACGTCTGGGACCAGGTCGCGCCACGGCGCTACGTCTACAGAAACCCACGGCACACTCGATCGCGACGGGCTCATCCCAGCACAAGCGCGATCGCGGCGCCTGCGAGGGCGGCGATGAACCCGGAGCGCGCGCTCTCGGCCGAGCTCGGGCAGGAGATCGAACGCCGCGATGTATACGAACATCCCGCTCGCGACCCGAGCAAGATGCGCTCGGCACGTGCCACGCTGGCGTACGTGATCGCGAGCGAGCTGCTGACGACGTAATCTTACCGCGAACCCAAGCCCCGTCCGGCGCACCCGCCGTCGGTGTTCGAGCTCACGCGCTCGGCTGCGTGATCGCGTCGAGCGAAATGTCGTGGCCGCGCATCGATGCGTGCGCGACATCCGCGAGCGTGATCGCGTCGACTCAGGGCTTCCCACCGCGCCGCCGCCAATAACCAGGACGCCGTTTCTGGTGTGCGATCGCGACCACGAGGACGCTGTCCGCGGCTGCGCGGTAGATGATGGCGAATGGAAAACGCGCGACGAGCAATCGCCGCGTGCCGTGCAAGTAACTCGGCCACCGATCGGGGTTGTTCGCGACACGTGCAATCGCCTTGTCCAGCGCATCGATGAAGCGCGCCGCGACCGCCGGGTCGGCGGCCCGATATCGCAGAAACGCTTCGCGAGCGTCCGCCTCGGCCGCGGGATGAAGCTCAAGATCCAACCGTCAGTCCTCGCGAACGATCCGGCGACGAGCCTCGCTCCACGGCACGGGCTGCACCTCGCCGGCATCGACCTCGCGTAGCCGCTCAGCGGTCTCTGCACTCCAGGCCGCCTCGTGCTCCGCCGTATCGAGCTCGTCCGCATCGTCGAGGCTCCCGAGGAGCTCGGCGGCGAGTCGCGCACGCGCGGAGGCGGGCAAGCGCAGCACTTCGTCACGTAGCTTTGCGGGGTCCATCGACATCGATGGCAGTCTACCGCGGAGAACGCGATCGCGAAACAACGCCTCGGATCCGCCGCTGCCACGTGGCTGCCACACGAGTCGACACCAACGAGGACGAAACGGGACGAGTCGGGAGATGGGCGCACCGCAAACCTGCGTGGTCATTGCAGGGACGCAAGATGGTCGAGGTCTCGGCTTGCGTCGCTCGGGGTTCGAGTACCGTCGCGGTGAAGTGCCAGCC
>JBKJUF010000176.1:0-13468 GCA_046590445.1 Kofleriaceae bacterium
GGTGCCCGCGACCGCCGCCGATGCCACCGCGTGGCAGGTACTCGCGCAGCTACCGCTCGAGGAGACCGTCACGCTCCACGCGCGCGCGCTGTTCGCGCCGGCGACGATCGAGACACCAGTGCGGCAGGCGGCCGAGCTCACCCGCGGAGCCTTCTTCGCGGAGCTCGCCGGTGCCGTCGGCTTGTCGGGACGCGTCCTGCTCGCCGCCGTCAAAGCACGCAAGTTCCCGCTCGATCCGCCGACCGCGATCCCGGGCTACGAGTACCTCGGCTCGTTCGCGTCGAGCGGCGAGCTCACCGTCTGCGATCCCTGCTACTTCGGCAAGCGCTCGCCACGCGGGGCGATCTCGCTGTCGGTGAAGCTCGAGGGGCTCGACGGGATCTGGCACGTCTTCGTACGGCCCGGGGTCGGCGAGCATGCCGGTCGCAGCGCGGAGCTCGTCGCGATCCACAGCGAGGGCTTCCCGGCATTCGCGAACGAGCCGCTCGGGATGATCGGCGTCGATGCCGGGTGTGCCGGCGTGTTCGACCGCGCGTGCCCGCGTCCCGAGGCACCGTTCGACGAGGGCGTGTTCTCCGGCCGCGGCGCGATGGCGCGATCGGGACTCGGCGATGGCGGCTATCCAATCTACGGCGGCTACACCCACCGCAAGCTCAGCAAGGTCCGCATCCACTTCCTCGGCCCGACGCTGCCCGAGACCGATGCGACGATGCCGCGCAAGACCGCAGCTCGGCGCTACGCGGCGAGCGAGCGCTTCGAGGTCGGCGAGACGATCGAGCACCCGAAGTTTGGAAGCGGCACGGTCACCCGGATCGGGCTCGACGGCAAGATCGAGGTCGTGTTCGGCGAGGAGCGTCGCGTGCTCGTGCACGCGCGCAAGGCCTGACGTCGATGACCCCGCGCGGCCTTCGCTTCTCTCAGCCTTCGAGCTTCTCGACGATGAGCTCGATGAACTCCTTGGAGCCGAGCTCGCGATACGAGTAGCCATCCTGGAACCACTCGACGACGGGATCAGACTCGCCTTCCTTCATCTTCTTGGAGACGTCGGGGTAGCGATCACTGATCGCGAGCAGCCGGCCGACCACCGCGTCGGAGTTGGCGTGGTCGGCGTATCGCCGGCGGATCCACGTGAAGATCAGGTAGATGAGAGCCGGATCGGCGTCCTCGATGAGGGCGTACGACTCGGAGGCGCTCATCGTCCCCTCTTCGATCCCCTCGAGGATGCGCAGAGCGGCGCGCTGTTCTTGTTCGAATGCCATGACTGAACGCGCAACGTGCCAGCTCGATCGTCCCCCGGCAACCCGAAACGCGGACGGACGCGCGCGATTCGCACGATTCACGCGACGGGTTCATCCGGATCTGGCGCCAAACATCGGCGCGCTGTCGGCCGGGGCAACACACTAAGATCTAGACATGAGGCCAACGAAGCTGACCGACGCCGACATCGAGACCGAGCTGACGACGACTGCCGGATGGGAGCACGTCGGCGACAAGCTGCAGCGCACGTTCGTGTTCGCGGACTTCGTCACCGCGTTCAGCTTCATGGCCGGAGCTGCGCTCGTCGCCGAGCGGCTGAACCATCACCCCGAATGGTTCAACGTCTACAAGACGGTGAAGGTCGAGCTCGCGACGCACGACGCCGGCGGCATCACGCGGCTCGACTTCGCGCTCGCGCGGGCGATGTCATCGCTCGCGGCGCCGCTGCTCGGCTGATCGTCAGAACCGGCGCTTCGGTCGCCTGCGGCCCCCGCGTGAAGGCGGTGGCGGCGCACTGCCGGGCCGAGCCTCGGACCAGCCCGGCCGAGGCTCCGGCGGACCTCGTCGCATCGGCGCCGGCGGACGAGGCGGCTCGGGCGTGCGAGGCCGCGCGACCGCATCGCGAGGATCGGGCGGACGACCCGGCGGCTGTCGATCGGCCCAGTCCCGGCGCGGTCCCTGCGGCCCCTGGGCTCGTTGATCGGTGCGCTGATCCGGCCGGCGCGGCCCCTGCGGTCGCTGACCCTGCGGTCGCTGACCCTGCGGTCGCTGATCGTTTCGATCGGATCGGGGAGCCTGTGGTCGCTGATCGGTTCGCTGATCGGTTCGCTGATCGGGTCGCTGATCGGGTCGGGGCCCCTGCGGTCGCTGATCGATGCGCGGGCCTTGTTGCGACGGGCCCTGCGGTCGTGGAGCCTGCGGGCGCTGATCGTTGCGTGGGCCCTCCGGGCGCTGATCGTTGCGTGGGCCCTGCGGGTGCTGATTCTGCGGACCACGGCCGTTCTGCGGGCCGCGATTGTCGAACGCGCGCTGCGGTGCGCGACCACGGTCATCGGGACGCGACCGACGATCGGGACCGCGAGTCGGTCGCGGCGGTGGCGGTGGGGGCGGCACGAACTGCGGCGTCAGCTCGCGGCTGACGTAGGCTCGCCAGATCGCGCGGCCGTCGGCGGTGTGCACGGCGAGCGACGGATCGAAGCCCGCGATGAAGCGCACGACGTTGTCGAAGTCGCGCAGGAAAAAGTACTCGGCGCGCGAGTTGTGCACCGCCGAGATCACCTGCGGGAAGTCGATGATCGTCGGGCCATCGGCGGACGCGAGGATGTTGTACGGCGACAGATCGCCATGGATCAGGTCGCAGCACAGCATCGAGATGATCTGCGCGCACAGATCTGCGTAGACGCCGAGCGCTGCGTCACGCTCGATCGAGACGTCGATCAACCGGGGCGCCGCCCTGCCCTCGGCATCGCGCACGAGCTCCATCAGCAGCACGCCCTCGTAGAACATGATCGGCGCAGGGATCCGCACCCCGCTACCGACGAGCCGGTACAACGCATCGGCCTCGGCCGACTTCCAGGCCTGCTCGGCGGCGTCCTTGCCGAACCGGCCGCCACTGTCCATCGCACGCTGGGTCCGGCTGTTGCGAACCTTGCGGCCTTCCTTGTATTCGGTGTTGTTCTTGAAGCTGCGGGTCGCGCGGTCCTTGTAGACCTTCGCGGCGATCAGATCATCGCCGCGCCGAACCAGCGAGATGTTGGCTTCCTTGCCGCTCTTGATGCGACTCAGAACCTCGTCGATGACGCCATCGGCGATCAGGAGATCGAGCTCGTCGCTCATCGGTCACGCTGGGAACAGCACGCACGCACGGCCGACACCCTACCACCCCGAGGCTAGCTGCCACACTTCGAACAGGAACGCCGCCCGGATGGTGCCCTCAACGATCACGAGGTGGTATGAGGCCGATGGCGGTACCTATGAGTCGATACGGTGAGCTCACTACCCATCGGTGGATGCTTCGTGACAGCGCTCGCAACGAGGCCTATCGACAGGCACTCGCGCACTTCGTCAAGCCCGGTGACGTCGTCCTGGACATGGGTGCCGGCACGGCCATCCTCAGCATCTTCGCGGCGTCGTCCGGGGCTCGCAAGGTCTACGCCGTCGAGCGCACCGAAGTCGCCGCGGTGGCCAGGCGCATGGTCGAAAGCAACGGCTATTCGAGCTGTATCGAGGTGATCGAGGCAGATCTCGAGGATGTCTCGCTTCCCGAGAAGGTCGATATCCTGGTCTCCGAGTGGATGGGCGGGTTCGGCGTCGACGAGAACATGCTCGCGCCGCTCGTGATCGCCCGCGATCGCTGGCTCAAGCCCGGCGGCACGATCATCCCCGGTCGCGTGACGGCGGTGATCGCACCCGGCGCGATCCCCGACTTCGACGACGCGATCGTGCACTGGCGGTCGAAGCCGCACGGCGTCGACATGAGCGTGATCGCCAGCATGACGACGAACGAGACGTTTCACTCGCAGACCCAGATGACGCCCGACGCGCTCCTCGCGAAGCCGCAGGAGCTGTGGAGCCACGACCCCTACACCTGCTCGCTCGCCGAGGCCGATCAGTCGTTCCGCGCGAAGGTCACGTTCACCGCGGC
This sequence comes from Kofleriaceae bacterium, assembly GCA_046590445.1. Lineage (GTDB taxonomy): Bacteria > Myxococcota_A > Polyangia > Haliangiales > Haliangiaceae > JABFXX01. The sequence goes on from JBKJUF010000176.1 coordinate 3,902, forward strand.
GCGCGCCGGCAAGCTGTCGGCGTTCGTCACCTGGTTCACCGCGGACATGGGCGATGGCCACACGCTGACGAACGCGGTCGGCGCACCCGACACCCACTGGGGCCGCACGCTGTTCCCGCTCGACAAGGCGATCGACGTCGCGGTCGGCACGCGCATCGAGCTCGAGCTGCACTGCGATCCATCACTGCCCGGTAGCTCCGAGTTCTACTGGTCGGCGAAGATCGGGAACCTGCCGCTCGAGGAGCACGACACGCGGCGCAACCGGCAGGACCGCGTGCGCTCGGAGCGTGCGAACGACTCCCGCGATCCGGCCTGACCGCAAGCAGGCCGAGCCTGCGCGTGCTAGGGTGCCCGTTCGACGCCGCGCCTCGGATGGCCGCAGCGCACCTTGGTGGTCCGTCTTTGCGTGTGCTGCCCACCGAGGATCTACGGCGGCACGCAAACGGAAGAGGTTGTCATGTATCGCGGTGAACTACAGAAGCTCGAAGGCGTGTGGACGGGCACCGAGCGCGTCGATATCGATGGCGCGACGTACGAGGCGACCGGTCGCTGGGAGTTCCATACCGTGTTCGACGGTCGGTTCCTGCTCTGCGATTACATCCAGAACGCGCCCGATCGCCCGACCTCGGTCGGCCACGGCGTGTTCCGCAAGGACGAGAAGTCGGGCTCTCTCGAGGTCACGTGGTTTCGTGACCCCGGCGCGACGACCACCCAGCAGGGCGATGGCGTCGCCGAGGGCGAGCGACTGATCTTCGTCGAGACGATCGGCGACTCGTCGACCCGCACGACCTACGCGGTGGCCCTCAACCGCCTGACCGTGATCACCGAGCGCTCGACCAAGGGCAGCGAGTGGATGCCGATCTTCGAAGGCTCCTACCGCCGTCCCCGCGGCTAGCTTCGCTAACGAGCTGAGCCCCCGGCTGCCGGCTCGCCGGCCGTCCGCACCCGCGCCGCGCAACGCGCTGCATCCTCGAGCACCTTGCTCGCGAGCGTGCGCGCGGCCTGCGATGCGTTCTCCGGCATCGGTGGGATCTTGCCGAGCACCTGATCGAGTCGCGCGAAGCACGCGGCATCGCGGCACTCGCACGCTGCGTCGCGCATCGTTGCCATCTGCGCGATCACGGCGTCGACTGCCCCGTCACCAGTCGGCACCACGGTCGTGCGCTGCGCGTACCACGCCTCGACGAGCCCGGTGAGAGCCGAGCGCTGATCCGCGCCGAGCGCTATCGTGCAGCTCACCTTGACGGCGTCGCGCTCGAGGGCGAGCAGCATCTGCGCGCACATCACCTGGAACTGGCGCGGGTCAGAGCCGCCGACCTGCCGGACGGTGTCGACGATCCCCGCGATCGACTGCTTCGCCGTGACCAGGTTCTGCTGCGCGTCCGGCGTGGGGCACGTCGCCTTGTCGAGGGCACCGAGACTGATCGCGCAGGCGTCGACGATGGGAGTCACTGGCGCGGTCGCGTCGGCGCCGGACGTCGGGTGCAGCGCCGAGCCGGTGGGCCTCGGCTCGGGAGCCTTACTCGGATCCTTGCAGCTCGCCAGGAGCACCAGCGCAGCCGCGATAACATCCTGCTTCATGACGCGGATGCTATCAGCGCTGTGCGCGGGCGTCGCAGCGCGTATTCGCACGGCAGGTACATCGATCCTGACATGGTCGTGACTCGACGGTGACCCAGTCGTTCAGAGCCAGGCGCGGCGCTGGCGCCCACGCTGTCTTCATGAGAACGCAGCATTACCTGGGAACGACGCCGCTCTTTCCGGTCGCCCAGTACGTCCGGGCTCTGCGCCCGCTGCTGCCACCCGAAGCCTTCGTGCCCGCGCGGTCGCGGCTCGCGCTGATCCCGGTGCACCTCGCGGTGATCGTCGCCGCGACGGTCACGGTCGCGAACGGCTGGGTCCCGTGGTTCGTCGTGCCGCTGCTCTCGCTCGTGATCGGCACCAGCTTCGCGTGCCTCACGTTCGTCGGGCACGAGGCGATGCACGGCGCGATCGTCCGCGATCGTCGCATCAAGCACGTGATCAGCTGGTTCGGATTCCTGCCGTTCGTGCTGTCGCCGCGGCTGTGGGCCGCCTGGCACGATCGCGTTCACCACGCGCGCGCGAACCAGGCAGACGATCCGGATCTCTACCCCGATCTCGCCGGCTACCACGCGAGCGCGCGCGCTCGATTCTCGATCGATCAGTTCTCGCTCGGCGGACGTCGGTGGCGTGGCGGGCTCAGCCTGATCCTCGGCTTCACGGTCCAGAGCGCGCACCAGCTGCTCCTCGCGGAGGACCACGGCTACCTCGAAGCACGCGAGCGCAAGCTCGCCCGCGCCGAGACCGCACTTGGCATCACCGTCTGGCTGCTGGTCGCGGTGCTCGTGGGCTTCGTGTCGTTCCTGTTCGTGTTCGTGCTGCCGTTGCTGCTCGCGAACGTGATCGTCATGTCGTACATCCTCACGAACCACAGCCTGAGCCCGCGGGTCACCGTCAACGATCCGCTCGTGAGCTCGCTGACCGTGACGAACCCGCGGTGGCTCGAGCTGCTCACGCTCAATTTCGGCTACCACGTCGAGCACCACCTGTTCCCCGCGATGAGCTCGCGCCATGCACACAAGGTCCGCGCGCTCGTCCAGGAGCGGTGGCCCGGTCGCTACCAGTCGATGACGCACGCCGAGGCGCTCGGTCGGCTGCACCGCACCGCACGGGTCTACAAGGACGCAACAACGCTTGTCGATCCGACCACCGGCGCCGAGTACAAGACCTTGCTGCCCGCGGACTGCGTCGTCGACGAGCCCGCGCGAATCCCGGCGTTGCCCGCCGCTTGGATAGATTGTTAGGCCGCCGGCCGCTTCGCGCCCTCGCCGCAGACCTCGATCGCACGATCGGCGGCGGTGAACGCGGCGGGCCACGGTGCATCGCTGACGAACAGATCGACCACCGCGTACATGCTGCGCAGCTTCGTGAGCTCCTCGCGGTTCGGCAGCGTCGCGAGCTGTCCGCTGATGATGTCCTCGACCGCCGCGGGCTCCATCGAGTCGCCGAGCTCAGCGAGATCCCCGCTGAGCGCGACCCGCCACTTCGCTTCGTACTCGGCGTACGCCGGCGTGCAGTCGTCGGCCGCCGGCCGGGCCATCGCCACCGCGGTCACCGGCGGCTTGGTGGGGCTCCCTCCCCCACCACCACATCCCGACGCGACGAGCCACGTGCCGGCGCAGAGCGCGAGGTCGGTCGCGAAGGGCATGCGATGCGAATAGCCGAAGTGGTTCGTCGTGTGTGACTCCCCCAACGAGAATCGACGCCGTCAGCTCATGTCTGTTGCGGAAGTCTCGCGTTCCCCTACCATCGATCTCATGTGGTCGCGGCTCGTGCTCGTGCTGCTGGTCTCCGCCGGATGCCGCGATCTGCTGGGCATCGAGGACGCGCGCGTGATCGACGCGCCGCGTGGACCGCCGCCCGGTGACGTTGGCGTCGATCCTGATGCAGCCACCGCCGAGGTGACCACGGCACTGCTCCGAGAGTGGTCCGGGTGCATGAGCCCCGCGAGCTTCACGGCGAGCTCGATGAGCTCGGCGTGGGCGAACCTCGCCACGACGGGCGGGACCTGTCAGAGCTGCCACGCTGTCGGTGGCAATGGCTTTATCGCGAGCACCGACGAGATCCTGATGTTCGACGTGATCGCGACCAATCGCGCGTACATGCTGCAGTTCTTCATCGTCGATCTATCGGGGGGGCCGAGCGCGGCGAAGGTCGTCGTCAACACGCCACACCTGGACAGCGTCGCCGCCGCCAAGCCGCCCCATGACGGACACCCGACGTTTCCGGTGATGAATGCCGGCATGACCGCGCTCTCCGACTTCCACGACCGCACCCGGCTGCGCAAGCTGCAGGGCACGTGCGATCCGCCGCGGCTCGCCGAATAGCCCCCCTACTCGATGCCGGCGCTGTAGCGGATCGTCGCGATCCGGTCGACGTTGGTGTCGGCATGCGAGAACCGCTCGAGCGTGCCATCGGGCCAGCGGACCTCGACGTCGAACGCGCAGCCGAGGTCGCCGAGCCCGAAGTACAGCGTGCGGGTATCCATCGAGGTGTAGGTGCCGCGGCTGGCCTTGACCTCGCGCACGAGCTTGATGTCGCCCGCCGTGATCGTCACGCGCGTCCCGATCGCATCGCGGTTGATCGCCACGCCATCACCGCGCATGCGGAGCGCGAGCCAGTGGTGATCGTCGCCGAGCTCGTTGCGGAACAGGAGGTTCGCGCGCCCGCCGCCCTGATCGCGTGCGCCGATCAGCAGATCGAGATCGCCGTCGCGATCGATGTCGGACCACGCATGGTTCTGCGCGCCCTTCATGCCGGGGCCACCATCCTCGTCGGTGAGCCCCACCGAGCGATCGAGCGCGGTGAAGGTCCCGTCGGCGCGCTGGTGCATCAGCCCGAACCAGCCCTTCTGCAGCTCTGTCGTGTAGCCCGCCTCGTACTTGTCGGTGCGCGACAGCGAGATGTCGATCCGGCCGTCGTTGTCGAAGTCGATCATCGCCGCGTCGACGTCGCCCTCGTTGTAGGGCAGCCCGCGATCGAGCCACGCGTTCGTGAACTTGTAGCCGCCGGCGGCCCCGCTGTTGAGCAGCAGCACCGTCGGGTCGGACCACGTGCGGTTGTAGTCGCCGCCGGGATGCGAGATCGCCGAGATCACCACGTCGAGATCGCCATCGCGGTCCGCGTCCTCGCAAGCGAGCCCGAAAGCGTTCGAGCCGACGTACGCGCCCGGCATCTTGCCCGGCTCCGGCGTGCGGCCCATGCCAGTGGCGGCGAGCCAGTAGTTGCCGGTCGCGAGGCTCGCGAAGCCGGTCGCGATCGCCACGTTCGTGAACGCGCCGTGGCCGTCGTTCTGGTACAGCACGTTCTGCGCGCCGCCCTGCGACACCCCGTACACCGCGACCAGGATGTCGAGGTCGCCATCGTCGTCGTAGTCGCACGCCACGCTGCCGTTCGACGGGCTCGACGGATTGCCGGCAAGCCGCGTGCTCGCTTTCGTGAACGTGCCGTCGCCACGCCCGAGGAACAGATCGTCGAGAGCCGCGTAGCTCGTCTGGCCGTTGCCCACGAACAGATCGAGCTTCCCGTCACCGTCGAAGTCGGCGAACACCGCGTTGCCGGAGACCGTCGCGTTCGCGACGCCCTCGACGCCGCTCGCCGGCTTGCGCGTGAACTTGCCAGTGCCGTCGTTGAGCCACAGCGAGCTGGTGACGCCCGCGAGCGGGATGTCGAGGCCGGCGAAGCAGTCCTGATCGCCATCGTTGTCGACATCGGCAAACGCGAAGAACCCGGCCTGGACGTCGCGCAGCCCCGAGCTCGCGCTGACATCCGCGAACGTACCGTCGCAGCGGCTCTCGAACACCAGATGCGTGTACGGGATCCCGGCCTTCGGGTTCGGGAACAGATCGTGCGCGACGATGTCGTCGCAGCCGTCGCCATTCAGATCGGCGAAGCCGAGCCGGCTGTGATCGTTGATCGGGATCGCCGTCGATGGGGTCGCGACGAAGTTGCCCGCCTGGATCCCGCTGGTCGCCGAGATGTTCGTGAACGTCGACGCGCTCGGTGGCTGCACCGGCTTTGCCGCGCACGCGATCGCCGGAGGTGCATCCGGCGTGGCCTCGCCAGCCTCGCTGCCGTTGCAGGCGACCAGCAGCAGCAGGGCGGTGATCGTGGCGTGCTCGCGCGTCATGCCCGTAGTCGTAGTGCGTCCGGCGCGCGGGAGCCCATCGATAGGATCGGCCGGGACGGTGGCTCGTCGGGTTGCCAGCTCAGCGCATCAGCATCACGAGCGCGAGCACGACGACGACGAGCCCGATCGCGATCATCGACGTCGGGATGCCTGCTGCCCCGCGCGACCGCAGCATGGCGACCGGTAGCGGCGCTGGCTCGGGCTCGGGGAACCCGTCAGCGAGCCGCGGATCGGGGCGATCACCGACAAGCACGACCGCGTACACCTCGCCGCGCGTGCCGCCGAGCCCCACCGGCCCCACCGGTCCGAGCGCGAGTTGCTGGCCGTGCACGGTCCCCGCTGGCACCACGATCGTCAGGGTCACCGGCACCGGGCCATGGCCGGCTCCCGCGCAGGTCGCACACGGGTGACGGATCACCGCGCTCCGACAGCCCGGGCAGGGCGTCGAGACCTGGAGGAAGCGGATCGTCTGCTGGCGCTGCCCGGTGCCACCACACGCGGTGCACGTCTTGACACGCTCGTGAGGGATCGCGTTGCCGCTGCCCTCGCAGTCCGTGCACGCCATGCGCGGCGTGATCGTCACCTCGCGGGTCAGCCCGGCCGCGGCCGCGGCATCCGAGACCGCGATCGGCACCTCGAGCCCCGACACACCGCCGCGTCCGGAGAACTGGCCGAACAGATCGTCGAACATCTCGGTCAGCTCCGGGGTCAGCTGCGGAGGGTCGTCGACCATGGCCGAGTCGTAACACCACCTTCCCGCGCGGTCAGCATGAAGTTTCGCTGCCACCCGACGACACGGCTATGCTCTTTGGATGCGCTGGATCGTTGCCTTCGTCGTCACGCTCGTCGCCGGCACCGCCGCGGCCCAACCCGTCAGCTACAAGCTCAGCGGCGATGTGCCGGTCGGCCAGAAGCCGGCGATCGTCATCACCGCCGCGCAGAAGCTCACCGACCTGACCCTCGAGCTGTCCCGCGACGATGGCAAGCAGTTCATTGTCAAGCACCCCGCCCTCGCGAAGGGCAAGACCGTCTCGCTCGCGGTCGGCGACGGCGCGGCCGGCAAGGCTTCGTACCAGGGCAAGCTGTCGGCTGTCACGGCCCAGGGCCCATGGAGCGGCGAGCTGACGTTCGAGACCATCGTGCGCGCGCCGATGAAGGTCACCTACGACATCGAGCACCTCGATCTCGACAAGCGGATCCTCGAGTTCAAGCTGTCGCGCCCCGCCGCGAGCGCGGAGCTGACGGTGATCGGCGAGGATGGCAAGGAGCTCGGCACCGGTCAGATGCAGTACCGCTCACCGTCGCCCGATGACTGGCTCTCGATCACGTGGACCCAGTCGCGCGGCACTCGCGTCATGATCATGAGGCTGCGCGTGGTCGCCGCCGATGGCGTCGCGACCAATGTCGAGCTGGTTCCGTGGTCGATCGCGATCGAGCACGACGACGTCAAGTTCGCGACCGACAGCGCGGTGATCGAGCCTGGCGAGCGCACGAAGCTCGACGCCACGCTCCCCAAGATCGCCGACATCGTGAAGCGCGCCGACCCGTTCATGAAGGTCAAGCTGTTCGTCGCTGGCCACACCGACACCGTCGGCCCCACCGACAAGAACCGCAAGCTCTCGCTCGACCGCGCCCGCGCGATCGCCGCCTACCTCCGCAAGCAAGGCGTCAAGATCCCGATCGCCTACGCCGGGTTCGGCGAGGACGTCCTCAAGGTCAAGACAGCCGACGCTACCGACCAGCCCGCGAACCGCCGTGTCGATTACGTGATCGGCCCCGCCGCCGCCCCGCCGCCGTTCAAGGGTCCATACCTCGCCGCGCGTGCGACCTGGATGCAGATCAAGTAGTGCTTCGCACGGGAGCCCCGCGCCATGAAGAGTGATGGCCGGCATCGGCCCGGGTGCGGCGCCCTGCTCCCTCCGCGATATTGCCCACGGTCACGTACCTTGGATCCACTTCAACGCGATCCTGGTTAGCTGCCGCTTCGCAGTGGCTCGGAGGGCCTCAACAGATTCGGCGCGTGGTTTGGCGAGGCTGCACGTTCGCGATGATGGTCGAGCGCTTGCACCAGAGCGTGGAGCTGTCCGGCATCGAATGGCTTCTCGACCACGCGCACGTCGACCCGAGACAGGAACTGGCGGGCGCGTACGGTGAAGGCGCCACCCGTCATCAAGATGACCCGGCTGATCAAAGTAGGAGCGACCAGGCGCAGCGATTCATAGACATCGATTCCAGAGACCTCGGGCATCATCAGGTCGCACAGGATCATGTCGAAGTTCTTGTCACGTCGCAGGATTTCGAGCGCCTCCCGACCGCTCGAGGCGACCACGATGTCGTGAGCCTCCAGCTCGAGCGCGATCGCCGCGGCGACCGGGCGATCGTCATCGACGATCAGGATCCGCCGGCGCTGGCTGCGTTCGAACGAGGGGGGCTCTGCCGAGTTGTTCGGGACCGGGTGAGACACGAGGGCGGCGCTCGCCGGGAGCGTGATGCGAACCGTCGTTCCCTTCCCTACGACGCTGTCGATCGTGATCTCGCCGTCGAGCGCGGCGATGACATCGCGAGAGATCGCGAGCCCGAGCCCGAGTCCTGTCCCGTCTGCGCACGTGGTGAAGAACGGCTCGAAGATTCGCACGATCACCTCGGATCGCATGCCAGAGCCCGTGTCCGCGATCTCGATCAGCGCTCGACCTTCGTCATCCGTGCGGGTCATCACGCGGATCTCGTTGAGGTAGGCCTCTCCTTCTGGAATTGCGTGCGCGGCATTGATGAGGAGGTTCAAGAACACCTGGCGCAGCTCGGCTGGCTTTGCCTGGACCGGTGGGGTCGGCGCGAAGTCGCAGATCAGGCGCGCACGATGACGGATCTCGTGCGCCGCGAGCCCAACTGCAACTTGCAGCAACGCCGAAATGTCCAGAGGGAGGCTCGGGCCATCGTCCATATGCGAAAACGCCTTCAGCTCTCGGAGGACTCGCTCGATGCGAGCGACACCCTCACGCGCGTCCTGCAGCAACTCGATGCGATGAAGGCTCTCTGCGGCCAGAGGCCGCCGCGATAGCTCGAAGCTGGTGAGTCGCCCGAGGCTGAGTCGCATTGGTGTCAACGCGTTGTTGATCTGGTGCACGACTCCACCAGCGAGGAAGCCGAGCGCGACCAAGCGATCGGACTCCGTGACTCGATCGCGGTCGCGATCGCTCGCATGCGCTGGCCTCGAAGGCGCACCCGCCGCCCTGGTGCGCGCCTTCTTGCGATGTCGTGCGAATTTCAGAGTTCCCGGCATTCGCGAAGATGATTCAAGGTCTGTGCCCTTCCGAGCGATCGCCTCACAGGACGTCTTTGGTCGATTTTCCAGACTCTCTGTTACCAATCCACCGCACTGCGACACTGAGCTGTTACCTGTCAAGCACGATCACGTACCGGGTTCTTCGTAGCGCTGCTCGCCTTCCGGGCGAGGGTAGTTGACATGGGGATCCAGCTCTGCGAGCGGAAGCTCCAGCACGAACGTTGCGCCGTCACCTGGAACGGACGTCACGCTGATCGTGCCGCCGTGAGCGACCGCGTTCTCACGTGCGATGTAGAGACCGAGGCCGAGGCCGCCATAGTTGCGGGCTGACACCGCACGCTCGAACAGGCCGAAAATCCGTGTGACGTCCGCTGGGGAGACCCCTGGCCCGTGGTCTCGCACCGAGATCGTCGCATCTCTCCGCGTCGCGCCGACGGTGATCTCGATCAGCGAGTTCGGTCCGTACTTGATCGCGTTGCTCAGAAGATTCTCCATGATCTGGCCGACCCGTAGTCGGTCCCAGACGCCGGTGACGGCCCCCTCGACACGAAGCTCGATCGTGACGCCCGCAATC
>JBKJUF010000317.1:0-10413 GCA_046590445.1 Kofleriaceae bacterium
CCGACTTGGCGAGTAACCCCGGTGCGGGTACGTACGCGAGTACCTCAAGGACGTTCTGCTCCGCGTCGACGTTCACCCCGCCGCCGACATCGACGCCATCCTGCCGCATCGTTGGACACCGCCGCCGCCGCCCGTTGTCCTCGACGTCGACGACGAATCTGCGTAGTCGTCAACCGAACAATCGTGCGTCCTTCCCCGGACGGTTACGGTGAGCACCAACGTGTGCGCGAAGCTTCCAGCCACGTTCTCGCCACCGTGAGACACGAGTCGGCTTCCATGAACCCAGGCAGCGGGTTGTTCCAATCGCCGAAGGTCCGCACGGGAATTTCGCGCCCGATCGCTGGCTTCGCGCTTGCTCGCGTCCGCGGCCCGTCCACTCGGCCGCGCGCCATGGCGAGCATCCGGTCGATCGTCGACGCACTCACGGCCATGACCTTCTCCCGGATGCCGGCGTCGAGTTGTAGGTGTCGGTGGCGTTCGAGAGCTGGGAGAAGCACCGGGACCAGCGCCTTGAGCCGCTTGCCGCAGATGCGGTCAGCGGCTTCCCACAGCACGATGAGCACCTCGCGCACGGCCTCGTCGTAGAGCCGCAATCTCGGAGCTCTCACCGGCGCAGTCGCGGTGGAGTCGTCGTTCAAGACCCGGATTGAATGCTTTCGGTGGTACCCGGTGACCGCAACGAACTCGTCCAGGATCCGCAGCTTGTCTTCTCTCGCTGCCACCCGGTACCTCTCGCCGATCGCACGCACCAACTCTCGACGGGCATCCACGCTGATTCTTTTGGCCATAGTTGCATCCTGAGGCCTGCCACCGCGGGTAGCAGATTCGGTGAGGCAACGACCCCCGCTCGGTAACAATCCGAGCGGCGCAATGCGCCGGCCGGGTCGATGCGACGATGAAGGGTCCGGTCGAGATCACGTACAGCGACGACTCGCCGTCGCCCGGCGACAAGCTCGTCGGCACGCAGACCACGAAGCAGCTGCTGCCCTGGGCCTTCATGGGCGGGGTGAACGTCGACCTCACGCCGCAGCTCGAGCTCGGTGGAGAGCTCCGCTACTGGCTCTACCGCCAGTACAAGAAGCAGCACACCGACGTCGTCGGCATCTTCCTCGTCCGCGAGCTCGAGACGATGAAGAACTATCACGACTCGTGGCAGGTTTCGGGCGGCCTTCGCGTGCACGACCTCGCGATCGCGCCGCGCCTCGAGCTGATGGCGGGCACGCACTTCGATCGCACGCCCGCGCCGTCGAGCACGGTGACGCTCGATCAGCCGTCGTTCAAGCACATCGGCTTGCACACCGGAGCGCGCTACACCGCCGGGCGCTACCGGTTCGGCGCGAGCTACCTCCGCTACTGGTACCTGATCCCGACGGTGACCGACTCTACGACCTCGCCGCCGTCGAACTTTCGCGGCCGCGGCGCGAACCACATCGTCACGCTCTCCGTCGAGGCGAGCCTGTGACGACGCCGCGTGACTAAGCCCGGGACGCGGGGGTACGATGCTCGCGTATGGTGTACCGGGACGGGGATCCCCTGCGTGGGGATGAGCCACCGTTTGACCAGGACGGAGCGGATAGCGACGCTCCCGTTCGGCCCACCGAGCATGACCTGACGGCCGCCGCCGCCGCCGCCGTTGCCACATCCGCCGCGGTCGCCGCCGTTGCAGCATCCGAGGAGCTGCAGCAGCCAGACTTCGAGGAAGGCACCGTGCTCAGCGGACCGCCGATCATCGCCCACACGCCCGCGCCGCGCCGGCCCAACGCGTACGCGCCGACCGCGATTCCCGCGACGTTCACCGCCGATACCCCGGCCGGCGTCGCGCTGGCGCCGGTCGACGAGCTGCCCGACGGCACACTGCTCGCGGGCCGCTATCACATCACGCACTTCGTCGGCCAGGGCGGCATGGGGACGGTCTACGCCGCGCACGACGACGATCTCGACGAGGACATCGCCATCAAGGTGTTGCGCCCCGAGCTCGCATGCGACGTCGAGTTCAAGCGCCGGCTCAAGGCCGAGGTCCGGCTCGCGCGCCGGGTCTCGCACCCCAATGTCTGTCGCGTCCACGACTTCGGCATCGAGGGCGAGCTCGTGTTCGTCACCATGGAGCTCGTGCGGGGCCGCACGCTTCGCGAACGGCTCGCCGAGATCCGTGCCGGTCGCGGGCAGCCGCTCGAGCTGGCCCATATCGTCGACATCGTCCTCCAGATCGGATCGGCACTGTCGGCCGCGCACCGCGCAGGCGTGATCCATCGCGACGTCAAGCCGGACAACGTGATCCTCTCCGACGGACGTGCGGTGCTCACCGATTTCGGCGTCGCGTCGATGATGGTCGACCGTGCACAGCGCACGATTGTCGGCACGCCCGCATACCTCGCCCCGGAGATGCTGCGCGGCGAGGAGTTCGATCACCGGGTCGACGTCTACGCGGTCAGCTGTTTGGCTTACGAGCTGATCGCGGGAGAGCCGCCGTTCGCGGCATCGACGATGGAGCTCGCTCTCTCGCTCGCCCGCAAGCGCCCCGCGTATCCCGGCCTGCCCGAGGGGTTCGCGACGCCGGAGCTGCGCACCGTGCTGGATCGCGTGCTCGCGCGCGGCCTCGCCGCAGACCCCCACGGACGCTCGCCGACGATCGATCGGTTCACCGACGCCTTCGCGCACGCCGCGCGCACGGCGCCCCAGTCAACCGCGGTCAGCGGGCGAGCGTCGGGGCAGCTCACGCCCACCGACACCGGCACGCCGGCGCTGGCGAGCAAGCGCAACGAGCTGCGCGTCACCACCACGCTCGTGTGGTACGGCGATCGCACGCGCGAGGCAGAGCTGGCCGAACGGGTCGTCGTCGATGCGGGCGGCATCCCGATCCGCGTCGTGGCGGGCGAGATCATCGCGCTGTTCGGTGCGACCAGATCGACCGGCGACGATGCCGACCGAGCCGCACATGCCGCGCTCGATCTTGTCGCGAAGCTCGGCGGCCACGCAGGCCTCGACACCGCACGTATCTTGCTGCGTCCAGGCGACATCGCGCTGGCAGGTCCCGAGTCGGCCGCGACTGCGGTCGCGATCGCGCAGCTCGCGAAGGAGGGCGAGGTGCTCGCAGGCGCCGCGACGGCACGCCAGGTGGCCGCGCGGTTCGACGTCACCGAGACACCGACGGGAGCCCGGCGCGTCAGCGCGCGCAGGCCCCACCAGCGGCGAGGCACGATGCCGATCCCGCGGCTGCCGCTCGCCCCGATCCTCGAGTCACTGCGCGCCGAGGAGCTCGCCGCGATCGAAGGTCATCTCGAGCACGCGTTTCAGGAGCGCCAGCCGACGTTCCTCGAGGTCCGTGGACAGTCAGGCTCCGGCAAGACGATGCTCCGCAAGGCGCTGGTCGCCAGCGTGATCGCGCGCCGCGATGTCGAGTGGTTGATCGCGTTGACGTCGCCGGTCGGCGAGCCCGGTCCGCTCTCGGTGATCCAGAGCGCGAGCCCCGAGTGGTACGACGCCACGACCCACGGCGGCACCGTCGTCGCGCCCGGCGAGCGCGATGCCGGCGCGCTGCGCTGGCTCGAGAGTCGCGCCACGCGGCGCCCGATCGTCCTGCTCGTCGACGATCTGCAGTGGGCCGATCCGTCGTCGCGCGCGCTGCTCGATCATCTGCGCGCGACACTGCGTGACGTCCCCGTCGCGATCGTCAGCTTCGCGCGCCACGACGCGTCGGTGGCGACCCCGCCGGGTGTTCACGTCGTCGCGCTCGGACCGCTCGACGACGGCAAGGCCGCACAGCTCGCCACCGCACTCGCGCCCGCGGCGACCGCCGAGACGATCGCGCAGATCGTCCGACGCGCTGCCGGCAACCCGTTCTTCATCGAGGAGCTCGCGCTCGAGATCGCTGCAGGCACGAGCGGCGCGAGCCTGCCTCCGACGATCGAGGCCGTCGTCCAGGCACACCTCGACCAGCTACCCGAGACCGCAAATCGCGTCGCGATCGCCGCTGCCGTGATCGGCCACGGTTTCTGGCGGCGTGCCGCGGCTCGCCTGGTGTCCGGCCTCGGCGAGGCCGAGCTCGACGCGGCGCTCGCGGAGCTCGAGCGTGCGGGCGTGATCACCGCTGCGTCGCCGATGATCGTCAACGACGACTACTACCAGTTCACCTCCACGCTCGTGCGCGACGTGGCTTACGCTCGCACACCCGCACGCGATCGCCGGCAGTTTCACGCCACGATCGCGACGTGGCTCGACGAGCAGCCGCGCAAGTCCGAACAGGATGCCACGCGGCTGCTCGCGGCCGCCCATCATCGCGAGCACGCCGGCGACACCGCCCGCGCCGCGTCCACCTATCACCTGGCCGGCAAGCAATGCCTCGAGATGTACGCGTACGGTGAGGCCGTGATGGCACTCCGCAAGGCCGCCGCGCTCACCGCGGTGCCGGATCCGATCCTCGACGAGGACCTTGCGGATGCGCTCGCGCAGACCGACGGCTACGCGGCCGCCGAGCCCATGTACCAGCGCGCGCTCGACGAGACTGACGACGACGATGCGCCCGCACACGCGCGGCTCCTCTACAAGCTCGGGACCTGCGCGAGCAGGCGCGGCAACAGCGCGAGTGCGATCGGCCGGTTCACGGCAGGCCTCGCGATCGCCGCGCCCGGCGGCAAGATCGCCGGGTGGGCCCGCATGGATCCCCGCACGCCTGCCCTGCTGTGGGCAGACCTCGGGTGGACGCTTGGCTACTTGCTCGGCCAGGTCGACAAGGGTCATCCGCACTGCGAACGCGCGGTCGCGCTCCTCGAGGACACGCCGCACCGCCGCGATCTGGCACATGCGCTGTCGCGTCTCGGCGGCACGTACATGCGCGCCTGTCGATTCGCGGACCAGCTGCGGTGTAACCAGCGCAACCTCGAGATCGCCGTCGAGCTGCGCGATCTCAACATGCAGCTCACGGCGAACGTCAACCTTGGCGTCGTCCACGGTGTGGTCGGGGATCTCGATGCAGCGGTCGCGGTCACGCTCGCCGCGCATGCCCTGGCGCAGCGCACAGGAGCCGCCGCACGCATCGGGCTGACCACCTCGAACCTTGCGGGCTTCTATCTCGAGCTCGGCAGGCTCGACGAGGCCGACGCGCTGCTCGACGACGCGATCGAGATCAACGAGCGCACCGGCAACCGCTACATCCTGTGCGAGAGCTTCACGTTTCGGGCGCGAATCGCCGCTGCACGCGACGACCTGCCCGCGGCTCGGTTGCACGCCGAACGCTCGCTCGCCCTCGCGCGGTCGCTCGCGCAGCAGGTCGATGTCGCGGTCGCGATTCGCATCCTCGCGCAGCTCGATAGCCGCGCCGGAAACCACGATGCGGCGCGCAAGCAGATCGAAGATGCGCTCGCACTCGCGACCCAGCACGACGCGCTCGAAGCGATCCGCACACGCGCAGCGCGGTCGCGCATCCTCGTGAATGCCGGCCTCGCGGACCCTGCAGAGATGGTTGCGTTGCGGAGCGAGCTCGCGCGCCTGGGCACTCACCGCGAGCTCGCGGTCCTCGACGATCTTCGTCAGGTGCGTTGACGCCTACCTCGCGGGCTCCTGCACGCTGCACCATGGTTTCTTTAGCTCGGGGTTGCCGTGCCTTCGTACGTGTAGCTGAGCCAGCGCGGACCCTTGGTGTAGCCCTCGCGGAGGTCGCCGATGGTCCAGCCGCCAGCGCGCAGCGCGCCAACGACATCGCGATCGAGCCGGCAGCCGCCGCCGACCCGCCGCCATGCCGGAGTCAGCCGGCGTTGCCAGCGCTGCGGCCGGGGGTCGGGCGCGCGGCCGTGCTCGACGAACACGAGCTCGCCGGCGGGTTTCAGCACGCGGCGGACCTCCGCGACGGAGCGTGCGAGATCGTCGACGCTACACAGCGAGTAGGTCACGAGTGCCGAGTCGAAGGACGCATCGGCGAACGGCAGCGCCTCCGCCCTCGCCTGCTGGAGCTCGACGGGAACCTTCGCGTCCTTCGCGCGCACGGCTGCCCGCGTGAGCAGCGCCGCCGATGGATCGATGCCGATCACCTGCTCGACGCGTGTCGGATCGTAGAACGCGAGGTTCAAGCCCGAGCCGAGGCCGAGCTCGAGGACGCGTCCTCTCGCGCGCGGGACCCAGCGCTCGCGCTCCTCGACGATCTCGGCGCTGCGGCACGCCCTCTCGATCAGGCGCGGAACGACGGTCTCGGACCACCAGCTCATGTGCGGAGCATCGCACGTCGCCCGTGAACGACGTGCTCGCGAGGCCGCCGCTCGCGTATGATGACCGGGATGCGGTTCGCGATCGCCGGCCTGCTGCTGCTTGCGGGCTGCGATCGGTTCTTCCAGATCCGCGACCGCAGCGTCGATGATGCCGGGACTGATGGACCGGCCACGCAAGTTTGTCTCGGCGGTCCGGATACAGACCGAGGCGGATTGCTCCGCGTCTGTGTCGACGTCTCGGTTCCTGCGCGGCTCTCCGTGCCTGCCGATGTCGACACCGGTCAACTCGCGGAGCAGGCCGACTGCACGAAGGTCGTGACGCAGGACGACGCGGAGCAGACCGAGGTCTGCGTGATCGCTGCTTACCAGCTCGACGTCACGCGAGCGGTCCGCGCGCACGGGGCCCGGCCGCTCGTGCTGGTCGCGATCGACGATCTGACGATCGCGAGCACCGGGTCGATCGACGTCAAGAGTCGGGTGGGTTCGCAGGGCGCGGGAGCGAACGTCAGCGGCTGCTTTGGGATGCTCGGTGGCAGCGGTGTCGGTGGTGGCGGCGGCGCTGGCGGCAGCTTCGCCTTCCGGGCCGGCAGTGGCGGGATCGGTGGAGGTGCCTCGGGTGCAGTCGGCGGCATCGCCGACAACGCGCAGAACCTGGGGACCGTCCGCGGCGGCTGTCGCGGCGGTGGCGGCGGCGCGACCACGGCCGGCGCGGGATCCGGTACCACGCTTCCAGGCAATTCGGGCGGAGCGATCTACCTGATCGCAGGCGCCACGATCTCGGTGGCTGGAACGATCGAGGCGTCCGGTGGACCAGGCCAAGGCGGCGCCGCCAACAGCTCGGGGCGCGGAGCCGGCGGTGGCGGCGGTGGCTCGGGCGGCTTGATCGGCCTCGACGCGCCGACGGTCGAGATCACGGACACCGCGAAGCTGTCCGCCAACGGTGGCGGTGGTGGTGGTGGTGGCAGCAGCCTTGCCGGGATGCCCGGCGGTAACGTCGACGCGTTTGGCGGCAATTATCCGTGGCTCTCGACCGGCGGCGGCGGAGACAGCATTCGCGGCCCCGGAGGTGCGGGCGGACAGGTGACGTCCCCGAACGGCGGCCCCGGCGTGATCGGCGAGGGTGGCGGTGGCGGCGGCGGTGGCGGCGCCGGCTTCATCCGCATCTACGGCACTCGCACCGGCACCGGCACGGCGCTGTCGCCCGCCGCGAGCTGAGTCAGCTCGTCGCCGGCCCGTCGCCGCGGATCTCCGGCATGAGCTCGGTGACCATCGTCGGCACCACGGGATCGAGGATCGGATCTGGCTTCGACAGGATCGCGAGCAGCTGCTCGAGGCGGACTGGCTTGACGAGGTGCGCATCGAACCCGGCCTTGATCGCCGTCGCGCGATCCGACTGCTGGCCATAGCCGGTCAGCGCGATCAGCGTCACCTGCTGCAGGTGGCTCTGGGCACGCACGCGGCGTGCGACCTCGAAGCCGTCGATCCCCGGGAGCCCGACATCGACGACCGCGGCATGCGGCATGAACTCGTCGATCAGCGTCAGCGCGGCGAGGCCGTCTGCGGCGGTCCGCACGTCGAACCCGTTGCGGACGAGCAGCGCGCACATCATCTCGCGGGTGTCCTCGTTGTCCTCGACGAGCGCGATCCGGGATCCCTTCGCGAGCACCTTGCCCCGCTTGAGCACCGCGAGCTCGTCGATCTCCTGCGTGCTGAGCGGGATCCGAACGGTGAACGAGCTGCCCTTGCCCTCGCCGTCGCTCGCTGCCTCGATCGTGCCGCCGTGCATGTGGATCAGCGAGCGCGCGAGCGTGAGTCCGACGCCGATGCCGCCCTGCGAGCGTTCGATCGTCCGGCTCGACTGCACGAACAGCTCGAACACCGCGGTCAACATGTCGGCCGGGATGCCCATCCCGTTGTCATCGATCCGCACGATCGCGTCGGTGCCCTGGCGCGTCGCCTCGAGGGACACCCGCCCCCCGCGCTGCGTGTACTTCGCCGCGTTCGTCAGGAGGTTGACGCACACCTGCTGCAGGCGCGCGGCATCACCATCGATCGTCAGCGGTCGCGGATCGATCGCGATCGTGAACTGCATGTCGTGCGCGCTCATCATCGAGCGCACCGCGGACGCAGCCTCCTCGACCACCGCGCGCAGATCCATCGGCAGCCGGCGGATCTCGACCTTGTTCTGCGTCACCCGGCTCGCCTCGAGGAGATCGTCGAGGAGTCGCGCCATCTGGTTCGACTGCCGGTCGACGACCTCGATCAACCGGGTGTGCTCGGTTGGCAGGTTCACGCCCTTCAGCAGCTGCGTCGCGGTCACGACCGACGCGAGCGGGTTGCGCAGCTCGTGCGACAGCATCGCGAGGAACTCGTCGCGCCGGCGGACGCTCTCGAGGATCTTCTCCTCGCCGACCTTCTGCTCGGTGACGTCGCGGAAGATCCCGATCACGCCGACGACCTCGCCGTGCTTGCCTCGCAGCGGCAGGCGCGTCGCGAGATCCCATTGAGGGGCACCATCCGCGCGCGTCCGCTGTTCGAGCTTGTAGTGCTGCGCCTCGCCCGTTCGTAGGACTTCCTCGTCGGGGTGATGGAGCTCGAGGGCCGCCTTGGGCTCGGGCATCTCGAACGGCGTCTTGCCCAGCGCGCCTGCGGCATCGGCCAGCCCGATCCGCGTCGCGAATGCAGGGTTGGCGCGGATGAACTTGCCCCGGGTATCGCGGAAGTAGATCGCGTCCGGGACGCTGGTGAGCAAGCTGTTGAGCAGGTAGCGCTCGTGGAACAGCGCATCCTCGGCGGCCTTGAGCCCGCTGATCTCGATGAACGTGATCACGAGGCCCGAGGTGCCGCCCTTGGCGCGATACGGCAGGACGCGCAGGTAATACGACCGATCGTGGTGATCGCGCACCTCGCGCTCGACACGATCGCCAGTCGTGAGCACCTTCCGCAGATCCGCGATGAAGTCGGGATGCTGCATGTTATTCGTGAACGTCTCGATCGAGCGTCCGAGATCCTGCGGCATCAAGTTGAAGTTCTCCGCGACCTGCGGCGTGAACTTGCGGATCCGGAGGTGCTCGTCGAGAAAGATCGTTCCGATCTCGGTGCTCGCGAGCAGGTTATCCATGTCGTTCGTTAGATCGGTGAGCTGCCCGATCTTGCTCTGATACTCGGCGTTCACCGTGTAGAGCTCCTCGTTGACGCTCTGCAGCTCCTCGTTCGTGCTCTGCAGCTCCTCGTTCGAGGACATCAGCTCCTCGTTCGACGCCTGCAGCTCTTCATTACCGGTCTCGAGCTGCTCGATCGCGGACTGGAGGTTCTCCTTGGTGTAACCGAGCTCGGCCTCGAGGGCTCCGAGCTGGGCGCGCGACACATCGCCGAGATCGATCGTCTGTACCGCCGCTGACCGAGCCTGTTCAGCGAGTACCTCGAACGAGATCAGGATGTGCGGCACCTCGGTGTTGCGCGGCGCGACCCGCCGCAGCGAGACGTCGTGAAACACTTCATCGCCACTCGATTTCAGCCGTACGTTCTTGAACAGGATCGCCTGTGGCGCGAGGAGCGCGCGACGCAATCCTCCCGCGAGTACGAGTCGTAGGTCCTCGTCGACCTGATCGAAGATCTCGAGCCCCTGTCGACCATCGCGAGGCTTGAGGAATCGACTCGCGCCGCCGAACGCGTGCACGAGCTCGTTGCGGTCGTTGACGAGCAGGCTCGGAGGCATGAAGTCCTCGAGAAGCGCGTCGTACGTCGCGAGGAGGTTCGCCATCGAGTAGCGAGCGAACGGGCTGTTCGCTCCCTGTGACGGGGCAGGGCGTTCGACTGGCCGCGTGCGGTGTCGCGGATCGACTGGCGTGCGTACGTCGCTGTGCTTGCGATACATCCGCCAGTGTTGATCGACGACCTCGAAATCCTTGAGCAGTGGCCCGGGACTCTCGCTCGGGCCGAGCAGCATGATCCCGCCGCGGTTCAGCGCGAAGTGGAAGTGGTTCAGCACCTTCTGCTGCACCGGTGGCTGGAAATAGATCAGCATGTTCCGGCAGCTGACGAGATCGACGCGAGTGAACGGCGCATCCTTGATCACGTTGTGAGCCGCGAAGACGATCGCCTGGCGCAACTCGGGCACGAGCTGATAACACCCGCCGCTACGGATGAAGTAGCGATCGCGACGCTCGGGCGAGACGTTGACGAGCGCGGACTCCGAGTAGAAGGCACGACTCGC
>JBKJUF010000383.1:0-3930 GCA_046590445.1 Kofleriaceae bacterium
GGCGACTGCGAACGCCACGCTGACGCCGGAGACCGGATTTCCGTTCGCGTCCTTCACGCCGACCACGAGCGGCGCCGCGAGCGCGGTGCCGACCCGCGCGCTCTGGTTGTTCCCCGAGACGATCGCGATCTGGGTCGCGGCGCCCGCCGTGCCGGTCGCGGTGAACGTGACCGGCGAGAGCCCGGTCGCGCTGACGGTGACCGTGTTCGTCCCGGCGGTCGTTCCGACGGTGAACGTGGTCTGGGCCTGGCCCGTCGCGTTGGTCGTCGCGCTGGTCGTCGCCAGCGTTCCGCCGCCGCTCGCGACCGCGAACACCACGCTGACACCGGACACGGGATTGTCGTTCGCGTCCCGGACCCGGATCACGAGTGGCGCTCCGAGCGCGGTCCCGGCGATCGCACTCTGCGCGTTGCCCGACGCGATCGTGATCGCGGTCGCCGCACCGACGGTGGTGTTGTACGCGCCCTGCGCGACCCAGTCGCTGATCAGCTTGGCGCGCGCCGCGGCGTCCGCACCGAGGCTGGCGTACATCGATCCGGTCGGCTGGGTCTTCTGCACGAGCACGCTCGACGCCGGGGTCCCGGCGACGACGAGCGGCGCACCACCCACGGAGCTCGTGCCGAACCGCACCTGCGCGTAGGTCGTGAGCGGCGTGAACTGAGCCGACCCGCCTGTGCTGTGGCAGCTGACGCACGCGGCGGTGAGGATCGGCTGGACGTCGGTCGCAAACGTGAGCACGCGGCCGGTGGCGGTGAACGTGATCGACGGGCTGGTGAACCCGGTCGCGCTCACGGTGACGCTGTTGGCGCCGGCGGTCGCGCCGAGGGTCAGCCGGCTCTGCGCCTGGCCCATTGCGTTGGTCGTCGCGACGGAGCTCGACAGGCTGCCGCCGCCGCTGGCCACCGCAAACACCACGGAGACGCCGGAGACCGGATTGTCATCTGCGTCGCGAACGCTCACCACGAGTGGCGTCGCGAGCTCGCTGCCGACCACGGCACTCTGATCGTTCCCCGACGCGAGCGTGAGCTGGGTGGGCGGACCGGCTGGCGTGTTCAGCGCGCCTTGCGCGATCCAGTCGCTGATCGTCTTGGCCCTCGCATCGCGCGTTGCCGCGTCGGCGCCGAGGCTCGTGTACATCGATCCGGACGGCAGCGTCTTCTGGACGAGCACGCTCGACGCCGGCATCCCCGCAACGACGAGCGGCGCACCACCAACGGCGCTCACGCCGAACCGCACCTCCGCGTAGCTCGTGAGCTTCGTGAATTCAGCCGAACCGCCTGTCGTGTGGCAGCCGACGCACGCCGCCGCGAGGATCGGCTTGACGTCGACGGAGTACGTGAGCCTCGCTGCTTCCATGGTTCCGGTCGCCGTGAACACGACCGGGCCAGCGATCCCGGTGGCCGTCGCGGAGACGCCGTTGGCCCCGGGACGCGCGCCGACGGTCAGCGTGGTCTGCGCCTGGCCCATCGCATCCGTCGTCGTGCTCGTCGCCGACAGACTCCCGCCGCCGCCGGTCACCTCGAACACCACGGTGACGCCAGCGACCGGCTCGTTGTTGGCGTCCTTCACGCCAACGACGAGCGGCATCGCGAGCTCGGTTCCGACCGGGGCGCTCTGGTCGTTCCCCGAGTCGAGCGTGATCTGATTTGCCGTGGGAGTCGGTCCAATAAACGCCGACTCGCCGACCGTGCAACCGATCGCGAACACGATCGCCAGTGACGCGATCGCGCGAACCCAACCGCCGACATGTCGTCGGATCCCGAATCCGCTTGGCAGGCATGGTGATTCCATGGTGATCCGCTCCCCGGCGCACCATGGTGCAAGCCTCGGACCCTCTAGCCCCTCCGTGAAATTGCAAGGCACGTGGCCGAGATGCACGGCACACCGCGGCGCCACGTCGCGGATTGAACCGTTCGGTACGATCTGTACCTGGCCCTCGCGAGACCGGCGTGACACGGCGCGAACGGCGCCGGACGATCCCCAGCAGGCCACTGATCTCGATATGGTCCTCGGCCCAGGAGGTTCTTTCGGCGATCGGAAAGCAGCCCCGTACGGGCGTTCCGCCGTTTCGCTCGAACAGAAGATCTACGTAGGACTTCGGAAGTCGCCATCCCAACGCCTTCTCGGCCTAGCATCGAGGGTCGCCAGCAAGCACGGCCTTCGATCAGTCGAGCTTCGGCCGCGGGCCGGCGGCGCAACGTTCGGCGGCAGCCCGGACCGACTCGGTCGCCTTGCGACACGCGCCGGCGATCGCGTTCTGGGCGTTGGGCTCGGAGTTCGCCTTGCGGCTCGCCGCGAACGCGCGATCGGCGGTCTCGATCCAGTCGTCGAGGTTCGCGAGATCCTCCTCCTCGAGGTTCGGGCACGCCTTGTAAGCGGCGAGCGCGGCGATCATGCCATCGCACTCGTTCTGCATCGTCTGCAGCTCGCGCGCGGGATCGGCAGGCAGCGGCGGCGCCGGCTTCGCGGGTGGCGGATCTCGCCGCGCACACCCTGCGGTCAGGACCGCAACGAAGGCCGGAACAACGGCGAGGTACGGCACGCGCAACGCGAGCAATCTGCCACGTTCGGACACCGGTGATCTCCTCATCCGCCACCCGAGTTTTGGCGAGTGGTGCCCGCTTGTGGTTCGGAACGACCGTGCAAAACTTCGATCGGATCGGGCTTCGGGAGTAGGGCCCTGATCGGCTAGATCAGAGCCTGGGTTTCCGTCAGACCGTCGTCAGACAGTCTGCGGCCACACGACGACCGGGGCCGTTCTTTCACCATGTCGCAGTTCACGCATCTCCACCTGCACACCCAGTACAGCCTCCTCGACGGGGCGATCCGGGTGAAAGACCTGTTCACCAAGGTCAACGACCTCGGGATGAAGACGGTCGCCGTCACCGATCACGGCAACATGTTCGGCGCGATCGATCTGTACGGCGAGGCGAAGGCCCACGACGTCAAGCTGATCTTCGGCTGCGAGACGTACGTCGCGTCGACCGATCGCCACGACCGCACGAACCGCCGCAACTACCACCTGATCCTGCTCGCGCAGAATGACGTCGGGTACAAGAACCTCGCGTACCTCAACTCGATGGGGTACCTCGAAGGCTTCTACTACAACCCGCGCATCGACAAGGCGCTGCTGAAGAAGCACAGCGAGGGGCTCATCGGCCTGTCCGCGTGCCTTGGCGGTGAGATCGCGCAGACGCTCGAGAAGAACGGCGTCGCGGCGGCCGAGGACACCGCCAAGGAGTACGCGTCGATCTTCGCCGACGGAGATTTCTTCCTCGAGCTGATGCCCACGCCCATCCCCGAGCAGGACACGCTCAACGGCGAGCTCATCAGGATGAGCAAGAAGCTCAATATCCCTCTCGTCGCGACCAACGACTGCCACTACGTCAATCGCAGCGATGCTGCCGCGCACGACGTGTTGATGGCGATCCAGACGGGCAAGTCACTCAAGGACGAGAAGCGCCTCAAGCATACGGTCGACACCTACTTCATGAAGTCGCCGGCCGAGATGGAGGCGAGCTTCAAGGACGTCGGCGAAGCGATGGAGAACACCGGCATCATCGCCGACCGGTGCAACGTCAAGCTCAAGCTCGATCAGACCTACCTGCCCACGTACAAGGTCCCCGAGGGCGAGACGCTCGACACCTATCTCGCCAAGATCGTCGACAAAGGTCTCGAGCGCCGCTTCATCGAGCTGACCGCGCGCGGAGTCAAGTTCGACGTCGACGTGTACCGCGAGCGCGTGAAGACCGAGACTGCCGTCATCCAGAAGATGGGCTTCTCGGGCTACTTCCTCATCGTCTGGGACTTCATCAACCACGCGAAGGAGAAGGGCATCCCCGTCGGTCCTGGTCGTGGATCTGGCGCCGGTTCCATCGTGGCGTACGCGATGCGCATCACCGATATCGATCCGATCGAGTTCAAGCTGCT
>JBKJUF010000493.1:0-14863 GCA_046590445.1 Kofleriaceae bacterium
GGCGTCGTCCATCGCGATCTCAAGCCCGCGAACCTCATGCTCGGTGACTTCGGCGAGGCGTACGTCCTCGACTGGGGGCTCGCCCGGATCGTCTCGGACGTCTCGCCGATCGCGATGGACGACGCCGCGGGTGTGTGCGAACTCGATCGCGAGGCAGACGTCGACGAGCCGGGTCAGCAGCAGCCGGCGCGGCCACTTCGGATGGTGGGCATCCGATGACGAGCGCTCGGCGAGCACGTCCGCGAGCGTCGTGCCGGCGAGCCGCTTCATCACGAAGTACGGGTTGCCCTCGCGATCGATGCCGAGATCGTGGACCGGCACGACCGCGGGGTGCTCGAGCGCGCCCTGCACGCGGGCCTCGCGAAAGAATCGCGCGACGTTCTCGCGATCCGCGGGCCCGTTGCGCATCAGCTTGACCGCGACCTCGCGATCGATCCGGATGTCGCGCGCGAGCCGGACCTCGCCCATCCCGCCGCGCCCGAGCACCGGCCCGAGCTCGTAACGGCTATCGACCTCGACCGCGGAACCCCGGGCTGACTCGGTCGTTGCTGACCCGGGGAGGGTGGCGTCGTCCTCGTGCACCGCGGCCGATCGTACCGCGTCGTGATCGGCGATACTGAGTCGCGATGGCAGTACAGAATATCCCGGTGGTCGATCTGCGCGACTGGGAGGCGGGCGGGGCCCCGCGCGAGCGGTTCGTCGGTGCGGTCGGTGACTCGCTCGCGCAGATCGGCTTCTTCGCCGTGAAGAACCACGGCATCCCCGACGAGCTCACGCAACGCGCCTACGAGGTCGCCCGCGCGTTCTTCCACCTCCCGGCCGAGGTCAAGGCGCGCTATCACGACGCCGCGAAGCAGGGCCAGCGCGGCTTCACCGGCTTTGGCACCGAGCACGCGAAGGACTCGCAAGCGCCCGACCTCAAGGAGTTCTGGCAGGTCGGCCGCCCCGACGTGCCCGACGATCATCCAGTGCACCGTCTGTTCGGGCCGAACTTCTGGCCCGCAGAGATCCCCGACTTCGGGCCGGCGCTGATCGAGCTCTACCGCCGCCTCGACCGCCTCGGTGGCCTCCTCCTCGAGGCGTGCGCCGCGCACCTCGGCGAGCCGGCCGAGCGGTTTCGCGCGATGACGACCGACAGCGATACGATCGTCCGCGTCCTCTATTACCCGCCGATCCGCGCGGACGTAACGCCCGGCGCTGTCCGCGCCGCCGCGCACGAGGACATCAACCTCATCACGCTGCTGTCGGGCGCGACCTCCGAGGGCCTCGAGCTCAAGCGCCACGACGGCACCTGGATGCCGGTCCATACCGGGTTCGACACGATCGTCATCGATTCCGGAGACATGCTGCAGAACCTCACGAACGGCCTCTACCGGAGCACCACGCATCGCGTGGTCAACCCGGGCGATGCCACCAGCGAGCGGTTCTCGATGCCATGCTTCGTCCACGCGCGCGCCGACGTCGATCTCGCGCCGCTGCCATCGTGCATCGCGCGCACCGGCGGCACGGCGCACTACCCGGCGATCACGGCCGGCGAGTACCTGGCGCAGCGGCTGCGCGAAATTGGTCTCGGTTGATGGGTCAGCCAGGCAGCCAGCGTGAGCGGCGCCACGGAGGTTCGGTCTCGCCCACGCCCCGACAGACGCGATAGGCTCGCGGTCATGATCCGGCAGCTCGTCCTCGGGAGCCTGTGTATCGGCGCGCTGGTCGGGCCTGGCGGTGACGCCCTCGCCAACGGCCGGCCACCGCAAACGTCGACGATCAGCTTCCGCAAGGGCATGGAGAATCAGATCGCGGCCGGCACCGCTTTCGGCCTGGTGCGCTCGAGCGACGACGGCGCGACGTGGCAGTGGGTCTGCGAGGACGCGATCGGCTACGGCGGGATGTACGATCCGGACTACATCTACGCATCGACCGGCACGCTGTTCGCGACGACGTTCGACGGGCTCGTGGTCAACCGTGATGGCTGCACGTTCGAGAAGTCCGCGCTGTCGCCGCCGCCGCCGTCGATGGACATCAAGTTCTTCTCGACGATCACGCAGGGTCCCGACAACGCGCTCCTCGCGGCGGCCGCCGATCCGCTGGATGGCAAGATCTACAAGAGCACCGACGACGGCGTGACGTGGCCGACGTCGTCGACGGCGGGCCAGCTCAACGACTGGTGGCAGAGCCTCGAGGTCGCGCCGTCCAACGCGATGCGCGTGTACCTCAGCGGCTATCGCTTCATCCCGAACCCCGACCCTGACGCCGGCGGCAACATCAAGGAGTTCCTGCTGTTCTCGAGTCTGAACGGCGGCGCGACCTGGACGGCGCTGCCGGTCACTGGGTTCACGACGAAGTCGAACTCGGTGATCGAGATCGTCGGCATCGGCAAGACGAACCCCGACCTCGTGTTCGCCAAGGTCACGCTCTCGGACAACGCGATCAGCGACACACTCTATCGCAGCGTGAACGGCGGCGCGACCTGGACGCCGCTCCTCACCAAGCAGGCCGCGATCTTCTTCATCGTGCGCGGCAACGGCGACGTGATCGCAGCGACCCAGACGCTCGGCGCGTTTCGATCGACCAACAACGGCACGGACTGGACGGAGCTCGTCGGCGCGCCGCACATCAACTGTCTCGCCGAGAAGTCCAACGGCGAGCTGTGGGCGTGCACCCAGAACTACGGCATCCCACAGGTCCCGCCGGATGGCTTCGGGATCATGAAGACCACCGATCTCGTGACCTGGACCGGCGTGCTGAAGTTCCAGCAGATCGAGGGTCCGCTGGCGTGCGCCGCGGGCACCGAGCAGAAGGACACCTGTGACGCCGTGCTGTGGTGCGGCCTGTGCGCACAGCTCGGGTGCGATCCGAAGCGCGAGTGCCCCAGGTTCATGGCCGACAGCCCGCCCGACGCCGGCGAGGTCGGCTCGGGCTCGAAGCCCGGTTGCTGCGAGACCACGAGCTCGGACGCGGCTCCGGGAGCGCTGGCACTCGTGGCGGCGGTTGGTATGGTGCTCCTCAGATCTCGTCGTCGCCCACGCAGGCTCTCGCGTCGCTGACCGTCGCTCTCGAGTGCGGGCAAGGTGTCCATGCTGTCCCCGGCCTCGATCGCCTCGCCTACGATGCCTCGTCCGGATCTGCTGGCGAAAGGCCGAGAATTACAGGATAGTGTGCCTGTGCCGCAGTCCTCCTGGATGATCGAGCGTCTCACCGCCGAGACGTGCCATCACCACCCCGAGGCCGAGACCGACTTCGACCTCCTGTTCCAGGCGAAGACGTCGCCGATGGACTACCGGACGTTTCTGATCCGGGTCTACGGCTTCGAGTCGCCGCTCGAGTCGACGCTGGCGACCACGCCGAACCTCGAGCTCATGATCGATCTCGAGGAGCGCGCGAAGACCGGCCACATCGCGCAGGATCTGATGGCGCTCGGGATGCGGCCGCAGCTGGTCAGCGAGCTGCCGCAGTGCCTGACGATCCCGCAGTTCCGCGGCGCGGCCGAGGCGCTCGGGTGGATGTACGTGATCGAGCGGTCCACGCTCGCACACAGCGTGATCCGCCGCCACCTGCTGACCCGCTTGCCGCGCGAGGTTCGCAACGCCTCGAACTACCTGTCCTGCTACTCGGGCGTGGTCGGCATGCGCTGGCGCAACTTCGGCGCCGCCCTGGATGACGTCGGCCGCCACCCCGCGATCGCCGACCGCGTGATCACTGCGGCGAATGAAGCCTTCCGATGCCAGCGGCGCTGGATCCAGCAAGAGCTTCAGGACACGCGCGCGGCCATCTAATACGTTCCCCGGATGACCGAGTCATCCGAGGCCGCACGCCGCCGTCTGGATCCGCTGCGCACCGAGCTCGGTGAGATCGATCGCGAGATCCTCAGCTTGGTCGCGCGCCGCCAGGCCCTCGCGCAGCGGATCGGTCAGGTCAAGCGTGACGCCGGGATCCCGACCCGCGACTTCCGACAGGAGAAGGACGTCGTAGAGCGCGCACGCGCGGCCGCGATCGAGCACGGGTTGACCCCGCAGCTCGGCGAGGAGCTGATCCTCGCGCTGATCCGCGGCTCGCTGACGGTCCAGGAGAAGGACACCGTCGCGACGAAGGGCGAGGGCAGCGGCCGTCGCGTCCTCGTGATCGGCGGCGCCGGCCACATGGGGCGATGGTTCGTGCGCTACCTCGCCGCGCAGGGCTTCACGGTCGAGATCGCAGATCCCAGCGATGGGCCGACCGACGTCATCAACCACCGCGACTGGCGGACGATCCCGCTCGATCACGAGCTCGTCGTGATCGCCGCGCCGATGCCGGCAACCGCGCAGATCCTCGAAGACCTCGCCAAGTCGCCGCCGGCGGGCGTCGTGTTCGATGTCGGCTCGCTGAAGAGCCCGCTCCGCAAGGGGCTCCATGCGCTGCGCGCAGCGGGCGGCCGGGTGACGTCGGTGCACCCGATGTTCGGGCCCGACACCGAGCTGCTCAGCGGCCGGCACGTGATCTTCGTCGACTGCGGTGCGCCCGATGCGACGGCCGCCGCGCGCGCGCTGTTCGAGCCGACGATGGCGACCCTCGTCGAGATGGATCTCGAGAGCCACGATCGGCTGATCGCGTACGTGCTCGGCCTCTCGCATGCCCTGAACATCGCGTTCTTCACCGCGCTCGCCGACAGTGGCGAGGCCGCGCCGCGCCTGGCGACGCTGTCGTCGACGACGTTCGACGCGCAGCTCGGCGTCGCCGCGAAGGTCGCTGCCGAGAACCCCGACCTGTACTTCGAGATCCAGACCCTGAACGACTACGGCACCGAGTCGCTCGCGGCGCTGCTCTACGCGATCGAGCGACTTCGATCGGTCGTGCGCGCGAACGACCTAGAGGGCTTCCGCGGCCTGATGAACCGAGGGCGAGCGTACTTGCAAGACCGTCCGCCGCGCTGAGCTGGCGACCCGAGTTGGCGGTGCGGTTCGCAGTACGCATCGCAACGAATCGCGGTGAGCGTCAGAGCATGCGCTGTGCGCGAAACCATGCGATCGCATCGGTGATCGCCGGCTCGATCGGGCTTGCCGCGTAGCCGAGCTCGCGCGCCGCCTTGGCGCTCGTGAACCGGAACCGATCGGTGAACGCGTAGCGGATCTGCGTCGAGTTCACGAGCGGCTCCTTGCCGCGGCGCTCGACGAAGTCGCCCCACCGGCCGACGAGCTTCGCGAGCGGCGCCGGGACGCCGAACCGCGGCGGCGCCACGCCAGCGAGCTTTGCGATCCGCGTGAAGATCTCGCGATACGTCAGGTCGTGACCGGCGAGGATGTAGCGCTCGCCACGGCGGCCGCGCTGCCAGGCCGCGATCATGCCGCGCGCGACATCGCGGACGTCCACGAAGTTGTTGTAGCCCGGGGTCCAGCCGGGCAGCCGGCGGCGGACGACATCGACGATCAGCCTGCCCGAGCTCGGCCTCGCGTCGCGCGGCCCGAACATGTAGGTCGGGTTCACGATCACGGCGTCGATGCGGTCGGCCGCGGCGCGCACGACGTCCTCGGCCTGGCGCTTGGTGATCGCGTACGCGTCGACGAGCCCGGCCGCCTCGAAGTTCCACGCGGCGGTCTCGTCACACGGCTCGCCGGTCGTCGTCAGCCCGACCGCGACGACCGAGGACGTGTGGACGAGCCGGCGCACGCCCGCGGCGATCGCGGCGTCGATCACGTTCGCGGTGCCGGTGACGTTCGCCGCGGTCATCGCGGCGGTGACCTCGCGCTTGATGGTGACGGCCGCTGCACAGTGAAACACCACGTCGGCGCCGGCGAAGGCGCGGGCCAGGGCCGCGGTCGCACCGAGCTCGGCATCGACCCACTCGATCGGTAGATCGTCGAGGTGAGAAACCTTGGTGCCAGCGCGGCGGGTCGCGACGACGTGCTCGCCGCGGGCGCCGAGCTCGGCGGCGAGGTTGCCGCCGAGCAGACCGCTGGCACCGGTGATCACCACGCGAGACATGTGCGCAGCTTGGCATCGCGCGTGCGGTCCTGTCACGGTGTGGCGGGGCACAGCGAAACGCGATCCCGAACCCCGCGCGATCGTGCGGACGGTGCGCGTATGCGGCTTGCAAGCGTCAGCGCGGACGATGGAAGCCCTGGCCCCTGCGAGCACCATGGCTCGCCTGCGCGACGAGACCAGCGAGCTGCTGCGGCTCGTCGAGAGCGAGCTCGATCTGTTCGGACCGAGCATGTCCTGGCTCGACTACCGGCTCTACCTGTTCAGGATGTACGGCTTCCACGCCACCGCGGAGCGCTCCCTCGCGGCGCGACGCGAGCTCGCGAGCGTGATCGGCGACGCGGCGCTACGCAACCACAAGGTCGCGCTGATCTCGCACGACCTCGTCGCGCTCGGCGTCGAGCGCCGGGACCTCGCGCAGCTGCCCCGGATCACCGCGCCGGCGCTCGCCGGACTTCCGGAGGCCGTCGGCTGGATGTACGTGCTCGAGGCCGCGACGCTGCACGGAAAGCGGCTCGCGCGCCACCTCGCGCCCCAGCTGCCGCTCGAGATCGAGCGGGCATCAGGCTACCTCAACTGTTACGGCGCCGAGGTCGTGGCGCGCTGGCAGGCGTTCGGCCGTGCAGTCGACGCCTACGCGACCGATGCCGACACCGAGGATCGCGTCGTGATCGCCGCACGCGACTGCTACCTCCGCCTGCACCGCTGGCTGAGGCCATCCACAGCCGCGAAGCCGACGTCGCTGCGGGCGTGACCGCGGCCGCCCGGTGCCCGGTGCCCGGCCGCTAGCTGGCTAGCTGGCCGGCCACCGGACGCTGGCGAGCCGAGGCGCCGGACACTCGCAAGTTGCTAGATCTACAGGGGCGTGACGCGGCGCGACGCTTGCTGCCGTGGACCGCATGCGCCGCTTCGCGACCGTCATTGGCATCCTGACAGCCGTCCTTGGCAGCTTGCCAGCCTGCGTCTCCGACCAGGTCGAGGATGGTGCCGGGGATGGCTTCCCGAACGGGAAGGCTGACGGTGGCTTCGACGAGGGCTCCCCCGAGGCGCTCGGCGTCCTGTCGCTGGTCAACGACCCCACCGTCACTGCGCTCGAGCTGCGGAGCGCCGCCGGCGTCACCTCGCGGGTCGCGACCAACATCGTCACCCGGCGCGACGGCACGGATGGCGTGCCGGGCACCGCGGATGACAACACGTTCGACACCCTCGCCGAGCTCGACGCGATCCCCTACGTGGGCCCGGCGACGCTCAACGCGCTCGTCGAATGCGCGCGCGATCGCGGCCTCGTCCGTAGCGCCGCGAAGATCGAGGTCGTGTTCTCGCCGCAGCCGGCCGCGCAGTCACACAACGCGCGCATCGCCCAGCTGATCCGCGACGCCAGGTTCACGGTCGACATCGCGATGTACAGCTACTCGGACGCCGGCATCAACGCGGCAATCGCCGACGCCGTCACCCGCGGCGTCAAGATCCGCTTCCTGTTCGACACCGCCCGCGAAGACAAGAACCAGATCGACCCCGCGGTCCGCGCGGCCACGAAGTCCGGCCGCCTCGAGACGATGGGCGTCGACGTCCGCTACGTGAACAAGATCCTGCATCACAAGTTTGCGCTGGTCGACGGTCCACGCGACGACAAGGCGCGCGCAGCGACTGCGAGGCTGGTGACCGGCAGCGCGAACTGGTCGAGCAGCGCGGCGACGGTGTTCGACGAGAACACGCTGTTCATCGAGGGCAGCGCGAAGCTCACCGCGTCGTACCAGCACGAGTTCGATCTTCTCTGGAAGGGCTCGCGCGACTTCGTCGGCCCGGCGCCCGCGCAGGCGCTGTCGACCGCGAACATCGATGCCGGCCAGGTCCCCGAGGAAGCCGGGCTCGCCGTGCTGCTCACCCGCCTGAACTTCACGCCGACCGGCAGCGACGGTACGACGTGGAGCGCGAACAAGGACAAGCTCGTGGTCTCCGATCAGTTCGTCGCCGCGATCGGACGGGCCGAGACGTCGATCCACGTCGGCTCAGGCCACCTCCGGCTGCGGCCAATCGCCGAGGCGCTGATCGCCAGGAAGCAGGCGAACCCGGCGCTCGACATCAAGGTTTACCTCGACCAGCAAGAGTTCATCTCCGCGTCGGGTGATGCCGCGCAGCGCGCGCGCGTCGAGACCTGCGTCGCGAGCGCGACCACGCCGGCCGCGGTGCGCGACTGCAGCTACAACGACTTCCTGTTCAGCAAGGCGCTCGTCGACGCGGGCATCGACGTCCGCTTCAAGAGCTACGCCTACCGCTGGGATCACTCGTACGCGGCGCAGATGCACTCGAAGTACGTCGTCATCGACGGCAAGGAGCTGCTGTCGGGCAGCTACAACCTGTCGATGAACGCCGAGCACGCGACCTTCGAGAACGCCGTCCATGCGAGCGGCCCGCAGTTCAAGGCGCTCGTCGACGTGTTCGAGCAGAACTTCACGACGATGTGGAACACGAGCCGCGCCGGCACCGAGCTTGCGGCGCTACGCGAGCAGATCGCGACGGCGTCGTCGATCCCGCTCGTGTTCCCGTCGATCGCGCTGACCTATGCGGAGTTTGACTCGCTGCGTGCGCTGATCCGCCAGCACTGTCCGCTCGCCGATTCGACCGAGTTCCGGTCCGCGCCTGCTGCGCACAAGTTCTGCCCGCGCAGCTGACCGCACAGGTTCTGCGCGCGTAGCTGCCGTACGAGCTCCCCGGCAGCGAACCCCATCGTGCGCGGTCACATCGCCGGTCATGCCATCGCGCGCACGTGTGGCAGCCCGAGCAACCCACGGACTTCGTCGAGAGGTCTCGCCCAGTGGTCCTCCCAGGGGAACGCCGCCAGCTTCTCGGCGCGCAGGCCGGTCCGAAATGCTGCCAGCACGTCACGCGCGAGCCGAGGCTTGACGCGCAGCCCGCGGAGCGTGCCGAACAGCGCGAGGATCAGCGAGCTGGGCGCGCGGAGCTGCGCGTACGTGAACGCCTGCAGCGCGACCTCACTCGGTGCGTCGGTGTCGTGGCCGGTCACGACGTGCCACAGATCGTGGGTCTGACGGAGGCGCTGCACCACGTAGCCCATCGTCGGATCACTGACTTCGGGCGGTGCGTCGTCGAACACCGCCGGGGTCAACCCGCGCGAGCGCAGGAACGTCGCGTACGCGTGACCGAGCGTGTTGGCGGGCAGGGCGGCGAGAGCGTCGAGATCGATGGTCCGCGAGTCGATCGTGCGGTGCTCGACGATGAGCCGGCGACCGTCCGGATCGGACATGAAGCGCTCGATCCGGCGCCGCATCGAGCCTGCGTTTGCGTGAACCGCGAACACGAGCACCTGGTCCGTTCGCGTCGGATCGGCCATCACGTTCGCGAGCGCCGTGATCGCACGTCTCCAGCGCCGCGGCGCCGACATCAGGTGGACGTCGACCGACGGCGCGTCAGAGGTCGTCGACCGGGGCGCGCCAAACGCCGGACCAATTGCAGGAGCAGAGGCAGGGGCAGGGGCTGGGGCTGGGGCTGGGGCAGAGGCTGGGGCAGAGGCTGGGGCTGGGGCAGTGGCAGAGGCTGGGGCAGGGGCTGTGAGCATCGGAGTCTCCTTGTTGGCAATGTGACAATAGCGATCGGGCGCCATATTGTCAATGTGAAAATAGCGGCCGGCGAGGCGAGCCGGTTATGCTGCGTGGAGATGGCACGCGTGCGGAGAACCGGAGGTGCGCGGCGACTGGTGCCGTTGCGTGCGCGGGTCGCCGCGCGCCGTCGTCGGCCGCCCGAGGTGGCACGGCTCGAGATCCTCGAGGCCGCGGAGCGCGTGTTCGTCGAATTCCAGCCAGATCAGGTCGGCCTCAAGGATGTCGCGAGAGAGGCGGGCGTCAGCCACGCCCTGGTGACGCATTACTTCGGGACCTACGCCGGCTTGATCGAGACCGCGCTGGAGCGCCGGATCCGCGTGCTTCGGGAGCTGATGGTCGGTCGGCTCCAGGAAGCGGGCGTGCTCGCGCGACCGGCCGAGCTGCTCGCGACGCTGTTCGACGCGCTCCAGGACCCCGTTCACCTGCGGCTGACACGCTGGTTGCTCGCCAGCGAACGGCCGGCCGCCGCGCACGCGTTCGCGCTTCGCGATCATGGCCTCCAGCTCATCGCGCACCAGGTGGCCAATGCCCTCGAGCCATCACCGAGCAAGGCGCTGATCGAGAATGTCGAGCTCGCGCTGATGACGGCGGTGGCGGCGGCATACGGCTACGCGATCGGCAAGTACGCGCTGGTCGGTGCGCTCGGGCGCCAGGCGTCGCGCGAGATGGATGTCGCCGTTCAGCGCACGCTCGCCGAAATGCTGCAGGGTTACATCGGCGCGAAGCTGGCGAAGTAGCTCGCGCCGGGCCGATGCGGGCCAACGCAGTCTGCGCAGGCGTGGCGAGTCGCGGTCGGCTACGCTCGATGAATGCTCACGGACAAGGTCGGGACGCCGCCGTGGAAGCTCTCGCTCGCGGGCGTGATCGCCTTGACCATCGGGACGATGCAGCACCGGGCGTCGGACGTGGGGCGGGCGGAGATCGAGCCGACGCCGAACGCCGATCGGTACGCGCAGCGCCTGCGGCCATGGCTGCGCAACCAGCCCGTGCTGCCGGCGGCGTTCACGACGACGGCTGGTCCGCTGCGCTATCTCCACGTCGAGTTTGCCGACGCCGACGACGCCCTGCGCGAGTGTGCGGCACCCGTGCGTGCGGCGCCCGTGCGTGCGGCGCCCGTGCGTGCGGCGCCCGTGTTCGAGCCGATGTTCTCGCGCGTGGCCACGTTCGCGGCGTCGGATCCGCGGGCGCGGTGGACACGCGTCGCGGTGGCAGAGTCCGACGCCGCCGCGGCCCTGTGGCAGCTCGCGGCCGACCCGCGGATCGCGCAGGCGTTCGTCGCGCCGGATATCACGCTGCCGCGGTCGCCGATCATCGCGCCGCGCGCCGCGGTCGAGGACGATGCGAGCTGCCCGATCACGACGCCGTCGTTCGAGTCGTATCAGGGCTACCTCGGCCCTGCGCCGCATGGCATCGATGCGCCGGCGGCGTGGCGTCGCGGTCATCGCGGGGCCGGCGTGTGGTTCGCCGACGTCGAGGGCGGCTGGAATGCGGCCCACGAAGATCTGCCTGGTGATCGCATCACCCACGTCGCCGGCCAGCCGATCCCGGATCGCACATGGCGCGCGCACGGCACCGCGGTGCTCGGCGAGGTGGTTGGTCGCGACAATGGCAAGGGTGTCGTCGGCATCGCGCCGGATGTCGAGCAAGTCTTCACTGCCTCGATCGGCGGGATCGCGGTCGCCGATGCGATCGATACCGTCGCGAGCCGGCTACGACCGGGCGATGTCCTGCTGATCGAGCTGCAGGGCAGTGGGCCGCGCGGCCGCTACATCCCGGTCGAATACTGGGATGACATCTACCTCGCGATCGAGGCCGCGACCGATCGTGGTGTCGTCGTGATCGAGGCGGCCGGCAACGGCGACGAGAACCTCGATCATCCCGGCTACCAGCGCGCCTTCGATCGCAGCCATCGCGATTCCGGAGCGATCATGGTCGGTGCCGGCGCGCCGCCGCGCGAGGGCTTCGCGGATCGCGAGCGGCTCGACTTCTCGAACCACGGGATGCGCGTCGACGTGCAGGGCTGGGGACGCAAGGTCGCGACGCTCGACTACGGCGACCTCCAGGCGTGCGACGGCTCGGAGCGCCACTACACGGATCGCCACTACACCGGCGAGTTCTCGGGGACCTCGAGCGCGTCGCCGATCGTGGCGGGCGCGGCGCTGCTCCTCGAGGGCATCGCGCGGCAGCGCGGGCGCGTACTGCCACCCGCCGAGCTTCGCGAGCTACTGAGGGCCACCGGGACGCCACAGGCCGGTGATACCCGCGAGCCGATCGGACCGCGTCCAGATCTCGAGCGCGCGATCGCGGCGCTCTACTCCGGTTCGCGCTGAGCATGATCGCGGCGCTCGACTGCGGTTCGCGCTGACCACGATCGCGGCGCTTAACTCGGGTTCGCGGTGAGCACGAAGAACAGGCGCCGGAACGGGACACGCGCGGGGGCGAGGATGATGAGTCGTGCGAGGAGCGCAAGCGTCTTCACGTGTTCACGCCGCGCGTCGAGCTGCTTGCTGCCCATCGTCATGCTTCACTGGATCGACCGCGGCGGCGTGATGTGTAGCGTGATCGGCGCGCTCCAACGTGCAGATCTCGGTGCTTACCGAGGGTCACTCCGCGTTACCGTGGCTCATGTTCGCTCCCGATCGATACGTCGCCGCGCTGCGCTTTGCGGCTGAACGCCACCACGGCCAGCAGGTGCCCGACAGCCAGCTCCCCTACCTCGTGCACCTCGTCTCGGTGGCCGCGGAGGTCGCTGCCGCGCTCCCGGCCGACGGCGTCGACGCGGACGTCGCGATCGGCTGTGCGCTGCTTCATGACATTCTCGAGGACACGCCGACGACCCGCGCGGAGGTCGTCGAACGTTTCGGCGAGCTGATCGCCGCCGGAGTCAGCGCCCTCACCAAGGACAGCACGGTCCTCAAAGAAAATCGGATGGCCGACAGCCTCGCGCGGATCCGCGCGCAGCCTCCCGCGGTGTGGATGGTCAAGCTCGCGGACCGGATCACGAACCTCGCGCCGCCCCCGACCCACTGGAGCCGCGACAAGCGCGTCGCCTACCGGGACGAGGCGATGCAGATCGCCGATGCGCTCGGCGGCGTCTGCCCCATGCTCGATGCTCGTATCCGCGCGAAGATCGCGACCTACGCCTCGTACTTCTGAGCCGTCAGCGCGTCGCGTCGTAGAGCGTGCCGACGCCCGCGACCTGCGGACGAAGAATAGGTGGTGCCCATCGGGCGAGATCCGCGGATCGGCCTGATCACCGGCGCCCCCACGCCGCGTCCACGCGAGGTCCGCGTCGCGACGGACGTCTCCTCGAGGTCACACGCCGTCAGCACGATCGCGAGCCGTGCGCAGCGCTCATGATCGCACAACTTGCCGCAGCTCAAGCCTGATAGAGCCAGACCCGGAGCAGCGACAGCAGCTGGTCGGCGTCGACCGGCTTGGTGATGTAGTCCGACGCGCCAGCCTCGAGGCACTTCTCGCGATCGCCCTTCATCGCCTTTGCGGTCAGCGCGATCACCGGCAGGTCCTTCCACTCGGGACGCTCGCGGATCTTGCGGAGCGCCTCGTAGCCGTCCATCTCCGGCATCATGATGTCCATCAGCACGACGTCGATCTCGGGGTTCTCCTCGAGCTTCGCGAGCGCGCGGCGCCCGTTCTCGGCGTACTGCACGTGCATCTTGTGACCCTCGAGCAGCGAGGTCAGCGCGAAGATGTTGCGCAGATCGTCGTCGACGACGAGCACGTTACGCTCCGCCAGCTGCGGGTCACTCTTCGCGATCCGCCGGAGCACGCGCTGCTTGCGCTCGGGGAGGTTGGCCTCCACGCGGTGCAGGAACAGCGCCGTCTCGTCGAGGAGCCGCTCCATCGTGGTGACGTCCTTGATGATCACCGTCTGGGCGAGGCCGTGGAGACGCTCCTTGTCCTCGTCGGTGAGCTCGCGGCCGGTATAGACGATGACCGGGAGTCGGCGATGTCGCGGATCGGCCTTGATGCGCTCGATCAGCTCGAAGCCAGACATCCCGGGGAGCCGCAGATCGAGAACCACGCAGTCGTAGTTCTTGTCCTGCAGCGACTGCAGCGCGCCCTCACCCGACGACACCGTGGTGGTCTGGACGTCGCCGTCCCCGATCAGGTCGGTGATCGCCTGGCTCTGCACCGGATCATCCTCGACGACGAGGAGCTGCTTGACCCGCCTCTCGACGAACTCGCGGACACCCGAGAGGCCATCCATGAGGTTTTCCTGGGTCACCGGCTTCTGGAGGAACGCGAGCGCGCCGGATTGCAGCGAGCGACGCTCCTCGTCGAGACCGGAGATCACGTGGACTGGGATGTGGCGCGTCGCCGGATCGTGCTTGAGCCGATCGAGCAGCACCCAGCCGTCGATATCGGGCAGCCGGAGATCGAGCGTCACCGCATCGGGCTTGACCGTGCGTGCCAGCTCGAGCGCCTGCGCGCCGCTCTGTGCGACGACGCCCTTGAAGCCGGACTGCCGGCCCATCTCGAGCATCGTGATCGCGAACGTCACGTCATCCTCGATCACGAGCAGCACGCGGTCGCCCGGCTCGAGGCTGTCGTAGTCGTCCGGAATCGAGCGGCTGAGTGGCGTGAGCTCCTTCGGCACCGAGCTCACATCGGTCCGTTCGGTCGTCGATACCGGCTCCCCGGTCTCGACCTGTAGCGGCTGGTAGCCCGCCTCGATCGCGGCCTGAGCCGCCGCGGCGACACGTGCCTGCTGCAGCGTCTTGGCCTCGCGCGTCTGCGCCTTGTAGACCGTCGGCAGGTACAGCGTGAACGTGCTGCCCTGACCCGACGTCGACTCGACGCGGAGGTCGCCACCGAGCAGACCGGCGATCTCGCGCGAGATCGCGAGCCCGAGGCCGGTGCCGCCGTACTTGCGGCTCGTCGAGCCGTCCGCTTGCTGGAACGCTTCGAAGATCAGCCGCTGCTTGTCCTTCGGGATGCCGATGCCGGTATCGCTCACCGCGAACGCGAGGACATCGGGCGCTGCGCGGTAGATGCGCAGGTTGACGCGACCCTTCTCGGTGAACTTCATCGCGTTGGACAACAGATTTCGGAGCACCTGGCGCAGCCGCATGTCGTCGGTGTCGATCCACTGCGGCAGATCCGGGTCGAGCTCGACCGTGAACTGCAGCCCCTTCTCCTCGGCGACCTGGCGGAATGTCTGGTCGACGTAGTCGCGCAGGTTCCCGAACCGGACCTGACCGATCTCGACGGCCATCGTGCCGGACTCGATCTTCGCGAGATCGAGGATCTCGTTGATCAGCGTCATCAGA
>JBKJUF010000502.1:0-7536 GCA_046590445.1 Kofleriaceae bacterium
GGCACGCTCGTGACGGTCTGGCGGAAGATGCACTCGATCAGGCCGGCGACGAACAGCATCATCACCGCGCCGATCACGATCACCGCGGCGTGCTTGCCGCGCTCGCGCAGCGCATCCATGCGCGTCGACGCACCCGGAAACACGAGGCCGTGCGCGAGCAGAAAGCCGGCCGCGCCGCAGAGGATCACCGCGAGGAGCTCGGTCACGCCGTGGGGGAGCAGCCAGCCCCAGAGATCGACGGAGAGCCCCCGCGAGTGATAGAGCGCGGCGAAGCCACCGAGCACCAGCCCGTTGTAGAAGAGCAGGAGCAGCGTCGGCAGGCCGGCGACGAAGCCGAGCGCGAACGCCATGATGCCGATCCGCGAGTTGTGCGAGAACAGCGACGCCGCGAACGTCGCGAGCGAGCCCGACACCGAACCGTCGTCGTAGAGGCCGCCGCGGAGCTCTGCCGTCGACGATGCCGGCGAGCGGCCCTGGGCCATGTCGCCGACGAACGCGTAGTAGTAGTCCATGTCGCCGAGCGTGAGCTGGAACGCCGCGACCGCGCCGGCGAGCATCACGATCGTCGCGACCAGGATGTGCCACTTCGCGCGGCGGATCGTCGACGGCAGCTTCCACGCGAAGAAGTCCGAGAGCTGCTTTTTGAGCGCCTGGCGCGTTCCGTAGACGACGAAGTACGCGCGGCCGACGAGGCTCTCGAGGTACTCGGTGAGCGCGCGGTCGAGCGAGATCGAGCGGGCGACCGACAGCGACGACAGCGTCGCGCGGTAGAGGTGCGGCAGCCGCGCGAGCTGCTCGGCGGTCAGCGAACGCAGTCCCCGCTTGTCGGCCTCGGCGATCAACGCCTCGAGCTCCCGCCATGTGGCCTCGCGCTCGCGCCGGAACTCGACGCTGCGCATCTGCCTGCCCTGCTGCCTGTAGACCGCCATCAGAAGAGCTCCCGGCGCTTGATGTCGAGGTAGCGATTGACGAGGGCCATCGAGAACTGGTCCGGCGCGACGTCGATGCAGTGCGCGCCGGCGCGCTTGAGCCGCTCGAGGACGATGCTGCGCTCGCGCCCGAAATCGCCGGCGACGACGGCCTCGTGGAGCGTGCCGAGCGTGCGCGGCCGCGCGAGCGCACGGGTCTCGAGCGATGGATCGCGGACCGCGACGAACAGCACGAGGTGACGGCGCGCGAGCCGGGTCACGTTGTCGATCATCAGCTCGGCGGTGACGGTGTCGAGGAAGTCCGTGAACAGCACGACGAGCGACCGCCGGCGCAGCCGCGTCGACAGCTCGGCGAGCGTGAGCGTGTAGTTGGTCTCGACCGCGCAGTAGTCGATCTCGGCGGACAGCGCCTGCAGCCGGCGGAACGTGTGCATGCCGCCCGCGGGCTCGGCCCACTGCCGCACGCGCTCGTCAAAGCCGACCAGCCCGACCCGATCGCCGGTGCGCAGGCAGAACCAGCCGAGCAGGATCGCCGCGTTGATCGCGTGATCGAGCTTGGGCACCCCGCCGACCGGCTCGGACATCAGCTGCCCGGCGTCGACGGCGAGCACGACCTGGTGGTTACGCTCGGCGCGGAACTCCTGGCAGAGCAGCTTGCGGTGGCGGGCCGATGACTTCCAGTCCATCGCGCGGTGGTCGAGCCCGACGACATACTCGCGCAGCGACTCGAACTCCGAGCCGTCGCCGATGAACCGCTCGACCTTGAGGCCCTGCATGAAGTTCTGGTCCGCGAACATCCGCAGCGCGATCGCGCGGACCGCGCCGATGTTCGGCACGACGCCGACCTTGGTGCCGAGCGGCTTGGCAACGCGCTTCTCGATGAGGCCGAGCGGGCCGCGCCAGCGCAGGTGGACCGCGCGGATCGCGTGATCGCCGCGGCGCCGCGGTGACAGCGGCAGCTCGTGGACGTGGCGCGCGACCTTGGGGTCATCGCCGGGCGCATCGCCGGGCCGGATCGTCGCCCACACCTCGGGTTGCGGCGCCAGATCGTCGTCGAGCTCGGCGAGGATCCCGAGCTCGGCGCTTCGCTTGAAACCGGGCACGGTCAGCACGATCCGGGCGGGCGTGGTGTCGCCAATGAA
Source organism: Kofleriaceae bacterium (assembly GCA_046590445.1). Lineage (GTDB taxonomy): Bacteria > Myxococcota_A > Polyangia > Haliangiales > Haliangiaceae > JABFXX01. The sequence goes on from JBKJUF010000502.1 coordinate 2,072, forward strand.
CACCTGCTCGGGCGCCTCGAGCTTGACCCGCAGCCGGCGCTTCGGCAGCCCGAGCACGGCGTCGATGCCCGTCAACATCAGCGCGGCGCCGAGGTAGCTGATCCACACGGTCCACAGCCTCGGATCGATCGACACCGCCGCGAGCGACACGGGGATGCCGGCGATGAAGAGGACGAGGCAGCGGATCGTGGGACGCATCTACTTGCTCACCGCGGAACCGGCACCTGGTCGAGGATCTGGCGGACGACCGACTCGGCGGACAGCCCTTCGATCTCGGCGCCCGGCGCGAGCACGATGCGGTGACGGAGCGCCGGCACCGCGAGGTTCTTGACGTCGTCGGGGAGCACGAAGTCGCGGCCCTGCAGCGCGGCATACGCACGCGCCGCGGTGGTCAGCATCGTCGCCGCACGCGGCGAGGCGCCGAACGCGATCGCCGGCCGCTCGCGGGTCGCGCGCACGAGATCGACGATGTAATCGAGGATCGCGTCCGACAGCCGGATCTGCGAGACCGCGTTGCGCATCGCGACCAGCGTGCCGAGGTCCGCCATCGGCTGGACGTTGAAGTCAGAGATCTTCGGCATCGTCGTGCGATGGCCGTGACGGCGCACGATGTCGCGCTCGTCGTCGCGGGTCGGATAGCCGACGACGACCTTGAACAGGAACCGATCGAGCTGGGCCTCGGGCAGCAGGTAGGTCCCCTCCTGCTCGATCGGGTTCTGTGTCGCGATCACCATGAACCCGTCGCCGAGCTCGTGGTTGATGCCATCGACGGTGACCGACCGCTCCTGCATCGCCTGCAGCAATGCGGCCTGGGTCTTCGGCGGCGTCCGGTTGATCTCGTCCGCGAGCAGGAGCTGCGTGAAGATCGGACCCTTCGTCAGCGTGAACGTGTTCGTCTGGAAGTTGAACAGGTTCGTGCCGATGATGTCGCCGGGCATGAGGTCCGGCGTGAACTGGACGCGCGTGAACGTCAGCGACAGGCTGCTCGCGAAGGTCCGCGCGAGGAGCGTCTTGGCGACGCCGGGCACTCCCTCGAACAGGATGTGGCCCTCGCACAGCAGGGCGACGAGCAGCAGATCGATCGCGTGGTCCTGTCCGACCACGACGCGGTGGACCTGCTCGCGCAGGCGGCCCGAGACTTCACGTACGGTGTTTAGATCCATTGATCATCTCCATGCGCCAGCGGTACACGCGGTCGGCTATCTCGACGGTGCGTTGGGGTCCTAACTCTGTAGACGCCGTGAGGGTGTCGCGCTCGAGGTCGGGCAGCGGAATCGACCCGCCACGGTTCTTGCGCACGCTCTCGAGCCACGCGGTCATCGCGCCCGGCGCGAGCGTCGGGGCGTGCAGCGCGTGGCGGACCGCGGCGACGCTGTGCGCGAGGTAGCGGCGAAGCGCGTCGGCGTGGTGGCCGCCGTAGTGCAGCAGCGCGGCGGTGTTCTGGATCAGGAAGTCCTTGCCCGGCGCGAGCGGCGGCGGCGCGGCCCGGCGCGGCCCGAACCGCACCATCGCGGCCCACACCGCGAGCAGCGCGCAGATCAGGACCTGAAGTGTCGCGAGCACGAGCGGGAACCGGAACAGCGTGCGGAACAGGCTCGGCTGTTGCGCGTAGCCGTGGATCACCTCGTCGAGCACGACGGGCCCGCCGTCGCGGAGGTGATCGATCAGGTTGATCGCGAACAGCGCGTTGTCGGGATGGCGCAGGCCGTGGTTGTTGAGGACGTCGGGGTCGGTGAGCACCCAGACCTCACGGCCGTCGTCGGCGGTCAGCTTGATCACGATCTCGCCGAGGCCATCTCCGGCGATCGCGTCCTCGGCCTCGCCGGTGGTCACCCGCTGCCGCGACGGGATCACGAGCCCGAAGCGCTCCATGTCGAGCTCGGGCGCCGACCACACGGCCGGGCCACCACTGCCCGCGGTGCCATCGACCCGCGCACCCGCGCCGATCGTCTCGAGGACGTCGTCGACCTCGGAGGTCGGGAGCCGGTTGGCCTCGTCGATCCAGGTCTCGCCGATGTCGGCGCTGCCGTACCACTTCGGCAGCACGACGAGCACGCGCGGCGCGGACTTGACCAGCGCGCGCAGCCGCTCCTTCGAGGTCTCGTCCGACACCGTCGGCTCGGCGATGATCAGCACGCCACGCATCGCCTTGCCGCCGGACTCGCTGCGGCTCTTGACGACCGGAACGTCGAGCTTGCCGAGCATCTCGACGAGCCCGCGATGGCCGATCGCCGAGACCGAGTAGCTGTCAGCGCCGGCCGACGGCTGGCCACCGCCGAGGTCATCGCCGATCACGGTCAACGCGACCGCGACCCCGAGCGATACCGCGGCGACGCCGATGATGATCGCGAGCGTCGTCCTCGAGAACGGGTTCGTCATGACGCGAGCGCCGTTCCGCCGGCGGCGGGCATCCGCTGCTGGACCGCGAGGTTGTTGCGGAATGCGGTCGCGAACCGGTTGAACTGCTCGCGGCAGCGCGCGTAGTCGGCGGCGCCAGCCGGGTCGTCGCCGAAGTGCGTCAGCTCGACGGCCGTGATCAAGCCGGCGAGTGCCTCTCGGGCATCGGCGATCAGCGGCACGCGCGCGAGGATCTCGCGGCTCGTGTGCGAACGCTCGACGCGCACCATCGCGCTGCGCGCGAGCTCGTGCAGCGTGCGCAGCAGCAGCGTGTGGATCGCCTCGGCGAACTCGCCGCGCGCCGCGAGCTCGTCGGCATCGCCGAGCGGCTTGTCGATGATCGCATGCGCCTGCGCGGCAGCCTTGGCCTCGGCCTCCTCGGGCGGCAGCTTCGCGTCGTCGTTGTACTTCGCGAGCTCGGTCGCGAACCAGAACGCGGCGAGCCCGAGCCCGACCGCGAGACAGCCCCACATCAGGATGCTGAGCAGGCTGCCGAGCGCGCCACCGTCGCCGGGGGCGGCCTGCTGCTCGCGAGTGTCGACGCGCGCGGCACGGTCCCGCGGGACCCTCTTGCGCATCCGCGGATCGACGGGGCGCGCGGTCCCCGAGCCGCTGCCGGTACCGACCTCGTAGCCGGGCAGCTCCTTCTGGTAGCTCTCGGTCAGCACGCCCGCACGCGCTCGCTCGATGTCGGCGGGCGAGCGCTGCGCGGGTGCCGCGTCGTGCTCGGCCGATGGCTGTCCATGCGCGACCGCGAACGTCGCGAGCATCATGGCAACCACGGTCGCGACCACCCGCACGGTCGGAACATCGCATACGTTGCCGGCGCGCTCGCCGACAATCTCCACAAACTGTCGGCGACCACAACTGCGGCTGCGAAACTAACGGTTGGAAGATGCCCGGCGATGCGCTCTGTTATGCCCATGCACCCCGAGCCCGCGCGGTGACCCTGTCACGTACCGCGCGCCGCGTGATCCTCGGCGTGTTCGTCGTCGCGTTCGTGGGCGGCGCGCTCTTTCTGTGGGTCACCGGCAGCGTGACGCCGACCCGCGTCGGCGCCTGGCTCGAGTCGCTCGGCCCGGCAGCCCCGGCGATCTTCATCGCCGCGTTCATCGGCGGCGCGTTCCTCGGGCTCCCCGGGATGGCGTTCGTGATCGGCGGTCGCCTCGCCTTCGGACCCTACCTTGGCTTCACCGTTGGCTACGTCGGCGGTCTGCTCGCGGTCACGCTGCCGTTCCTCGTCGCCCGTCGCGTGCGCCGGGCGGGCGCCGATCCGTGGCGGCCCCGCCATCGCTGGCTCGTGCGTGCATTCGCGCTGCTCGAGACGCACCCGTTCTGGGCCGTCGTCCTGCTCCGCCTGGTCCTCTGGTTCAACCCGCCGCTGAGCTATGCCCTCGCGTTCACGCCGATCCCGCTCCGGACCTACCTCGCCGCGTGCGCCGTCGCGCTCGCTCCCGTGGTCGCCATCGCAGTGATCGCGACGAGCTGGTTTCTGTAAACCCTGATCGCGACGTCACGACGTGCGCGCCCCGTGCCCGTTGCCGGCGTGATCGCCCGTCGACACGTCCGTCACCTGATCGGCCTCCATCATCGCGTTGCGGATCTGGTCGGTCAGGCTCGACAGATGCCCCGGGGAGTGCGGGATCAAGATCGCGTTGCTGCGCGACGACGCCCCGATCTCCTTCAGCATGTCGAAGTACTGGGTCATCAGCACGAGGTTCATCACGTCCTTCGCGGTCGTCCCCGGCACCGAGCGGCGGAACTCGTCGACCGAGTCTCGCAGACCCGCGACGATCGCCTGCCGCTGATCGGCGATGCCCTTGCCCTGCAGCGCCTTGCTCTCGGCATCGCCCTGCGCGAGCTTGACCTTGAGGATCCGCTCGGCCTCGCCCTTCTCGTTGGCGGCGACGCGCATCCGCTGCGCCGCGTTGATCTCGTTCATCGCCTCCTTGACGCGCGCGTCGGGCTCGATGTCGGTGACCAGGGCCTTGAGGATCCCGTAGCCGAAGCCCTCCATGACGTGCGAGAGCTCGATCTTCACGACCTCGGCGATGTCGTCCTTCTTCTCGAATACGTCGTCGAGCTTGATCTTCGGGACCTGCGCGCGAACCACGTCGAACACGTACGAGGTGATCTGACGGCGGGCGTCGTCGAGCTTGTAGAACGCGTCGTAGACCTTGTCGGGCAGCACGTAGAACTGGACCGACACGATCATGTGAACGAACACGTTGTCCTCGGTCTTGGTCTCGATCCGGACGTCGAGCTGCTGGACGCGCAGGTTCACGCGCCCGGCGACCTTGTCGATGAAGGGAATCCTCGCGTTGATGCCGGGGCCGGCTTCTCGGATGAACTTGCCGAGCCGCTGCACCATCGCGACGGTACGTTGCTCGACGGTGAACAGCGATGCGGCGAGCAGCACGCCGATCAACACCACCGCGCCACCGGCAACCCACAACAGGACTTGATTCGTCATGACCATGCCTCCTTCGGTTTGATGCAGCCTCGACGAGGTTCGTCGCGCGGCACGTTCCTTCCGTAACTATCCCGAGGATGTTGCGCGATCGAAATCGGACGTCCGACATCCGATTTTTGGGAGCTGTAAGGTCCCCAAAGGTGGGGCCCGACGGCCGACATCCGCCAGAACGATTGGCAGGTGCAGGTGCGATCAGGGCCTGTTACGGCTCGCCTTGATCCCGGCGTCGCCGCTCCACAGCACGATCGCGCCGCCCGCGCGGCAGCCTGCTGCAGCCGGTGGGGATCGCGAGATAGCCTCGCAAACGCGCATCCACCGCGCAGCGGTGGGCCGGGCACGGCGCAGCCGGGCCCGAACGCGTGCGCAGCACGCGATGCGCGCCCGAGAGTCTCGCGCGGACGAGCGCAGCGAGGACGCCGAGGCTGCCGTGGCGCAGCGCGGCAGCCGAGCATTCGCACCGGCGAGCGGACGAGCGCAGCGAGGACGCGGTGCGAACGAGCGCAGCGAGGACGCACCGCCGCGGGCGTAGCCCGCGGCAGCCGGTGCGAATGGCGAGACTCGAACTCGCACGGTGTTACCCACTGGCTTCTGAGAC
>JBKJUF010000580.1:0-17137 GCA_046590445.1 Kofleriaceae bacterium
GCTTACGTCAGCTTCTTGGTCGCGAGCGTGTAGCTCAGCTTGATCCGCGTCGAGCCTGGCATGCCGCGCTTCGGCAGCTTCCAGGTCTTGACCTGATCGGCGACGCACCCGGCGACCGCGGAGAGCTCCGCGAGGCCGGCCTTGGGCTCGGTGGTCACGCCCTTGATGGCGCCGGTCGCGTCGCTCTCGAGCTGCACCGTGATGCTACCGCCGAGCTTGGGGCTCGTGGTCAGCGTGGCCTCGTAGCAGGCCTGGATCTCCTGGTTGTGGCGCTCGGTGAGGACGCGGACCGCATCCTTGTCGTGCGTGCCGGTGCCAGCCTTGGTGTTCTTCAGCGTGCGCTGCAGGGTGTCGGCGTCCTTGTTGCGCTCGTTGCGCGCGGTCGTGTCCATGATCAGCGGGATCGTCAGCAAGTAGAGATCGTTCGCCGGCTGGTAGTAGCGGACGTCATTCGCGGTTGCGTAGACGAAGTGGAAGACGCGTGCGATGCCGGAGACCGCGCTGACGACGTCCTGTTTGTCCTTGTCGGTGCACTTCTGGCCGCAGCCCGGCAGCGCCTCGACGGCCTGCTTGGCGTACTTCGCCGCGCGCTCGGGATCGTCGAGCCGCACCGTGAAGTCGGCCTGCGAGTAGCGGATCACCGGCAGCTCGTGGGCCGGCACGTCCTTGCCCATGGTCTCGAGCGCCTTGTCGAGCGCGGCGACGCCGTCGGCCCAGCGGCCCGCGTACGCGTAGGCCTTGAGGCCGAGCTTGACGAGGACCTCGTACTGCTGCGCCTTCTGCTTCGCGTTGAACACGCCGAACAGCTGCGGCGTGACCTCGGAGAACGAGACGTTGGAGCGCGCCGCGAACAGGTAGAGCTCGTCGTTGAGGACGTCGCTCTTGCTCGGCCAAGCCTTCGCGGCGGTCGAGATCGCCTGCCACGCGCCGGCGTCATCGTTCGCGCGCCACTTCGACCACGCGATGACATACGCGAGCTCGGGGTGCTTCTCCGAGACCGGCTCGTCCTTGACGAGCGCGAGCGCCTCGGCGTTCTTGAACTGCTTGAGCAGCGCGAAGCCCCACCACGTCTTGAAGTACGGCAGGTCCTTGTCTTTGTCCTTGTCCTTCGAGGCCGCAGTCTTCTTGATCAACGCGTCCCACGCCTTGTCGGCGGCCGGGTAGTCCTCGAAGTACATCTCGTAGCTCGCGAGGAACAGCATCGTGACCTCGTCGGTCTTGTCGCCGAGCGTCTGCGAGACATCGCGCAGGACCTGGCGGGCCTCGGTCATCAACGTCTTCTGCTCGTCGCCCTGCACCTCCTTGGACTTGACGTAGAGGAGCGTCGCGAGGCCGACCGCGTGGGCCTGCTTCTGGACCGGATCCTTCGCGCTCGTGACGAGCGCGCGCTGCTTCTCGATCGTGGTCTTCTTCTTCGGGGCGCTGGTCGGGATCCCCGGGCGGCCGAGCGCGAGCGGCTCGAACACGACCCCAGCGATCGCGATCGTCGGCACCTCGAGCGCGACGTCGCCGGCCTGCGCGGGCTTGCCGGCGCCACCGCCGCCGCCGCCACCACCACCGGTTGCCGTCGAGCCGTCCTGGGTGCCGCCACAGGCCACGAGGACAGGAAGCAAGAACCGCAAGCTCTTCATGCGCGAGGTGTACAACGGTTCCCCCACGCTCGCCACGCGAGCTGCGTGATATGGTCGTCGCTCGTGAGGCTCACCGCGCTGGTTGTCACAGCTCTCGTCACGATGCTCGCGGCGTCCGGGTGCGTGCGAGTCCAGGCGCACCAGCGCGGCGTTCACGCGAAGCGCGCGATGTCGAACGATCGCGACAGCGGGGAGAGCCGGTTCTCGCAGCACGCGACCGGATCTCGTGAAGGCGCCGACGGCGGCACCGGACAGCCAGGCGGCGGATGCGGCTGCAACTAGCGGCCGCAGCGCTCGGGCTCGCGATCATCGTGCCGCTCGCGCCATCCGTGGCCCGCGCCGACGGTTCGATCTCGGCGCGCGGCGTCTACTACAAGGAGCGCGCGACGCGCGTCGTCCAGCCGATGCTCGACGCGATGTTCGAGGTCGGCGAGCGCGGGCTGGTGAACGCCCACTTCCTGGTCGACGCGATCACGTCGGCGTCGCAGTCTGCGGGTGCCGTCGAGGCCGAGCCGTTCACCGAGAACCGCTACGAGGCGGGCTTTGGCTACACGCACCTGGTCGACGCCGCCGACGGGCTGCGGCTCGGCGCCGTCGGCAAGTACTCGACGGAGTCCGACTATGTCTCGCTCTACGTCGGCGTGCGCGCGGAGCTCGATCTCGCGCAGAAGAACACGACGCTCGGCATCGGCGGCGGCATCGGCAACGACACGATCAGCGGCGGTCCGGCGAGCGGGCTCGCGCAGTTGATGCTGCAGTGCGCACCCGGCGACGTCGTGACGACCGAGTGCGAGCTCGCCACGTACAACGGCTATCTCTCGGTGCGCCAGCTCGTGAGCCAGCGCGCGGTGGTCGCGCTGACCTACGACGTCGCCGCACTGCGCGGCTTCCAGTCGAACCCGTATCGCAGCGCGATCGTCGGCATCATGACCGAGCGCGAGCGCCACCCGACCGAGCGGTTGCGCCAGGCCATCGGGATCTCCGCGCGGTACTACTTCGACGCGACCAAGACGACGCTCGTCGCCGGTTACCGATTCTATCGCGACGACTGGTTGCGACGCGACTCGGTCGGCGCCGCCGCGCACACCCCCGAGGTGCGGCTCGTTCAGCAGGTCGGTGAGACTGCCGACGCGTCGCTCGGCTATCGCTTCCACAGCCAGCTGCGCGCGTTCTTCTACCAGGACCGCTACAACGCGTCACAGGAGTACATCTCCGACGACGTCAAGCTGTCGCGCTTCCGCACCCACGCCGTGGAGGCAAAGCTCGGCATGCTCGGCGAGGCCTTCGAGCTCGGTGGGCGCTGGTCGGCGGCGCGATTCGAGGGCATCCTCCAGTACGTTGCTCAGGACAATCGGTTCGGGAATGCCTTCGTCGTCCACCTCGCCCTCACGCTGCCGTTCGAGTATTGATTCGCGGATCAGGTCGCGGATCAGTTCGCGTACCTGGCACGCGCTGTGCGCGGCTCTCGCGTTCGCTGCGGTGGGCGCGGCGGGCTGCAGCGACGATGGCAGCGGCGGGACGTGCGGCACCGACGGCGCACCGGCGAGCGGCCTCGTGGCGACGGCGTCGGGCCCGGGCGATCTCGCGGTCACCTACGGCAACCTCAGCAGCCTCAGCGGCAACGACTGTCCAGATCCCGCGGCGCCAGACGGCGTGGTCAGCCTCTCGATCGAGGGCCAGGCGCTCGGCGGCACCGGCCTCGTCACGTTCTGCATCCCGCGTCCCGACCTGCTCGGCAGCGGCAACCGCACGCTCGGCAACACCGCGATGGGCGACGTCCGCGTGATCGATCTGCAGGCGACCACGGCGACCTGCTCGTACCGCGCGCGCTCGACGCTGCCCGCGCCGACCGGCACCGTCACCGCGACCGGCGTCTGCGACAACGGCACGAACCCGGCGGGCTTCGCGCTTTCGATCGATGGCGCGCTGATGGTCGAGCGGACGTGCGGCGCGACCGTCGATCAGATCCCGATCACGATCGCGGGCCGCGTCGCCGTGACGTCGCGCGATTAGAACCGGAACCCGCGGACGACCGCGACGATCGGAGCGAGTGCGGCGCGCGCGGTGGCGCGCAGGAGCTCGGACTCGCCGACGACGCCGGAGACCGCGGGACCGAATGTGTAGTAGGCCTCGACGGCGAGCTCGCCGAGCACGGTGTCGTGGAGCAGCAAGTCGCGGAACCGCCGCAGCATCTCGACGTCGTTTGCCATCACCGAGCCGTACGCCGCGGTCGCGATGAAGCACGCGTCGACCGTGCCGTTCGGGCGGTCGGTCGTCCGGAACGTCACGAACGTCAGCGCGCCGCGGTTGCGGCAGTCGTCGATGGCGCGGATGCCGACGGTGTACTCGGTGTCGTAGAGCAACCCGTCGAGCGTGATCTCCTCGAGCGAGCCGGCCTCGCCAAGCGCGAGTGCGGGCCTCAGCTCGGTCGCGGTGGCAAAGCTCGCCTCGTCGAGGTTGGCCCCCGCGACGTAGCGGACCTCGTAGCCGGCGACCCGGCCACGCTGGTCGTCGTCGCCCGGCGCGGTGAACTGGATCGTCGCCGCGGTGCTCGACAGCGTGTTGACCTCGGCGCCGCCCGGTGCCGCCGGCCGGATCGCGTCGCGCTCGGTCCGGGTGGTGACCCGCACGCGAAACGGCGTGCCGCCATCGGCGCGGATCGCGAGGCGCTCGGCGCCGGATCCGGCGACGCCCGTCGAGATCGTGCTGTCCGGATCGCGGACATCGCCATCGGCGCCATCGGGATCGCCGTAGCCGGTGTAGTCGAGCGTGGCGGTCACGGCGTCGGTGCCGAGCGTGATCGGCGCGCGATAGACGACGGATGGCTGCCCGCGATAGGGCTCGCCATACTCGCGCCACGGGATGCTCGCCGGTGAGGGCCGCGCGGCGATGCTGTACGTCTCGTTGTGATCGAACTCGCGCGAGACCTCGAGCCAGACCGTGTAGCTGCCGGGTGCGACGGTCGGCGGCGCATTCCACGTGAACCGCGCCGGCAGGCCGCTCGGCGGCGTCGCCTGCGAGACCGCGTCGAACGGGTTGAGCAGCGCGTACATCGCGACGGACGCGTCGTCCTCGTGGGACAGCACGTGATCGTTGCGCGGCGGGTACACGCTCTTGCGCGGGCCGAGCAGCCCCTTGTCGGTGCCGACCTGGGTCGTCGCGCACGACCCGGCGTCCCAGCTCGCCTCGTCGCGCAGCATCGGCCGGCAGAAGTGCGGCTCGTCCGAGCTCTGCCCCAGCGAGTGCGAGAGGTTTCCGTCGCTGCCGTCCTGGAACACGATCTCGGGGAACTGCGGTGCGCCACTCGTGGCGCGGCGATGGCCCCAGATCGGGAACACGGTGATCCGCCGCCCGTACGGCCACAGCGGTCCGCTGTTGAAGTCGTAGCGACCGGGGCGGTTGCCGAGCCCGTAGGTGCCGGTCTGCTGGGTGATGAACACGGTCTCGACGAGCCGGCCGGCAGGGTCCTCGATCCACGCGACGATCTGCGACGGCGCGCGCATCGCCACCGGCGTCGTCAGCTCGGCCGGCGTGAAGTCGACCTCGACGATGTGACAGACGCCGTCCTCGGCGTGGGCCGGCACGGGCGATCCGGCGACGACGGTCGCCGCCGCGATCCAGTGCGCGCCGCGCATCAGAAGCGCAGAACCTTGACGACGTGGACGAGCGGATCGAGCGCGGCGCGGGCGGTGGCGCGCAGCAGCTCGGACTCGCCGACGATGCCGGCGACCGCGGGTCCAAACGTGTAGTACGCCTCGACCGCGAGCTCGCCGAGCACGGTGTTCTGCAGCAGCATGTCGCGGAACCGGCGTAGCATCTCGACGTCGTTCGCCATCACCGAGCCGTAGGCCGCCGTCGCGATGAAGCACGCGTCGACCTCGCCGGTCGCGCGATCGGGGGTGCGGAACGTGACGAACGTCAGCGGGCCCGCGTTGCGGCAATCATCGAGCGCGCGGATCCCGATGGTGTATTCGGTGTCGTAGAGCAGGCCGGTCATCTCGAACTCCTGGATCGTCCCGGGCTCGCTGATCGTGATGTCGGGCTTGAGCTCCTGCGCGAACGGGTACGCCTCCTCGGTCAACGTCGGGCCGACGACGTAGCGGATCTCGTAGCCCTTGACCTTGCCGACGAGCTCGTCGTCGCCGGGCGCCGTGAACTGCACGGTCGCAGCCGTGCTCGACAGCGTGTTGATCTCGGCACCGGTCGGGGCCGCGGGCTTGACGAAGTCGAACTCGGGACGCGCGGTGACCCGCACGCGATACGAGGTGGCACCGTCGACGCGGATCGAGAAGCGCTCGGCTCCCGAACCCATGACGCCGGTGGTGATCGTGCCGTCGGGCGGCCGGATGTTGCCGTCGAGGCCGTCCGGATCGCCGTAGCCGAGGTAGTCGAGGACGCTCGCGGCGCGCTCGGTCGTGCCGATCGAGAACGGTACCTTGTAGACGATCGACGGCTGGCCACGGTAGGGCTCGCCGTACTCGCTCCACGGGATCCCCGACGGTTGGGGGTACGCGTAGGTCACGTTGCGATCGAACTCGCGCGAGACCTCGACCCACATCACGTAGTCGCCCATCGGCAGATTTTCGGGGATCGGCCAGCTGAGCTCGGCCGGTACACCGCTCGGCGGCGTCGCGTGCGAGACCGCGTCGAACGGGTTCAGCAGCTGGAACATCTCGACCGACGGATGGTCGGGCGTGCCGCGTACGACATCGTTGCGCGGGGGATAGAGGCTCGTGCGCGTCCCGAGCACGCCCTTGTCGGTGAACACCGTCGACGCGCAGGTCCCGGTATCCCAGCCCGACTCCGACGACATCAGCGGCCGGCAGAAGTGCAGCTCGCGCGAGCTCTCGTTGAACGGGTGCGAGAGGTTCGACTCGTCCTGGTTCTGGAACGCGACCTCGGGGAACGTCGGCAACCCGCTGGCGGCGCGGCGATGCGACCACACCGGGAACACCGTGATGCGACGGCCGTACGGCCAGCGCGGACCGCTGTTGAAGTCGAACCGGCCGGGCCGGTTGCCGAGGCCGAACGACCCGGTCTGCTGGGTGATGAAGACGGTATCGACGTAGTCACCGGTGGGCGATTCGACCCACGCGACGATCTGCGAGGCCGCCTGCATCGGCGCACTGCCGGCGAACTCGGCGGGCAGAAAGTCGACGTCGACGACGTGACACATCCCGGGCTCGGCGTCAGCGGATGCCGGCACGACGGCGACGACGGCGACGACGGCGGCCAGCCCGGGTAGCCCCAGGCGGAGCGCACCTGCACCCCATAGACAGCCCGAGCACCGGGCCCCACCGCGAACAACGGCCATAGTCCGCATTATTGCCGGCGGGCGGGCCGGAACAAGACGCAAAGCACCCGAGGTCATGGGTTTTTCCACTACGAGCGAGCATGCCGAGCGGACCACCTCGACGATCGTCGCCGATGTCACACCAAGCCCCTAGCGTTCGCGTGTGGCCCGCACGCCCAGCGCCGAGTACCTCGTCCTCGATATCGAGACCGTTCCCGATGTCGAGCGCTGGCAGCGTCCGGATATGCCGCAGGGTGGCGCACCACCGGGCAATCACTCGCCGTTTCCGCCGACCTGGGCGCACCGCATCGTCGTGATCGGCTGTCTGTTGCTCGATCACGACTACCGGCTCAAGCGGATCGGCGTGATCGGTGATGCAGCGGGATCCGATCCCGCGCTGTCTGCGGATCAGCGCGAGCGCGCGCTGCTCGAGGACTTCTCGCGGTTCGTCGGCAAGGCGCGGCCGGTGCTCGTCACCTACAACGGGCGCAGCTTCGACCTGCCGGTGATCGCGCTGCGCTCGCTGTGCCACGCGGTGCCGCTCGCCTGGTACTATCGCGACAAGGGCGTCCGCTACCGGTTCTCCGAGGAGGGCCACCTCGATCTGTGCGACTGGCTCGCCGATCACGGCGCGACGCGTGCGGGCAAGCTCGATGCGGTCGCGCGGCTGATCGGGCTTCCCGGCAAGGTCGGCATCGACGGCTCGCAGGTCGAGGGGCTCTACCTCGGCGGCCAGCTCGAGACCGTGCAGAGGTACTGCCTCGCCGATGTCGCGCAGACCGCGCTGTTGTTCCTCCGGTTCAGGCTGCTCCAGGGCCAGTTACCGATCGAGGCCTATCGCGAGCGCACCGGCGCGCTGCTCGACGCGCTCGCGGAAGATGGCCGGGTCGTCGACGTGCTCGACGGCCTCGATCGCGCGCACTTGCTCGGCACCGCGCTACCTTCTGCGCCGTGACTCGGCGTGGCAGCGCTTCTAGATCGACCGCTGCGTCGACCGCTGCGACGACCGCCGCGTCGACGTCGGCAACTGCCGCGGGCCGCGCCGCGATCGCCCGGCTCGCAAGCGCGCGGCTGCCGGCGAGCTTCTACCGCCGTGACGCGATCACGGTCGCGCGCGCGCTGATCGGCTGCGTGCTGGTGAACGGCGCGCGCGCGCGCGCCGGGATCATCGTCGAGACCGAGGCCTATCACGGGCCCGAGGACCGCGCGAGCCACGCGCGGTTCGGGCGTGGCGACGGCACCGCACGGACCTCGGTGATGTTCGGCCCGGGTGGCGTCTCGTACGTCTACCTCTGCTACGGCATCCACGAGATGTTCAACATCGTCACCGGCGAGCCCGGCGATGGTCAGGCCGTGCTGATCCGCGCGATCGCGCCGCACCTCGGACTGCCCGACGATCCTGCGATCGGCCGGGGCCCCGGCAAGGTGACGACCGCGCTCGCGATCGATCGCCGCCTCGATCGCAAGGATCTCGCCCGCGGGCCGCTGTTCGTCGCGGCAGGTCCCGAGCATGCACCACCGATCGCGAGCGGGCCGCGGATCGGCGTCGCATATGCCGGCGCGTGGGCCGCCAAGCCGTTCCGGTTCTGGTGGGCCGATCACCCGTCGGTGTCGCGCGGGGCCACGTCAGCCTCGCCGCCACCGTCGCGCTCGCGGACCACGGTGTCGACCCGCCGCAAGCGCTGACGGTAGAGCTCCTCGCCGAGCTTCTTGCGATCGCGGCTCTTCGCCGGCCGGTAGAGGAGGTGCGGGACATCCTCGAGCCCGATGAATCGATCGACCAGCGGATCGAGGCGTGGCACCGCGAGCTCACCGAGCCAGCCGAGCACCTCGCGCTCGAGCGCGCGCTCCTCGGCGAGCCACAGCACGGTCTTGTGCGCGGTCAGCCGCAGCGTCGCCTTGTGCGCGCGCACGTAGACCGAGACCTCGACGTGGCCATTGCCGAGGATCTCGACGTCGTGGTCGTCGAGGAACCGCAAGATCTTCTTCGCGTTGACGCGCGACGTCAGCCAGACCTCGGTCTGCCCCGCGTCCTCGAAGTGGTCGAGCACGCGGATCTCGAGGTTATCCGCCGCGGGCAGCCGCTCGATCAGCCCGAGGTAGAGATCGACGAGGTGCTCGGCATCGGTCTGCGCCTCGATGACGAGGAGCTTCGGATCGGGATGCATGCGATAGCCGCGGCGCGCACTGGCCAGCGGACCCGCCGCGCCGAGCCGGGGCAGCGCGCCGGTCGGCCACCGGAACACCGGCGTCGCATCGGGATCGTCGCCGAGCACGACGACCTCGGCCTTGCCGACGGACTCGCCGAGCGGCACGACGTCCCCGCTCGCGACGTCCGCCGCGATCGCATACGACTTCGTGTGCGCCTCGGCCGCGGCGATCGCGACGCCGAGGTGCTCGCCGAGCGCGACCACCAGCATCGGTGGTCCACCCGCGCGCGCGAGGGCGATCCGGTACCAGGTGCGAGTGACCGCGCGCGACACGCCGGCACCCTACCCCGGGATCAGCGCGTCCAGGGAATGTCGAGAACGGCGATCGCGACGCCGGGTAGCTTCGCAGGTCGCAGGACATCGCCGTCGCGCAGCGTGTCGACGCGCCGATAGCCGTCGGCGGTCGGCTGCGTGTGCACGTAGATGATGAGGTCGTCACCCGAGATGTCGACGATCCAGTACTCGGGCACGTGCGACTCGCCGTAGATCGGCGCTTTCACCTTGCGGTCCTTCTTGATCGACGACTCTGCGACCTCGATCAACAGCAGCGCCGATTGCGGATGCGCGAGGCTTCCGCTGACGCGCCGAGAGACCGAGACATCGGGCTCGGGCTCCGAGTCCTCGGAGGCCGCGAACGGACAGTGGCCACGCACGTCGAACGATTCGTCCAGTAGTCGGATCAACCGCTCGACGAGCCACGACGAGATCGTCGCGTGAGGTCCACCCTGCGGACTCATGGTGACAACCACGCCGCGCAGGAGCTCGACGCGTTCGTCCTCGAACATGCCGAGCGCGACAAGCTTGTCGTACTCGCTTCGGTTGAGCTTGCGAACCCCATCGGGGGCGAGGAGATTTGGATCGAGCATTGCTTGTTGCAGCATAGCATCGCGCATCTCTTTCTCGTCGGACGCACGTAGCGACAGCCGTGCCACGTCCAAGCGCGCGATTTCGCAGACCCAGATCCCGCCGTTGTCCGGATCTCGGCCGGACAGCGTCCGCCGTACGGACGTTCTGGACACGATCACGCGTGCGTCAGAAGTCGGTGCCGACCGCGATCCCGAAGGTCAGCGTCGTGAGCTGCGCGTCGATCGTCGGCTTGGCGTCGATCCGATCGCCGCGATGGAGGCGATAGAAGTCGTAGCTGGTGTCGACGAAGACCGCGGTGGTGATCTTGGGTCCCCAGTCCATGAAGAACAGCGGCCAGAACAGAAAGCCGAGCGCGCGGACCCGGCCCTTGAGCTGCGCGCCGGCGCCGACGCCGAGGCCGCGGCCGCCGTACTGGTCGACGGTCTCGAGCAGCGCGTGCGAGGCGCCGCCGCGCAGGTAGACCTCGAGGTGTGGCGCGACCGGCTGGAGGTACTTGACGTCGAGGCCGTAGACCGTGAGCCCGTCGCCGTCGACGGGGTCGGGGCGGCGGGTGTCGGCGTCGCCTGCGCCGATCATGAAGTGCGCGCCGAAGTGGCCCTCGACCGCCCAGTTGCGGTGCCGCCAGCCGATCGCGATCCGGAACCGCATGCCGCTGGACATCTGCTCGGCGAGCTGGTCCTTGACGTCGGTGCCGCCGAACGACTCGCTGAGGTAGAAGCCGTCCGCGGCGACCGGGGCGGCGGTGGCGAGGCACAGCGCGATCGCGGCGAGGATGCGGCGCATACCGACAACGGTACGCAGCCGGCGTACCGCGGCGCCACCAACATCGAGCAACGGAGTGCGACGCGCAGCTTGCACTTCGCCGGTCGCAGCCCGAGATCGCTGGCCCTCGCCACTTGCTGCCGCCGGCTGCCTACTCGCCGGCGGCGAGCTGGAGCACGACGATCGTCACCTTGCCCTCGATCCGGCCGCCGAGCTTCTGGGTCGCGAGCGAGCCGTTGACGCCGAACATCGAGCCGTACGGTGCGTCCTGCGAGACGAAGATGCCGCTCGTCGAGGTCGCGGTGCCCCCGAACGAGGTGCGATCCGCGGACAGGTACCGGACCGCGCCGTCGGTCGCCGAGACGAGCTTGCCGGCCTTCGGGTTGAACGCGGTGTCGACGACGATGCCAACGGTCAGGCCACCGTCGGGGAACGTCGCGAGCGGGAGCGCGGAGAGGATCTGCTGGAGGGTCGCCCGCGACACGTAGACCCCGGGCGGCGAGAACTCGATGTTCGGCGACGGCCCGGTCAGCCGCTGGCAGGTGACGGCGGTCGTCGCCTGCGGTGCGTTCTCGAGCACGAGCAGACAGGCGGTCTCGGCGAACTCTAGATCGACGTCGCCGTTCCACGCCGGTGCACCGGTCTCGGTGAGCGCGAGGCGGCGGGTGTCGACCGGGTTCAGCTCGAAGGTGCCGTCGAGGCGCGCGAGCGGCACGCCGACATCGACGCTGAGCCGGGTCGCGAACGTGCGGTCGATTGAGACGCCGAGGTTCTCGAACGCGTCGACGGTTGCCGAGACCCGGACGGTCACCGGAGCCGCGCACGAGTTGATCGTTTCGAGATCCGTGCACCCGAGCGTGACCGTGGTCTCGGCGTCGCCGGGTTGATAGTAGGCGCGGCCGCCGATCGCCGGGGTCGGCTCTTGGTTGATCGGGAAGCCCGCCGCAGAGTCGAACTTGACGTCGAACGGCCGGCAGTCGAGCTCGCCGGTGATTGGATCGGTCACCATGTCGCGCGGCCAGATCATGATCTGGACCTCGAGGGTCCGCTTCGGCAGCTCGATCGGCATGTCCGACAGATCGATGTTCGAGATCGCGCAAAGGTCGCGGTTGCGGTTCGCCGGGATCGGCTCGCACAGCGACAGGTACGGCGCCGTCGGATCCTCCGGATCGAGGATGCGGATGTTGAGTACCGCGTCGCACGCGAGCTTGACGTCGCTGCAGCTCGTCGAGCCACAGCTCTGGGTCGCGCCGGCGGCGAGCCTGTAGGTGATCTTGATCGGCGGGGTCTCGCAGGCCCCGCAGAGGAGGGACGCGAGCATCGCGAGCCCGGCGACTATCGCGGACGGCTTCATGGCGCCGACCGCATTGCCTGGCCGAAATCGGTGACGACACCGACCATGTCGTCGTCCGCTGCGCGCACGATCAGGATCGCGCCGACCACCGTCGCGAGCACGCCGACGATCATCGAGGCCTGCACGCTGCTCCGCTGGTACCAGCGCCTGGTCTCGAGCGGCTTGACCGGGATGATCGGCGGCTCGACCGGCTGTTTCGGCGCGCGTGGCGGCGCGAGTGGCCCGAGCAGGTCGACCGGCTTGCCGTTGCCGAGCTCGCGCAGCGCCGAGAAGCCCGGGGCCTGATCGCGGGTGCCGGCGTTCCAGGTCTGCACGATCACCTTGCCGTCACGCGCGATCGACAGCAGCACGGCATCGCGGACGCCGACGAGATCGGCGAGCTGCTTCATCGCCGTGGCTCGCGCGGCGGAATCGGGAGCGTTGCGGAGCGCGGTGCGGGCGCGCCGGACCTTGAGCCGCTCGTCTGCCGGCGCGTCCTCGATCACCGCGCTCGCGGCCTTACCGGCATCGACGAGGACGCGCGTCGCGCGGCTCTGCCGGTCGGCGCCGGTCAGCCACACGACGTGGGGGCCTGCCTCGACGGTCACCTCGGCGGGCGCGGTGCCAGTGTCCGTGCCGTCGATCCACAGCCGACCCGCACCGCTCACGACGACCTTGCCGGTGCCGGCATAACGCGCCTTCGCGGCGTCGAACGCGCCGATGATGTCGGGCAGGTAGCGCGCCGGATCGGGCGCGAACGCGGGGGCGAGGCGATGCGCGAGCGCGAACGCCTCGGTGGCCTCGGTGGGCTTGCGGAGCCCGAGCTCGGCCTGGCCGAGCACGAACGCGAGCTGCGCGTAGAGCTGGGTCGCGGTCCCGGTCGGCGCGACGCCGTGCAGCTCCACCTGGCCGCGCAGCGCACTGTTCGCCGCGAGCCCGAACTCGAAGCGCGCGAGCTGGGCCTCGGCCTCGTCCTTCGCGAGCCGGGCATCCTCGAGCTTGAAGCCGTCCTCGTCGGAGTTCTCGCCGTAGAGCTCGGCGGAGATCGCGGGATCGGCGAGGGCCTGGAGATCCGGATGGTTCGCGAGCTCGGCGTAGAGCTGGCGCGCGAGCACCACCGTCGTGGGCTCGCCGCTGAGATCGATGACCGCGACCGGCCGGCGGTCGGCATGGGCCAGCGACACCCCGGCGATCCCGAAAATCAGGATCGACCAGAGTGCGACCGCTCGGGGCGGCAAGCCACGCGCCATTCCCTTACTATAGGTCACCTTGCGGGACGGTCGCACGGCCGTCACGGTGGCGTCGGGCGTGTGTGGCCAGGGCCACGCTTCTCATGGACGAACCGCTCACCAGATCGCTCGAACGCTACGACGTGCTGGACCGCATCGCGGTCGGCGGCATGGCGGAGGTGTTCCTCGCGAAGGCCTATGGGGCGCACGGCTTCGAGAAGACGATCGCCATCAAGCGGATCCTGCCCGAGCTGGCGAGCGATCCCGAGTTCGCTGCGCGGTTCATCGCCGAGGCCAAGGTCGCGGTCCGGCTGTCCCACGCGAACGTCGTCCAGGTCTTCGACTTCGGCCGGATCGGCGAGTCGCTATTCATCGCGATGGAGTACGTCGACGGACTCGACCTCGCCGCGATGCTCCGCAAGTTCAAGGACGAGAAGCGGCTCGTCCCGCTGCCCGCGGCCTTCCACATCGCGATCGAGATCATCCGCGCGCTCGACTTCGCGCACGGCCACAACGTCGTGCACCGCGACGTCTCGCCGTCGAACATCCTGGTCTCGCGCGCCGGCGAGGTGAAGATCGCCGACTTCGGGATCGCGGTCGCCGCGCAACCGCATCGCGGTGGTGGGCCGGGCCCGAAGCGCGTGATGGGCAAGTGGCGCTACATGTCGCCCGAGCAGACCCGCGGCGACACCCTCGATACCCGCAGCGATCTGTTCTCCGCGGCCTCCGTGATCTACGAGCTGTTCACCAACGAGAAGCTGTTCCCCGGCGAAGAGTCCGACGACATCATCAAGAACATCGCCGACATGCCGATCCCGCGGATGTCCGCGCTGCGGCCCGGCCTGCCCTCGCGGCTCGACGACGTGCTCGCCGGCGCGCTCGCCCGCAAGCCGATCGACCGGCCGACGCGCCCCGCGACGGTGCTGCGCTCGCTGATCGAGCTGTCGTACGAGTCCTCGATCATGGCGACCGCGCTCGACGTCGCCGAGGCGCTCGCGACGGTGATCCCGGCGGCGCGGCAGTCGGGCCGTGGCAACGCGATCGACGACGTGATCCGCAAGCAGCTCGCCGATCAGTCGGTCGCGCGCCGCACGGCGGTCACCGACGGCAAGCCGCCGTCGACTGAGACGATCGAGCGTGGCGAGCGTGGCGAGCGTGGCGAGGTCTCGACCGGGCTGTTCCGCAAGCTCGACATGGATGGCGTCTCGCGCCTCGAGGAGGTCGAGGACAACACCAAGGTCGCCGCACCCCGCGCGCGCCGCAACTCCGAGCAGGGCTCGGCGATGCCCGGCGACAGTGGCCTTCACCAGCTCTACGAGAAGTCGCTCGACAAGGATCGCCACACCGAGATCGGTGGCCCACCGACGGGCCAGATCCCCAAGCTGGCTCCCGGCGACGGTTCCAACAGTTCCGACAGCCACCCGGTGCCGCCACCGCGCACGCCGTCGACGGTCTCCGCGACGCGCCCGACCGCCAGCCGTGCGTGGATCGCCATCGTGCTCGCAGGCCTGCTCGCGGTCGGCGGCGCGATCTATGCGGTGACGCGCGATCGCACGCCCGAGAAGATCGCGGTGCCGGTCGCTGCCGACGCCGCGGTCGACCAGCTCGGCACGCTCACGATCGAGCCGAACATCGACGGCGCGACCGGCTACATCGAGGTCGTTGGGGATCCGGCGTCGCGCAAGCTGCTCGACTTCAGGCAGGCGAAGTCGTTCGAGGCGAAGTTCCCCGGCAACACGAAGATGCACCTTCACCTCGAACGTGCCGGGTACCAGCCGTTCGACGACAGCGATATCAGCGTGCCGCCCGGTGAACGGCTCCGCGTGCGCGGCGTGTGGAACGCGGCCCCGGCGCGGCTCGCCGTCGTGACCGAGCCGGCGGGCGCCCAGATCACGCTCGGCGGCCGCGTGCTCGGAGACTCTCCGAAAACGTTCGACGACCTCGCGCCCGCGCTCGGCGCTCAGCTCGCGCTCGCGAAGCCGGGGTTCCAGACGATTACCAAGCGCGTCGATCTCGTCGCCGGCCAGACCACGAACATCCGGGAGACGCTCAAGGAGGCCCAGAGGTTCGGCAACGTGCAGATCACGGTGACCGGCGCGGCGACCTGGGCCGAGGTCTACTTCGGCGGCAAGCGGTTCGGCGAGAACCGCACCGCGACGGGCCTCGCGACGTATCAGCTACCGGTGGGCAAGCAGCAGCTCCGGCTCGTCAACAAGGCTGCGAAGACGCAGAAGACGATCACGGTCGATGTCGTCGAGCGCAAGACGACGACCGTGACCGTCCATCTCGATTAGTGGCTCGTACTGAAGCGGTGGGGTATGCGGAGGACACCGTCCACGCCCGCGGCGAGCTCCGGGCGGCGACCGACAACGATCTGATGCCGTTGGCAAGCCAGGAAGCTGCCGAGGCCGACCTCGTCGGTGTGGACGCGGTGCTACCGCGCTCGGGACCGGTGGTCCCGCCGACGCCGCGCTCGAGGTCCGGTTCGAGGAAGCAGCCCCCTCCTTTCACGGTCACGACGACGACGAGACCGGCGTCATCTACATCTCCATGATCACTTCTTTTTGCGTACGACCTCGAAGCTGACGTCGCCCGCGATCCGGCTGCGGCACGCCAGCCGCACCTTCGTGAGGTGGTAGACGTTCCCGAGGTGCTTGCGCTCCTCGTCGGTGAACGGGTTGAGGTGCTCGGCGCCGGTCAGGATCCGGACCCTGCAAAGCCCGCAGGTCCCCTTGCCGACGCATGCGGTGTCGATCGCCGCGCTCACCTTGGCGCCGGCCTCGAACAGCGTCTCGCCGGTCGCGCACTCGACGGTGACCGGCGCGGTGCCGAGCGCGGCGACGATCGAGATCACGGGCATAACGTGCGCAGGTGCGCGATCAGGTCGTGCAGATCGCCGGGCTCGATCAACGGGTTCATCAGCGTCGAGCGCAGGTGATAGCCGCTCGGTAGCGTGGTGCCGACGATGTAGAACCGGCCGTCGGTGACGACCCGCTCTCGCAGCGCGCGGTTGTGGCGATCGAGCGCGTCGCGATCGGTCACGCCGGCCGGACGGTGGCGGTAGCAGACGATGTTCGACTCGGGCTCGAGCGCGAGCTCGAAGTCCGGCGCGGCCGCGAGCGTCGCGGCAAGCTCGGTCGCGAGCTCGTGCTGCCGATCGATCACGTCGGTGAACCACGCCTCGCCACGGCTGCGCAGCGCGACCCACAGCTCGATCGCCATCATCCGCTTCGTGCACTCGAGGGTGCGCTGCCCGAGATCCCACCAGTGCTCGGCAGGCGGCGTATCCTGCCACAAGTAAGACGCCTGCTGCGCGAACGCCTCGTACGCGTGGTGCTCGCGCTTGAACAGCACCGCGGTGACCAGTGCCGGCATCATCAGCAGCTTGTGCGCGTCCCACACGATCGAGTCCGCGCGCTCGATGCCGGCGAGCTTGCCGCGATGGGTCGGTGACAGCGCGGCGCCGCCGCCGTGTGCGGCGTCGACGTGGAGCCACAGTCCCCGGGCCGCCGCGAGATCGGCGAGCTCGCCGAGCGGGTCGTACGCGCCGGTCGCGGTGGAGCCGGCGGCCGCGATGATGCCGATCACGCGGCGATCGCTGGCCTGCGCTTGCGCGAGCGCGTCCTCGACAGCACGTGCCGTCATCCGGTGGCGTGCATCGATCGCCGCGCGGATCGCCCCGCCCTCGCCCCACCCCATGATCGCGAGCGTGCGCGACACCGAGTAGTGCGCCTCGGACGAGACGATCACCGCGAGCGGCGGCCCGCCATGTGCACCGGCCTTCCAGACGTCGAAGCCGGCGTGGGCCTGGC
>JBKJUF010000541.1:0-3651 GCA_046590445.1 Kofleriaceae bacterium
GAGGTGCAGTACTCGACGTATCATTTCGAGAAGCTCGATCCCGCGATCGCGTTTGCAAACTTCGACACGTACGAGCGCGAGTGCCAGCGCCTCCTCGCTGCCGGCCTCGTGCTGCCCGCATACGAGTTCTGCATGAAGAGCTCGCACGCGTTCAACTCCCTCGACGCGCGTGGTGCGATCAGCGTGACCGAGCGCCAGCGCTTCATCGGCCGCGTTCGCGGCATGGCGAAGGCCTGCGCCGAGACCTACGTCGCCGCGCGTGCACGCCTCGAGTTCCCGCTGCTACCCCCGCACCTCCGCGCGCAGGCGGTCGCGGCCTATCGCGGTGCCGGGGACGCCGGTGTCAACGCGAGCGCGCTCGCCGCGGCGCGTGCCGTGGCTCCGCACGCCGAGGAGATCACCCATGCCGGTTGATCTCTTGTTCGAGATCGGGTGCGAGGAGATTCCCGCGAAGATGCTGGCGCGCCAGCTCGTCGACCTGCCCGCGCTCGTCGAGAAGCGCCTTGCCGATGCGCGGCTCGCGCACAGCGGGGTTCGCGCACTCGGCACCCCGCGCCGGCTCGCGGTGATCGTCAAGGGCCTCGTCGATCGCCAGCCCGATCTCGACGAGGAGGTCGTCGGCCCGCCGGTCTCCGCGGCGTTCGCGCCCGACGGCAGCGTGACCAAGGCGGGGCAGGGCTTCGCCGCGAAGAACGGCGTCGACCCGGCCGCGCTCGGGAAGAAGGAAGTGGCCGGCAAGAAGGGCCAGTACGCCGTCGCGCTGCGCAGCGTCGTGGGTCAGGACACGCGAGGCCTCCTGCCGGCGCTGCTCGCCGATGTCGCGAAGGCGATCGCGTGGCCGAAATCGCAGCGCTGGGGCTGGAGCGAGACCACGTTCGTGCGCCCGGTGCAGTGGCTGGTCGCGCTGTTCGGCGGCGAGGTCGTGCCGCTCGTGTGGGCGGGGCTGACCGCCGGCCGCAAGAGCCGCGGTCATCGCTTCCTCGCGCCTGGTGCGGTCGAGATCGCGAATGCCGAGCGCTACGTCGAGGCGCTGCGCGAGGCGAACGTCATCGTCGATCCCGAGGTGCGCCGCGACGTCGTCAAGGCAGAGCTCGCGCGGCTCGAGCGCGAGACCGGGCTGCGCGTGCGGGCGGACGAGGCGCTGGTCGGCGAGGTGATCCACCTCGGCGAGTATCCGGTCGGCGTCGCCGGTCAGTTCGATCCCGCGTTCCTCGAGGTGCCCGAGGAGGTGATCGTCACCGCGATGCGGACGCACCAGCGCTACTTCGCGCTCGAGGATGCATCGGGCAAGCTCGCGAACCGGTTCGCGACGATGATGGCGACGGTCGTCAAGGATCCGGTCGTCGTCCAGAAGGGCAACGAGAAGGTCCTCGCGGCGCGGCTGTCCGACGCGAAGTTCTTCTTCGCCGAGGATCGCAAGAAGTCGTTCGACGACTGGAACAAGAAGCTCGACGCCGTCGTGTTCCAGGCCAAGCTCGGCGACGCCGCGAAGATGATCGGCCACAAGGTGCGCCGCATCGAGCAGCTTGTTCGAGCTCAAGCTACTGGGATGGATATTGACGCTGACGTTGCTGTACGCGCAGCTCAACTTTGCAAGGCCGACCTGGCTTCGAGCGCCGTTGGCGAGTTCCCTGAGCTGCAGGGTGTCATGGGTCGCCACTACGCCAAGTCGTTCGGTGAGCCGGAGGATGTAGGACGCGCAATCGAGCAGCACTGGTGGCCGCGCGGGCAAGGGGGAACCCTTCCAACGACACCAGAATCCGCGTTGGTAGCGATCGCAGATCGGGTGGATACCCTCGTTGGTTGTTTTTCGACCGGCCTTGTCCCGTCGGGAAACGCTGATCCCCTTGGCCTCCGGCGCGCCGCCATCGGTGTTCTCTCGATCATGCTTGATCGCGGTCCCGGCGGTGCCAACGCAGGACGCAAGTTCCCGGTGGGGCTTCACTCGCTGATCCAAGCTTCCGCGAACGGATACGATTCTTCTGTCGTCTTATCTGCAACTGCTCGCGACCAATTGATCGAGTTCTTCAACGGCCGGCTTCGCTCCATCCTGGTCGACGAAGAACGAATCGACACCCAAGCGGTAGATGTGGCCCTGGCGGTTCCCGCTTCTTCGCCGTGCGACGTACGCACTCGCGCACGTCATCTCGCCACGGTTCCCGCGGAAACGCGTGCTGTCTTCAAGCGCGTCGCAAACATTCTGGACGACGCTCGGTCTAAGGGATTGGGCGATAGCCACATTCCTTCGCCTGCGGCGTTCACCTCGGACGTCGAGCGAAACCTCTGGAGTGCGTGGAGCGAACGGCAAGACGCCATCCATCGTTCTATCGACACCTCGACCTACGCAGAAGCATTCACGCTACTCGCGGAACTCGCGCCCCAGCTCGCAGCCTTCTTTGACAAGGGCGGCGTGATGGTGATGGACCCTGATCCAACACTCCGCGACAACCGACTCGCAATGCTGCGGGTGATTTACACGCCATACGCGAGTGTTGGCGACTTCCGGAAGCTCGGAGGCGCGGCGTGAAGTGGGTCCGTCAGTTCGGCGGCGGCACCGCCGATGGCCGCGCGAAGGACAAGGCGCTGCTCGGCGGCAAGGGCGCGAACCTCGCCGAGATGGCGGCGCTCGGCCTGCCGGTGCCGCCCGGCTTCACGATCACGACCGAGGTCTGTCGCCACGTCGTCGAGCAAGGCGTCGGCAACTATCCGGAGGAGCTTGCGAGCGAGGTCGGCGAGGCGCTCGCGCGGATCGAAGCGCTGACGAAGACGAAGTTCGGCGATACGACCGCGCCGCTGCTGCTCAGCGTGCGTTCGGGGGCGCCCGCGTCGATGCCCGGCATGATGGACACGATCCTGAACCTCGGGCTCAACGACGCGACGGTCGACGCGCTCGCCAAGCAGAGTGGCAATCCGCGGTTCGCGTGGGACTGCTATCGCCGGTTCGTCGCGATGTACGGCGAGGTCGTGATGGGCGTGGTCGCGCCGACCGAGCACGACGAGCAGCCATTCGACGTGATCCTCGACAACATCAAGCGTACGCACCGCGCGAACCGCGACCAGGATCTCGGCGAGCCCGCGCTCCGCGAGGCGGTCGCGATGTTCAAGGCGAAGATCCTCGAGGTCACGAAGCAGACGTTCCCCGACGACGCCAGGACGCAGCTGTGGGGCGCGATCGGCGCGGTGTTCGCGTCGTGGGGCAACCCGCGCGCCGACTACTACCGCAAGCTCAACAACATCCCGGCGGCGATGGGGACCGCGGTCAACGTCCAGGCGATGGTGTTCGGCAACCTCGGCGATGACTGCGCGACCGGCGTCGCCTTCACGCGGAACCCGGCGACCGGGACCGCCGAGCTCTACGGCGAGTTCCTGACCAACGCGCAGGGCGAGGACGTCGTCGCCGGCATCCGCACGCCCGAGCCACTGCCCGAGCTCGCGAAGAAGCTGCCGGCCGCGCACGCCGAGCTCGTCCGCGTCGCGAAGCTCCTCGAGGATCACTTCCGCGACATGCAGGATCTCGAGTTCACGATCCAGCGCGGCCAGCTGTTCATGCTGCAGACCCGCAGCGGCAATCGCACGGGCAAGGCGATGGTCAAGGTCGCGGTCGACCTCGTGGCCGAAGGCAAGCTGACCCCGCAGGAGGCGATCCTGCGG
>JBKJUF010000664.1:0-5158 GCA_046590445.1 Kofleriaceae bacterium
GTGTCTTCGACGCGGCCCGCTCCCTCAAAAGGGCTGGAGTCGACCGCCACGCGCAGCGAGCGCGGCAACTTCCGCCAATCGAAACCACCGGTCTCTCGCGCGAGCTCGACGGTGCGCTCGAGCAGGCGCCGGTCCATGTCCGTCCGGATCAGCCGGTCGCGGAAGTCGCACAGCGCACCCTGCGAGAACGCGGGCGTGTCCGCACCCAAGCAGTCGAGCACCATCTGCACGCGAAGATCGACGACGGTGAGTTCGACCATCTCCGCGTCGGACACGGCGAGATACGCCTGAACGAACGTGGCCATCGCCATCAATGCCGGCGGGACCGGCGTCTTCCCAGCGCCGGTGTCGCGGTACATCGTCGCGAGCTCCGCCTGAAACGCCGCATCGAACAGGCGATGCCGTTGCACGCGCAAGAACCCGAGCAGCTTGCGAACGCGATCCAGGCGCTTCAACAGCGCCTGCTCTTGTCGACTCAAGGCCTCCGGTGGCTGCCAGTACTCGATGCTCATACTCCGACGAGTTCACGACGTCCGATCGATGTCGATCTCCCTCTGCAACCACGCGGAACTGCTCCGGATGAGAACCGATCGGCGATCTAGGGGTCGAGCTCGGGGAGGCCGCCTGCCATCGCCGCAGTTGCAGCCCTTGCGGCTGGATCGTTCGGGGCGAGCGATCGAAGCGCGCGGAGGCGGGTGCGCGACGGTTCGTCGGCGAGCGCGGCGAGTGCGGCGCGATAGACGACCGTCGCCGCTGCGTGATCACCCACGGCGCGCAACGCATCGCCGACCGCGAGCGACAGCGCGGCATCGACAACGCCGGCGGCGCGCCAGCGGGCGTGGAGCGCGGCGACCAGCGGCCGCGCGCGATCCGCGGGCAGCAGGGTGACAACCGCCGCGAGTAGGGTAACGTGATCGACCGCGAACGGCTCGACGGATGGCGTGGCCGGCAGCGGAATCCCGAGGGACGCGCCGATCGCGAGCCGACGGGCGGTGAGCTCGAGGCGCGGATCGAGCGCGGCGGCCCGGTCGTAGAGGACGCGCGCGTCGTCGCGCCGGCCGGCTGCGGCGGCGATGTCGCCGAGCGTCGCGTCGAGCTCGCCGAGGCGTGCGCTGGTTGGGCCGAGCAGCTTGGCGCGCACGACGCGAGCGGCCTCGACGTCCGCGGCGGCGCGCGCGAGCTGGCCTGCCTCGAGCAGAGTCTCGCCGCGGTGGAAGCGCGCGGTGGCGACGGCGCGGTCGTGCTCGCCGAACGCGGCCTGGCGGATCGCGACGCTGGTCTCGTGGCGGGCGAGGGCGTCGCGGACGCGGCCTCGGGCGCGCTCCGCCTCGGCCAGCTTGTCGAGGTACAGCCCGAGCGACGGATGGCCGTCGCCGAGTGCACCGCGCGCGAGGTCGTGACCGCGCCGGAACGCGGCCTCGGCGCGCTCCGACGAACCGGCCGCGAGCTCGACGGATCCGAGGTTGAGCTCGAGGATCGCGCGCTGATCGGGGCGCAGCGGATCGCGCGACGCGAGGGCGCGCTGCAGCCGTTCGCGGGCCGGTGCGAGCTGGCCGGCGGCGCGCTGCGCTTCCGCGACGATGCCGTCGACCTCGGCTCCCTCGAGGCCGGCGCGGGTCGCGGCGGCGTGCGCGAACGCGGCCCACTCGATCGTGCGAGCCGGGTTGCCGGCGAACAGCTCGTGACGCAGCAGGCGGGTCCACACCGTGTGCTCGAGATCCGGGGCATGCGCCTTCGCGCTCGCGGCGAGCGCTCGATCGATCGCGGTCCGCGCGGCAGCGGGCTCGCCGATCCGCGACTCGATCGTCGCGGCGAGCGTGAGGATCGCGGCGCGCAGCGCGTCGACGTCGAGATCCGCGGTCGTGCGTTCGAGGTCCGTCACCGCGGCGCGCGCCGGCCCGTAGCGCCCGAGTGCGTACTCCGCCCACGCCTGATCGAGCGCGTGCTCGGCGTCCTTGACCCGCGCGCGCGCTGCGGGATCGCTGGGCAGCGCGAGCTCGCTGGCGTCGGTCAGGGTCTCGCACGCGGCGGGCGCCGGCAGCTGGGCGACCGCACTCGCGACTTCGATCCGCGCGCTCGGTTCGAGCATGCGGCCTTGCGCCGTCACCGTCGTGACGAGCGTGTCGAACCGATCGAGCGCGCGATCGAGGCAACGCATCCGCAGCTCGAGGAGGCGATCCGATTGATCGCCGCGCACGCGGGTGGCCTCGCAGACCGTGCGGTAGCTCGCCTGCCACGCCGACGCGAGATCGCCGAACCGCGCGACCGTGGTCGGCACCCACGCGCCTTCGCCAAGCGCGGTCCCGACACTCGTCGCGCGGCTCGCGTTCCATGCCGTCGAGCGCCGCGGCCCAGCATCGCAGCGGTCATCGCGGGTGCTTGCGCGATACGCGACCGCGCCGCCGATCGCACCGATCAGCAACGCGGTGGCAGCGACCGCCACGAACACGCGCTGACGGCGATCGCGCGCGAGCGCGGTGACGAGGTCGTCCATCGAGGCAAAGCGGGATGCTGGATCTGCGGCGAGCGCACGCTTGACGATCGCGTGGAGCCAGCCGGGAGGCGAGGTCGCGTGACCGGTGACCGCGAACGCGCCGGTCGTGGCGGCGGTGTCGACCGTCTGGTCACGATCGCCATCAGATACCACGGTCGTCCGGAACGCGGACGGTCCGGCCTCCGGACGCTCGGCGCGAGTGCGACCCGGGCGAGCCGAGGCGGCATCGCGGGCGGCCTCGAGCAGCTCGGCGCGCGTGGTGCCGGCGTGCGGGCGCTCGCCGTGGAGCGCCTCGTAGAGCGTCACGCCGAAGCTGAACTGATCGGAGGCGGTGGTCGCCGGCTCGCCCGCGAGCACCTCGGGCGCCATGTAATTCGGCGTCCCGGCGGTATCGCTCGCGGTCGCGGCGTCGGCGAGACCGAAATCGACGACGCGGGTGCGGTCATCGCCGACGAGGATGTTGTCGGGCTTGATGTCGCGATGGATCAGGCCGGCGCGGTGGGCCGCGGCGAGGCCCGCGCCCGCCTCGCGCATCACCCGCAGCACGTCTCGCCACGCGCGCGGCGTGCTGGTCCACGTCCGCAGCGGAACGCCGGTCGCGAGCTCCATCACGACGTGCACGGCGGCGTCCTGCTCGTCCGCATCGTGGATCGCGATCACGTTCGGATGGGCCAGCTTGCCGAGCGCACGCGCCTCGCGAAGCATCCGCGCGTTGGCCTCGGCGCCGGCGGCGTGGAGCAGCTTGACCGCCACCCGGCGATCGAGCCGCGGATCATAGGCCGCGTACACGGTGCCCATGCCGCCGCTCCCGAGCCGGTCGAGGATCACCAGCCGGCCGAGCCGCGGGGCCTGATCGCCGCCAAACAGCCGGGCCTTGACCTTGGCTCGCAGCAGCTCGTCGGCGAGATCGCGCACGGCGCTACTATACGGGCGTGCGCACCGACCTCGAGCTCCTGGACGCCTGGCGCGGTGGCGATCTGGCCGCCGGCGAAGAGCTGGTCGTGCGGCACTGGACGAGCATCGCGCGGTTCTTTCGCGCCAAGGTCGGTGACGACGGCGCCGACCTGATCTCGCAGACGTTCCTCGCGTGTGTCGAGGGCAAGGACCGCATCGATGGCGACAACGTCAAGGCCTACCTGTTCGCGGTGGCGCGCCGCCGGCTCGCCGATCATTTCCGCAAGCGTGCGCGGACCCCGGTCGTCGACTTCGCGCTGTCCTCGCTCGCCGATCTCGGGGCCGGGCCAGCCACCGAGCTCGGTCGCCAGCAGCAACAGGCGCTGCTCCAGCTCGCGCTCGCGCGGATCCCGCTCGACGATCAGATCGCACTCGAGCTCGCGTACTTCGAGGACATGTCGACGAAGGAGCTCGCTGGGGTGCTCGAGATCCCGCAGAACACCGTGCGCAGCCGGCTCGCTCGCGCGCGCGACAAGCTTCGCGCGGTCCTCGGCGAGCTGGGCACCGCGGACGAGGTCGCGCTCGCCGAGTCACAGTTAAGTGGTTCCGGGTAGTTAGCAGATTCCGCAGAATTTCGGGATCAACGGTCCGGCGCCGGCGACTTGTCTGCGCATGAAGCCATCGCGTGGTTCGCTGTTCACCCTGATCGCCGCGAGCTGGCTCGTCGGCGCGTGCGCCGAGCCCGGCGACGCAACTGACGATCCCGTCGATGATGACGCCGCGCCGTTCGACGTCGGCAAGGCCGATGGCTCGGGCTGTCTGACGAGCGCGACCTCCGACGACGCGCGAGGCCTCGTGATGCTCGCCAACGATCCGGCGATGACCGCATCCGCGCTCGACGCGATCGGCCTGCACTGGCGCACCGCGCACGCGCTCGTCGAGGCGCGGCCATTCGCCGATCTCGCCGCGATCGATGCGGCGACCACCGTCGGGCCCATCGCGTGCCGCGTGCTGCGCCGCCATGCCTGCGACGTCCGCGGCCTCTGCGAGCGCCGGCTCTCCGTGTGGTCGTGGAACATCGAGCATTTTCCGATCTCGACGACCGCGATCGACGCCGTCGCTGCCACCGTCATCGCCGAGGACGCGGACATCATCGGCTTCCAGGAGGTCGACAGCATCGGCGCGTTCGACGAGCTGCTCGGCAAGCTCCCCGACCACGCCGCGCTGATCGGCAAGACCGGCTTCGAGACCCGCGTCGCGATCGCCTACCGGACCGACCGGCTCGCCGTGATCGACGTCGAGGATCTGTTCGTCGGCGACAGCGACCGGTTTCCGCGTGCCCCGCTGGCGGTGACCTTCGAGATCACCGGACGCGTCGGACACGACCGGCTCACCGTCGTCTCCGTCCACCTCAAGGCGATGATCGACCTCGACTCCCGCGACCGCCGCCGCCGCGCCATCATCGCCCTCGAAGCCTGGCTCGCCGGACGGCGCGCCGCCGGTGACAAGGTCATCGTCGTCGGTGACTGGAACGACGACATCGACGCCGGCCGCGACCGCAACGTCTTCCTGCCGCTCCTCGACCGGCCCGACGCGTACACCGCGCTCACCCTCGACGCCGCCCATCGCCACGAGTTCTCGTACATCCCGTTTCGCCGGCTCATCGACCACCTCGTCGCCACCCGCGAGGCCGCCGACCAGTTCCCAGCCCTCGCCGTCGATCCGATCCACCTCGACGAGACCATCGCGGGCTACGCCACGCGCGTCTCG
>JBKJUF010000737.1:0-4416 GCA_046590445.1 Kofleriaceae bacterium
TGCTGCGGCCGTCGGCGGTGTGCACGGTGAACGCGACCTCGGCGACGCGTTGCCCCGAACCTTGCGCGACCTTGCCGCGGACGCGCTCGACACGGGTCACCTCGTCGACGTGGATCAGCGTCGGTTTCGGCCGGCGCCGGCCGATCCAGTCCGCGCCGCCCTCGAGCCGCGCTCCGAGCACCCACGCGCCGGCGTACCCCGCGGCGAGGCCGAGGGCGATGCCGAGCAGCGCGAGCGGCTCCTCGAGCAGCTCGGTGACGGGGCGATCGCCCTCGTCATCCATGCTCTGCTTCTTGTTCAGCCCGCCGACCTCGATGG
This sequence comes from Kofleriaceae bacterium, assembly GCA_046590445.1. Classification (GTDB taxonomy): domain Bacteria; phylum Myxococcota_A; class Polyangia; order Haliangiales; family Haliangiaceae; genus JABFXX01. The sequence goes on from JBKJUF010000737.1 coordinate 319, forward strand.
CGATGAAGAAGCCGCCGATCGCCGCGAGGAACATCACCGCTTACAGCTGGCGGGTGATCGTCGAGACCTTCCACGTCGCAGAACCTGGGGCCCCCCGGGTCATCATCCCGGAACGGTACACCGATCAGAACACCAGTCGGTACTCGGGCGGAATCTGGTCGGGGTGCTCGATCACCATCCCGAGGTCGCGCAACAGGCCATCGCGCAGCGAGTAGATCCAGCCGTGCACGGTCAGCGTCGCGCCGCGGCGCCACGCGTCCTGGACGATCGTGGTGTGGCAGACGTTCGCGACCTGGGCCTCGACGTTGAGCTCGGCGAGTCGATCGAGCCGGAGCTCGGGGTCCTTGATCGCGGCGAGCTCGTCGCGGTTCCACAGGTGAACGTCGCGGATATGGCGCAGCCAGTTGTCGATCAGCCCGAGCGGTTGGGTCGACATCGCCGCGCGCACGCCGCCGCAGCCGTAGTGACCGCACACGATCACGTGCTTCACGTGCAGCACCTCGACCGCGTACTGCAGCACCGACAGGCAGTTGACGTCGGTGTGCTCGACGAGGTTTGCGACGTTGCGGTGCACGAACACCTCGCCCGGCGCGCGACCGATGATCTCGTTCGGCGGCAGTCGGCTGTCCGAGCACCCGATCCAGAGCAGATCCGGACTCTGGAGGTTCACGAGCCGCGTGAAGAAGTCCGGATCCTCGGCGACGGTCTGCGCGGCCCAGCGGCGATTCGCAGCGAAACACTCGTCGAGCAGGCTCACGGGCGCTCATGTAGCACAGACCCGCGCCGCACTCGACTCGGCGCGCCGCATCCCGGCTACGCCGGGGGGCGCATCTCGGCCAGGCCCGCCTCGCGTGACAGCTTGCCGACGTAGCCGAGCTCGCGGCGTGCCTTGCGATCATCCACGGTGACCTCGGTGCCCATCAGCGCGAGCGCGGTGTGGGTCACCGGCGGCTCCTTCATCCAGCCGGTCAAGGTCGCGGTCGTGCGGGCGAGCCAGCGCGGGATCTCTCGATCTCCGGCGTCGACGCCCTGGGTCGCGAGCAGCGACGCGAGGAAGGTCCGCAGCTCGATCGGCTCGCCGTCGGTCAGGAAGTAGATCTCGCCGGGTCGGCCGACCTCGGCAGCGAGGAGCACGCCCTCGACCACGTTCGCGACGTTGCAGGTCGACGTCTGGTATCGCCCGCCGGCGATCCAGCGAAACCGCTTGCGCTTCACGGCGTCGACGAGCTGCGGCAACAGCGACGTATCGCCCTTGCCCCAGATGAAGCGCGGGCGAACGACGACGGTCTCGAGGCCGACGCCGTTCGCGGCGAGCACGGCGGCCTCGGCGAGCGCCTTGGTGTGCGGGTAGGGGCCGATCGGCTTGGCCGGATACGGACGGGTCTCGTCGACCCGGACGAGCGGCTGGCCATCGACGAGCACGGCCTCGGTGCCGACGTGTACGAAGCGGCGGACGCCGGTCGCGCGGGCCGCGGCGAGCACGTTCTCGGTGCCGCGGACGTTGATCGCCATGAACGCCGCGAGCGCGCCGTGCTGCTTGACGTGCGCGGCCGCGTGGACGACGACATCGCAGCCCTGCATGCCGTCGGCGAGCGCGGCGACATCGTCGAGATCGCCACGCACCGGCTCGGCACCCGCAATCCGCACGGCGATCGCGGCGGCCTCGCTGCGCGCGAGGGCGGCGACCGGGATCGCGCGCGCGGCCAGCTCGCCGATCAGCCGGCGGCCGACGAAGCCCGAGCCACCGGTCACGAACGCGCGCTTCACGGCCGCGCCGTCGCCTGGCTGCGCATCCCGAGCGTGTAGACGACCGCGGCGATCGCGAAGCCCACGAACCACGTGTACGCGTAGAGGTCGGCGAGGATCTGCGGGACCGAGTCGATCACGTGCACCGCGTGCAGGAAGCCCGGGATGTTCGGGAGGACGCCGACGACGAGCGCGATGATCGCCCAGGGGTTCGTGCCGTTCGTGTACTCGTAGATGCCGTTGCGCCGGTACAGATCATCGACGACGAGCACGCGCTTGCGGACGATCCAGTAGTCCGCGATCAGGATGCCGCCGATCGGGCCGAGTAGCGCGCCGTAACCGTTGAGCCAGCCGAACACGTAGTTGTTTGTCAGCTTCCACGGCAGGATCGCGAAGCCGATCGCCGCCGTGATGTAGCCGCCCATCCGGAAGCTGATCCGCGATGGCGCGAGGTTCGAGAAGTCGTTTGCGGGCGACACCACGTTCGCGGCGATGTTGGTCGACAGCGTGGCGATCGCGAGCGCGACGAGGCCGATCACGACAACGACCGGCGACGAGAACGACGCCACGACGGCGTTGGGGTCCCACAGCCCGGTCGCCATCGACACCGCAGCGCCGATGAACGAGAACAGCGCCATCGTCGTCGGCAGCGCGATCGACTGGCCGATCACCTGGTCGCGCTGGCGCCGGCAGAACCGCGAGAAGTCCGGGATGTTCAGCGCGAGCGTTGCCCAGAACCCGACCATGCCGGTGAGGAACGGGCCGAACAGCTCCCAGAATGCGGCGCCCTCGAGGCCGGGCTTGCCGAACACCGCGGCGGTGCCGTGCTTGTCGAGCGCCCACACCAGGAGGCCGATGCCAGCGACCAGCAGGAACGGCGCCGACAGCGTCTGCAGCCACTTGATCGAGTCGATCCCGTTGTGGATGAACCACAGGTTGATCCCCCAGAACACCGCGAAGCACAGCAGCTGGAGGGCGTTGATCCCGAGGATCGGCAGCGCGCTGCCGCCATCGAGCCCGAGCTTGACCAGGATCAGGTAGATCGCGCCGCCGCCGAGCCAGGTCTGGATGCCGAACCAGCCGCACGCGACCAGCGCTCGCAGTACGGCGGCGACGTTGGCGCCGCGCACCCCGAAGGCGGCCCGCGCGTACACCGGGAACGGGATCCCGTAGCGGGTGCCGGCGTCGGCGTTGAGGATCATCGGGACGAGCACGATGACGTTACCGAGCGCGACGATGAAGACCGCCTGGCCGATGCTCATGCCCTTGGCGACCATGTCGGCCGCGAGCAGATAGGTCGGGATGCAGACGGCCATCCCCACCCACAGTGCCGCGACGTGCCACATCGACCAGGTCCGCTTCTCAAGCGGCGTCGGGGCGAGGTCTTCGTTCCAGAGCTGCGGGTCGGTCGCCATGCGGCGAATCCTACTGCGCCCACCTTCGTCCGTGGCGTCGTGTGTCCACGCTGCCGCCCGTACATCACCACTGAGGCCGCTGGACAACGATCGGAAGGAAGTGAGGGATGGCGCCCCCGTACCGCACGTTCGCGAGCGTGATGCGCTCGAGCGGTTTCGCGACGTTCGTGGTTCCTCACGCAAGGCATCACGCGTGCACGCCAGACTGATGTGACTCGAACCGGCACCAGCACAGGTCACGGCTTTCCTTCAGGAATCCGTGTTGGCAATTACACGATCGATCGCGAGCATGCGGTCCCGTGCAGCACCGGCGTCGTGTACCTCGCGAGCCACGTCGTGCTGCCTCGCAAGGTCTGGCTCAAGACCATGCACGGCGGCGCGAGCCACATCCCCGAGATGGCGGTCCAGATGATGCGCGAAGCCTGCCTGCTCGACGCGCTCTCGCATCCGGCGATCCCGCGCGTGTTCGAGTGCGGCGTCCTCGCCGATCGCCGGCCGTGGGTGGCGTTCGAGCGCGTCGTGGGCGAGAGCCTGGCGGAGACCCTGGTCAACGGCCCGATCGCGGTCGCCGATCTCCTCGTGCTGCTCCGCGACGTCGCTCACGTCCTCGAGCACGCGCACGCCGGCGGCGTCGCGCGCCTCGGCGTCGAAGCGGCGACGGTCGAGGGGCTTGCCATCGATGAAGACCTCGGACAGGAACTCGAGCGGCGCGACGAACCCGCAGCCCTCGTGGTGGATCCGGTCGCGCACTTGCCCCGGGACCGGGTCCTTGCTCGTGAGCACCTCGGTGTGCCGCTGCCCGAGCGCGGTGGCGACGTCGATCGTCCAGCGGCCCGCGGGCACGCGGAGGACGACGCGACCCTCGAGCTCGGTGGCGTCGATCGGCGGGCCGATCGGACGCGGCGGCTCGGGCTCGGGCTCCGGCGCGGGCGCGGCG
>JBKJUF010000052.1:0-4144 GCA_046590445.1 Kofleriaceae bacterium
CGTCGACGCGCTCGCGGCGGGGCGGTTCTACGCCTCGACCGGGGTCACGCTCGCGCGCGCCGAGGTCGTCGATCAGTCGCTGGTCGTCGAGGTCGCGCCGGGCGAGCACGGGCCTCACGCGATCGCGTTCATCGAGAACGGAACGCAGGTCGCGAAGATCAAGGCGAACATCGCACGCCGCGCGTTGCCGTCGCGGGGCTACCTTCGCGCGGTCGTCACACGTGGTGACGGCAAGCAAGCGTGGGTGCAGCCCGCCCGTCGCCCCTGACGTTTGAACCGATCCAAAACATCGCACCACGATCGCCTCGCACAGTGAACGCAATCGGGTGCAGATCGTTCGCGACGCAGAAACCTGATCGATTCCGTGAGGTTGGTTTCGGAGGCGCAGTCCGGATCGAGCGCGAGCGGGTAGCGTTCGAGCACGAGCGCGTGTCCGCTCGAACATGCCGCCGCTCTGGCGGAACAGCAGCTCCACGAGCTTGAACAGGGCGGCTTTCTTGTCGACGACAAACAGCTCCTGGAGGTCCTTGGCCCAGTAAGAACCGATCCACTCCGCGAAGGTGCCGTCGTCTGGCGGGTCGCTCAGATAGAACGGAGGAAGTCCGCCGTGGAGCAAGCGCCGATCGATCGACTCATCCCTCGTCGACCGGACTCAAGGAACCAAGAGCTGGTGACAGCCTGGAATGACCGGTTAAAGGCCAAGCGGTCGCCGCGCCAAAACCCGTATAGATTTTCCTATACGTGCGCGCACAACGACCTTCGGAACGTCGCGGTGATCGATCGCGACGCGAGCCGCCCCGCGCCCGTCGCGATCGCAGACGTCGGGCTCGACGACAACCGCCAAGGCGCGTAATCCGCTTTCTTGGCGATCGAAACCACCGATTTCGAAGAGCGCTCGACTCCTCGTGCGCTAGGTTCGCGGTCATGACCACCGCTGGCTACGAGTTCACCGCCGAGCAGAACGAAACGCTGAAGGGGTTGGTGAGCAACATGAAGCGATCGTCCGTCGTGGTCGCGCTCGCCAGCCTCATCCTCCTGGCCTATCACTTCATCGGCCACTTCGGCGTGACGCTCGGCGCGGCACCGCCACCGTCGATCTACTGGATCGACCTCGCCATGTGGATCTTGATCTCGGGCATCGGTGTCGCCATCGCCATCCTCCTGGTGCGGGCGACCGTGGCCTTTACTGCCGTGATTCACACCGAGGGCAACGACGTTGAGCACCTGATGCAAGGCCTATCAGGTCTCCGCCGCATCCTCGGGCTCACGGTCGGGGCCGGCATGCTCGTGTCGCTTTTGTTGGCGGTGAGCCTCGCCCTGTTGCTCTTGTATTCTTGATCACGGCATCACGGTCATCACCATCGAAGTCGAGGGTGGGAGCCTTGGCGTCGATGCACTCGTCGACCAGGATGGATGGTACGGTGATCGGGCATGGTCGTACCCAAGCACCATCACTTCGACTTCCTCGATTACTTGCGGATCGAGGATGACAGCACCATCAAGCACGAGTTCCTCGATGGTCGCGTGCTGGCAATGGCAGGTGCCCCCCGGAGCACGCAGCGATCTGCACGAACGTCGCGACCTTGCTCAACATCGGCCTGGGGACGAGACGGTGTCGAGTGTTCAGCTCGGATCTCCGGATCCGTGTGCGAGCGAGCAATCTCGGAACGTATCCCGACGTCTCCGCGAGTTCGCCGGTGACGCGATCGTCGAGCTGCGATCGATCGGCTGCGAGCTCGGCCTTACGTCGATCTATCGCGACGCCGCTGGCGTGAAGGGCCGTCACTCCCACCTGGCTTCGAGCTGGCACAGCTCGTCGCCGCGCGTCCGGCAGAACGGCTCCTCGGCGGTCACCTCATCCTCCTGGCCTATCACTTCATCGGCCACTTCGGCGTGACGCTCGGCGCGGCCCTCGCGCAGTCGGGCACCGTGAAGTTCAGCGAGCCTGGTTGTTTCGGCTTAGAGCGCGACGTAGCCGTGCTTGACCGCGAAGCGTGTGAGCTCGGAGTTGTTCCGAAGCCCGAGCTTCTTCAGCACGTGACCGCGATGGGTATCGACGGTCTTGATGCTGATGGCCAGGTGCTCGGCGATCTCGCGGTTGGTCATGCCACGCGAGAGCATCTCCATCACCTGGGCTTCGCGTGCGGTGAGGGCGCTCGCCGGGTGCCCATCGCCACTGGCCAGGAGCGACTCGACGCCAGGTGGGATCACCTGCTCGCCTCGACTGACGGCACGAATGGCCGCGAGCAAGGCTTCGGGTTCGACGCTCTTGTTCAGGTAGCCGTGCGCGCCTGCCGCGATCGCCCGCGCCGCATAGCTGGGCTCGGTGTGCCAGGTGAGCACGACAACCAGGGGCGCCGTGTCCTTGAGGCGCATCTCGTTCAACACATCGAAACCCGAGCGATCGGGCAGCGTGATGTCGAGCAAGAGCACATCCGGGCGGGCGGTCTGGATCATGTCCAGCGTCTCCGCGGCGGTGCCCGCTTCGCCGACGACCTCGATGTCGTCAGCCTTACCGAGCGCTTCACGGAGCGCCCAACGAACGATGGTGTGGTCTTCTGAAATACCTAGGCGAATCATCAGGGCCCTCCGGCGGGGGTTCTCTTCAAAGAAATTAGCAACCGCTAGGCCGTGACGAAGTGCGCTATAGGTGAGGTCCTTCTCGTGGATCTCGCGACGAAAAGTGTCCCGCCCGCGCTCGGCGAGTTCCGTATCTCCGCGGTTCTTGGTCATGGCGGCAGTGGCATCGTTTACGACGCGACATGGGGACCGCGCCGTGTCGCCCTGAAGGTCCTGCACGAAGGGCTGATGGGCACAGCGCGCGTACGCTCGCAGTTCCTGTCCGAGGCGCGCGTGCTTCAGACGATCGCGCACCCTTCGGTGGTCAAGGTGCTGTCGGTTGGTGAGCTCCCCGACGGTCGTCCGTACCTCGCGATGGAGCGGCTCGACGGCGAGACGCTGGCGAGCGTGCTCGCTCGGAGCGCGCTGCCGCTCGCCTCCGCGCTCACCCTGTTCGACGAGCTCTGCGAGGCCGTCGGAGCGCTGCACACCCAGGGTCTGGTGCACCGCGATCTCAAGCCCGAGAACGTCTACATCGTCGATGGCGTCCATGCCGTGCTGCTCGACTTCGGGATCGCCAAGGAGCTCGCGGCGCCGGCGTCGACCACGACCGTCGATGGCGGCGTGCGCGGGACGCCCGCGTACATGGCCCCGGAGCGGTTCTTCGGTCAGCCAGCAGGCATCGCGACCGATCTCTACGAGCTCGCGGTCACCCTCTACGCCATGCTCGCGGGCCGGCTGCCGTGGGACGACCTCGCAGATCCCGAGGCGCGGCTGTCGCCACGACCGCTCGTCGATCACGCCCAGGTGCCGGTCGAGCTCGATGTCGAGATCCGGCGAGCGCTATCGACCCGCGCGCAGAACCGGCCGGCGAGCGCGCAGGTCCTGCGCGATGCCGTGCGGCGCGCCTCGGGGCTTGAAACGGGGCTTGAAACGGGGCGCGAGGTCGCGACGCCGACGGCCGCCGAGACCGCGCGGATGCGGCCAGCGGCGACCGACGTTGGAACGCAGTCGACCGTGACCGCGTCGCGCCCGTGGTTTGCCGGCCGTGACAAGACCACCGATCGCGGCAAGACGCCGCTCGCATGGGCGCCGACCGAGCCCGCGGCCGGTGCGTCGTCGCCGGTGCGCCGGCGCTGGCCGATGATCGCGGCCGCGCTCGGGCTCGTCGTGATCGGCGGCGGCGTTGTGTGGTGGCAGCTCGCCGACGCGCCCGCGCCCAACGCCGCGATGTCGCCGGCGCCGCTCGTCGCGGTCAACCCGCTGAGCCCCGACAAGGATCCATGGGGCATGGTGCCGGCGCCAACGACCACGCCTGCGCCGCCGAAGCCTCAGCCGACGCCTCGCGAGGAGGCGATCGCGCTCGTCGGCGCGGCGGTGTCGAGCGCGGTCGCGCGCAAGGAGATCGCCGCCGCCATCGAGCGGGTGCCCGCCGATTCGCGGGTGGTGTTCACCGCGAACGTCGGCGAGCTCCGGCGCAACGATCAGCTCGACAAGATCCTCGGCAAGCTCGCGAACCACCCGCGCGTCGCGCTGATGCTCTTGGCCGCGCCGTGCGTACGGCCGATCCTCGCGGGCTCCGAGT
>JBKJUF010000055.1:0-11206 GCA_046590445.1 Kofleriaceae bacterium
GGTGCTCGGCGGTACGCAGTCGCTGCACACCAACAGCTACGACGAGACGTACGCGCTACCGACCGAGGACGCTGCGGAGCTCGCGCTGCGCACGCAGCAGGTGATCTTCGAGGAGTCGAACGTCGCGGATCCGCTGGCGGGTAGCTACTTCGTAGAGACCCTGACCGACCAGGTCGAGGCCGCGGCCTGGGAGTACATCAACAAGATCGACGCGATGGGCGGCATCGTGAAGGCCGTCGAGGAAGGCTATCCGCAGCGCGAGATCGCGCGATCGGCCTTCGACTACCAGCGCGAGGTCGACAGCGGCCGCCGCGCGATCGTCGGGGTCAACAAGTACAAGAACCCGAACGAGGGCGATCACATCCCGACGCTGAAGATCGAGCACGAGGTCGAGAGCGGTCAGATCGCGAAGATCAAGGAGATGCGCGGCAAGCGGGACGAGGATGCCGTCGAGCGTGCGCTCGCCGCGGTCAGGGCTGCGCTTCGCGATGACACGCAGAACGTGATGCCGCCGATCTTCGACGCGGTGAAGCAGTACGTCACGCTCGGCGAGATCTGCGACCTGTTCCGCAGCGAGCTCGGCGAGTACCGCGATCCCGCGTATCTGTAGTCTCGGTGCTCGGCGTCGTCAGCGTCGCGTCAGGCGGCGTCGAACAGCGTCGCGCGCTCGGGCAGATGGACGCGGAACGTCGTCCCGGCCGCGTCCGACGCGACGTCGACCGAGCCGCCGTGGGCGCGCACGATCTCGTGCACGATGTAGAGGCCGAGGCCCAGGCCGCTCGAGTTGTGCTCGTTGTCGTGGCCGCGCCGATAGGGGTCGAACAGCGTGCCGATCACGTGGTGTGGGATCGGGGCCTCGCGGATCACGTTGTGCACGCTGATCGTGACGGTCGTGCCAACGCGCGTGACGCCGATCGTGATCGGCGCGCTGCGTAGCCCGTACTGGATCGCGTTGCTCGCGAGGTTGGACACGACCTGCGCGAGCCGATCGGCATCCCAGTAGCCGGTGACATCCATCGGCGCGATCAGCTCGAACGGAGTGTGGTGGACTGCGGCGAGCTCGTCGATCACGGTCTTGATCAGCGGCACGAGCTGGATCTTGCGCGGGACGACGGGGATCCCGGCGCCGAGCCGCGCGCGCGTCATGTCGAGGAGCTGATCGACCATCCGCGTCATCCGGTTCGCGCTCGACGCGATTCGCCTGACGACCGAGGCCGGGGCGGTGCCGGCCTCGAGATCGCAGTCGAGGAGCTCGGTGCCGATCAGGATCGCGCCGAGTGGTGCGCGTAGATCGTGGCCGACGATCCCGAGCATCTGCTGCTGGAACCGAGCGGTCTCCTCACGCTCGGCATTCACCGCGTGCTGGGCGGTGATGTCCTGGAGCACGGTGACGCTGCCCGCGGATCGCCCGCGCCCGTCGCGGAGCGCGACCCCCGACAGCGCGATCACGAGCTGCTCGCCATCGTCGGGGCGTCGGATCAGCGTCTCGGTGCGGCCGCCGCGCGCGAGCTCCTGCCACGCGGCCTGGGTGATCGGCGTACCATCGAACGTGGTCCACGTCGCGAGCCGGTACACGTCACCGAGCCGGGTGCCGGTGCGGACGTCGGGAAACAGCTGGTGTGCCCCGGCATTCGCGAGCGTGATCGTGCCCTCGGCGTCGGTCACGATGATCCCGTTCGGCAGGCTCGTGAGCACCGCGTCGAGCTGACCGCGGCCGGCACGCTCGGCGTCGAACCGCATGGCGCTCTCGACGGCCAGGCTCGCGTACTCGATACAGGTCTCGATCGTCGCGATGTCCTGGGCGTCGAACGGTGACGAGCCGCCATCGCGCGTGACCGTGACGACGCCGTGCAAGATCTCGCGGCTGCCGACCGGCAGGATCGCGAGGCCGCGCAGCCCGAACCGATCGATGTAAGGCGTGTAGGCGGGCGGCAGCGTGCCGCGCGCGTGCGCCGAGCTATGGAAGGCATGGACAGCCGGATCGGCGAACGACGAGATCGCGGCGAGCGCCTGCCCCGTCGGATCGGCACGGTGGCGGGTCGCGGCGGCCACCGTGACCGGACCCGGCAACAGCAGGATCGAGCAGCCATCGCAGAGGCCGTCCGCGAGCACGGTGACGAGCGTGTCGAGGATCCGATCGACGTCGGTCCCGGCCTCGAACATTGCGCGACCGAGCTTGTTGATCGTCGCGAGCCGCTTGCGCTCCTGCTGCGCGAGGTCACCGAGCTGCTTGGCGCGGATCGCGGCATCGACGCGCGCCCGCAGCTCCTCGTTCGCGAACGGCCGCGCGACGTAGTCGTTCGCTCCGACCGCCAGGCCACGCGCGACGTCCGCGGTGTCGGTGCGCGACGCGGTGATCAGGATGATCGGCAGCTCGACGGTGCCCGCGTGCGTGCGGAGAAACTTGCAGACCTCGTCGCCGGCCATACCGGGCATCACCCAGTCGAGCAGCACGAGATCGGGCTGCGGGGCGCCGGCGGTTAGCCGTTCGACGACGACGGCGCCGTCGCCGAAGCGCTCGAAGTCGAAGCCGTTGCCGAGCGCGCGCTCCGCGATCAGCGTCTCGGTGTGGCTGTCGTCGACGATCCACACCAGGGGGCGTCGACGCGGGATCTGGAGCTGCTGCTCAGACACGCTTCTTGATCTCCCGGGCCATGTCGTCGAGTGGATAGCTGGCAGCGCCCAGGCCGGCCTCGTCGACACAGCGCGGCATCCCGTAGACGACACAGCTCTCCGAAGATTCAGTCATCAATGCCCCCCCCGCGGCCGCGATGGCCTGCGACCCGACCAACCCATCATCGCCCATCCCGGTCAGCACGATGCCGAGCGTGCGCGCGCCCAGGGTCGACGCGGCGCTCGCGAACAGCTCGTCGACCGACGGCGTGAACGCTCTCACCGGCAGCACGCCGAGCCGGGCGACCAGCTTTCCACCCTCACGCTCGACCCGGAGGTGAAAGCCTCCACGCGCGAGAATCGCCAGACCCGGACGAAACTCCATGCCGTCCGCTGCCTCGACGACGTCGAGCGCGGAGGCCTTGTCGAGCCGGCGTGCGAGCGCCTCGGTGTAACCGGCCGGGATATGCAGCACGATCGCGATCGGCGCGTTGAGCATTGCAGGCAGCGCCGACATCAAGCGGGTCAGCGCCTGCGGGCCGCCGGTCGAGGTGCCGATCGTGATCAGATCGACGCGGCCGGCAACCACCTGCCCGCGCACCTGGATCAGCGGGTTCGTGGGCTCGAGGTAGCTCGCGGCAGCCGCGAGTATTTTCGCGACCAGCTCGTTGCCGATCTCGTGCAGGCGCTCGGTGGCGAGTGCGGTCGGCTTCGCGATCAGGTCGATCGCGCCAAGCGAGAGCGCTTCGGCACCGAGCTCGGTGTCGATCGTCGAGATGCTGACCACGATCACGCGCGGGCGAGATCTCCCCTGGAGCGCCCGGAGGACGGTGAGCCCGTCGCTCCCGGCCATCGTCAGGTCGAGGGTGACGACGTCGGGGTCGAGCGCAGCGATGCGCTCGAGGCCCTCGCGGCCATCGCGTGCGGTCCCGACGACGTCGATCCGGTTGCTCGCGCGCAGCAGCCGCGCCAGCACGGTGCGCGCGAACGCCGAGTCATCGATGACGACGACGCGCGGCCGTCTCACGCGGTGCTCCGGTAGAAGAACGCGTTACCGCGCTCCTCGCAGACCAGCGAGGTCCCGAACCGTAGCAGCGACTCCGCGACCCCGACCGCGATCAGGCCGCCGGGCTCGAGCGCGCGGGTCAGCCGATCGAGGACCTTCACGATCTGGGCCTCGTGGAAGTAGATCAGCACGTTGCGGCACACGATGGCATCGAAGCGGCCGAGGCTGCGCACCGCGATGTCATCGAGCAGGTTGATCGCCGAGAACCGGACGGCGTCGCGGATCTGCGGGACGACCGCGAAGCCTCCCGGACCGGACTCGAGATAGCGGCTCGCGATGTGCGGAGGATGGCCGTCGCGGAGCGCGCGCTTGCCATGGAGACCGGCCTTCGCGCGCGCGATCGTATCGGTGCTGACATCGCTCGCCACGACCTCGACCCGGTCGAGCAGGCCGCGCTGATCGAGCAGCATCGCGAGCGTGAATGGCTCCTCGCCGGTCGAGCAGGCGGCAGACCACACGCGCGCCCGTCCGCGTGCCCGGACGATGCCCACGAGATAGTGATCGATGAGGTGCTCGAGGGGGAGGTACTCGCGGAAGAAGTAGGTCTCGTGGACGAGGATCGCCTCGACCAGCTTGTGGAGCTCGACCGCACCGGGATCGTCGTAGCGGAGCCGGTAGTAGTAATCGAGCAGGCTGTCGAAGCCGAGCTCCGTCGCTTGCACGGCGAGCTTGCTCTCGAGGATCGGCAGATCGCTGACGTCATAGTGCACGCCACAGCTCGTCTCGATCAGGTCCGAGAAGATCGCGAACAGCGGCAGCGTGAGCGTCGGCTCCTGCATGGCTCACACGGCCACCAGCGCGGCGCAGCTCCGGCGAACCTCGAGATCTGGATCCTCGCGGGCGACCCGGGTCACCGCCTTGTAGGCGCCGTCGACGCCCATCGCGACCAGCGTCGTCGCCGCGGCCCGACGCGCAGCGGGATTGGTCAAGGTCAGCGCCTCGAACAGCGTCGTGGTCGCCGGCCCCTGATGCATACGGGCGAGCGCCGACGCGAGGATCGCGGCGCGGCGGTCATCGACGCTCGCGAGCCGCGCAGCGATCGCCGCGATCCGGGATGCGCCGGGACGCGACAGGGTCAGGTGAACCGGATGATCCTCGTCGCAGGCGAGCGCGAGATCGACCAGCACCTCGGCCGCGGCGCGGTCCGAGCGCTCACCGAGCAGCGACAGCGCCGCATCGCGCATCTCGACGACCGGATCGAGCGCCGCAGCCGCGACGTTCTCGAGCGCCGAATCCTCTGAGCTCCGCGCGAGGCCGGAGAGCGCGATCAGCCGGGTCGCGACGTCGGTCGACCTCAGCGCCTCGAACAGGAACGGCAACGCGGCATTGCCCGGCTGCAGGCCCACGCTGACCAGCGCGGCGCGCCGCTCGTCGGGATCGCCCGAACGGATGACCGAGCACAGTGCCTGCCAGGCCGCCGGCGTCTGGAGGTGTGCGAGCGCCTCGATCGCGGAGATCCGGACGTGTGGCATCGCGTCCGCGAGCCGCGCGATCAGCTGATCGACCGCACTCGAGCGGCCGATCCGCCCGATCCCCTGGCACGCGTAGTAGCGAACCCACGCGAACTCGTCCGTCAGCCCGCGTTCGAGGATCTCGCCGGCCCCCTCGCCAAGCCGGTTCACCGCGGCGCGCATCGCGGCTGCGCGAAGCGTCGGGGTCGGACTCTGCGCGATCTCGGCCAGCAGCGCGTCGACGCGCGGATCGTTGATCGCGCCGAGCGAGGCGACCGCGAGCTCGGCGATCCGCGGATCGGCGTCGCCGACGGCGAGCCTGACCGACTCGAAGGCCTCGGCGAAGCCCATGTACGCGATGATCCGGAGCGCGTAGCGACGCACCGTCGGCGAGCCGTGCTGGAGCGCCGCGATCACGCGCTGTGCGGTGTCGGCGACGCCGAGCGAATGGATCGCCGCGGTCGCCGCGAGAGCCACCCGGGGGTTCGAGTCGGCGAGCGTGGCGAACAGCTCGGGAACCGCCGCGGCGTCGCCGATCCGGGCCAGCGCCTCGCAGGCCCGCGCACGCACCTCGCCGTTCTCGTCGCCGAGCAGGGCCCGTAAGCGCGGGGCCGCGGCCCGGCTGTTGACGACCGGGAGCACCGCGACGCGGGTGACCGCATCGACCGCGAGTGCCGCGAGCTGCGCGGCGTCGTGAAGCTCGCCGATCCGCTGGATCGCCTCGGTCGCGACGGCGTGGAGCTCGGGATCGTCGAGCAGGCGCGCGAGCTCGAAGATCACGGACTCGTCGCCGATCCGGCCGAGCACGATCGCCAGCGCCGCGCGCTCGGCGGGATCGGATGCCCGTAGCGCGCCCGCGAACCGCGCGAGCGAGGGTGCGATGAACTCACGCATCGTGACGACGACCTGCGAGGCGACGCCGATCCACTCGGCGCGGGTCACGAGATCGGCGAGCGCGAGCGCGATGAGCCGCACGATCGCGTCGCCGCCGCGCGGCAACAGGGACGCGAGCGGCGCGATCGCCTGCGCCGAGCCGGTGCGGCCGAGCGCGCGGACCGCCTCGAGGCAGAACGTCTCGTCCTCGAGGAGGCTCGCCAGCGGCGCGACGGCGCGCGGATCTCCGGACTTCGCGAGCACCTGGAGCGCGGGGAACGTGCGGAAGAAGCTACGGTCCGCCATCACCGCGATCAGCTCGTCGATCGCACCACTGCCGCCGATCGCGCCGAGCGCCTCGATGGCGGCGACCGCGACGTTGTCGTCGACATGCGAGACCGCCTGCCCGAGGATCGCGCAGGCCTCGCTCGCACGCCGCCTGCCGAGGATCTGCGCGGCGTCCGCGGCGATCGCCGGGCGCGGATCTGCGAGCATCGCCATCACCGCCGTGGTCGACGTCCCGCCGATCGAGGCCGCGAGGGCGTCGACCGCGGCCGCGATCGAGTGCTCCTCGGACCGCCGCTCACAGAGCCAGGTGCAGAGCGGCGCGACCGCGTCATCACCGAGGGCCGCGAGCGCCGCGACGCTCGCGCGGCGAACGGTCCAGCTCGCATCCGACATCGTGTCGATCAGCTCGGCGACGGCCGACGATCCGCGGGTCACCAGGCGATCGATGTGATCGACGCGCTGGTGCTCCGCGGTCGTCAGCGTGAACGTCCGGCCGCTCGTCATGCCGGTGGCTCTCCCGCGGTTGCCTGGACAGCCTGCTCGTCGCTCCGCGCCGACATCGCCTCGACCTGCTGGCTCGTCGAGGCCTGCAGCGACGCCACCTCGCGCGCGACGGTCGCGACGTCGACGACGCCGGCGGCCGCGGACTTCGCCTGCACGGCGAGCGCGCTCGCGATCTCGCGGGTCCGGCCACGCACCACGCGCATCGCCTGGTTGACCTCGGCCGTCGCGGTGGCCTGATCGCCCGTGATCCGCGCGAGGCCCTGCAACGAGACCGTCTGCTTCGACGCGCTACCCGCGAGGATGCCGAGCGCCTCGGCCTGCTCGCCGACGGCGCGCGCCGTCTGCTTCGCGATCCGCCGGACCTCGTCTGCATCCTTGACGAGCGAGGTGACGCCCGACGCGTGCTCGGAGGTCGCCACCGTGATGTCCGACGACAGCCGCGAGACATCGCGGATGCCGGCCTCGAGCTCCTTGGCGACCATCACCTGCTCGGCGATCGCGCGCGCGTTCTGCACCGCGTGCTTGCGCGCGCCATCCATCGCGCGGGCGATCTCGGCGGAGCCGTTCGCCTGCTCGGCGATGCCGGCGACCATGCGCTGGGTCGCGCCGGCGATGTCCTGCACGCTGGTCGACATCTGGGCGACGCCGCGGATCTGCTCGGTCAGCGCGGTCGCGGTGCGCAGCGTCGCGCCTCGCATCTGCACGGCGCCGCGTGCGAGCTCGGCGGCACCGGTCGCCTGCTCCTCGGTCGCGCGCGTCACCTTCTCGGCCGTCGCGGTGAGCTGGTTGTTGCCCTTGACGAGCTCGCGGAGCGCCCGCGCCTGCTCGCCGGTCGCGTCGCGGGTCTGCTTGCCCATCGCGCGCAGCTCGCCCGCCGCGCGCGCGAGGTTCTGGGTCGCCTGCGTCTGCTCGCTGCTCGCGCGTGCGATCGTCCGGCTCTCGACCTCGAGGCGTGCGGTCGTGCTCGAGACCGTCTGGACCGCGCGGGCCTGCTCGTCGCTGGCCGTGCTGATGTTCTGGATCGAGCCATCGAGGAGCTCGACGCCCTCGAGGATCGTCTGCAGCCCACCCCGAGCTTCCTCGCTGAGCGCGGCGCCCTCGTCGGCGAGCCGCAAGCCTTCGGTGCTCGACGTCAGCGCATCGCGCGCCGCGAGCTGGAGGCCGCGCACGATCTTCGCGACGTCGGTGGCCGCGGCCGCCGCGCGATCGGCGAGCGCGCGGACCTCCTCGGCGATCACCGCGAAGCCGCGGCCGTGCTCGCCGGCGCGAGCCGCCTCGATGCTCGCGTTGAGCGACAGCAGATTCGTGCGATCGGCGATCAGGTTGATCGCCTGCACCATGTCGCCGATCTCCTCGGCGCGCCGCCCGACGTCCTTCATCACGCCGGCGCCGTCGATCATCGCCTGGCGGATCTTGATCAGGCCGCCGATCGACCGGCCGACGGTGACGCCGCCGGCGCGCGCGGAGCTGGCGACCCGGGCCGAGGTGGTCCGGGTCTGCTCGACCACGCCTCCGATCTTTCGGGTGACCGCCTCGAGCTGGGCGGCGGCCGTCGCGCTCGAGGACGCGAGCGTGCTGACCTCGCCCCCGGACTGCGCGACCCGCTGTGCGGATCGCGCGAGCTCCTCGATCGCCACCGCATTGCCATCGACGACCGTCGCCATCTTGTCGGCGGTCGCGGCGACCTCCTCCACCGACGCCGCGACCGCGGCGAGGCTGCTGGCGGACGTCGTCGCGGCTTCCTCGAGCGTGCCCGCGAGCTCCGAGACCCCGCGGAACGATCGCGCGAGCTGCTCGGCGGTGGCCGAGGTCTGCTCGATCGAGCTCGCGGTCTCGGTGGTGTCGGAGGCGACGATCTCGAGCGCTCCGACGAGCGACCGGAAGCCGGCCGCGACGCTGGTCACCCGATCGCCGACCTGGCGCGAGTCGGTCGCGAGCCGCGCCGAGCCGGCCGCCATCTCCTCGACGGTCGTGGCGACTTCCTCGATCGTCGTCGCGGTCTCCATGCCGCGCGCGGCGGTATCGGCGACACTCTTGCTGGTCTCGGTCACCGCCGCGACGAGCCGAACGGTGGTCTCGGTCAGCTCGCTGGCATTCGCCGCGGTCGACTTCAGCGAGCGCGCCGACTCCTCGAGCACGGTCGCCGTCGATTCGCTGCCGCGCGCGAGGAGCTCGCAGTCGGTCCGCACGGTCGCGACCGAGATCGCGAGCTGCTGCAGATCGGCCGCGGTGGTGTCGAGGGCCTGTAGCGTGTCGCGAGCGTTGCTCGCGACGGCGAGCTGCGAGCGCGCGAGCTCCTCGGTCGCGGTCGCGGTCTGATCGAGGCTATGGGCGATGTCCTCGAGGGCCGCGCTCGCGGTATCCGAAGCGAGGCTCTGGCTCACCCCGCTCTCGGCGAGCCGTGCGGCCGCACGCGCGATCTCGACCGCATGCTCGCCGGTCTGCTGGAGCCGGGCGGCCTCCTCGACGCGCTGCGTGCCGGTGGTCTCGCCGTTATGCGGTTCGGTGCGGGTGTCATTAGCCATGAGCGAGCTCCTCCCCGATCAGCCGGGGCACGTCGACGAGCAGAAACAACCGCTTGGTGACCGTCGCGACCGCCGTCACGAACCCGGCGCTCTGCCGCTCGATCATCTCGGGCGGCTTCTCGAAGCTTCCCGGCTCGATGCGGAGCACCTCGCGGGCGCTGTCGACGAGCAGGCCCGCGATCCGCGAGCCAACCTGGACGACGAGGACGCGGTGATCGATCGTGCGCTCGATCGGCGGGAGCCCGAACCGGACGCGCAGATCGACGACGGGCACCACGCGGCCGCGGACCTGCACGAGCCCGGCGACGTAGGCCGGCGCGCCGGGGACGCACGTCGCGTTCTCGAACGTTTCGAGGTGAAGCACCTGCGCCGCAGGGACCGCGTAGCTCGCGGTGCCGACGCGAAACGTGACGTGGAGCGTGTTGGTCACGAGGCCACGCGGTCCCGGTAGATCATCGCGAGCTCGTTGAGGTCGAGCATCAACGTCGGCCGCCCGTCGCCGAGATCGGTCGTGCCGGTGATGCCGGGCATGGCGACGAGCGGATCGTCGATGCTGCGGACGACGACCTCCTGGCGGCCGATCATCCGATCGACGCTGAACGCGAGCGGCTGGCCATTGCGGCGGATCACGAGCGCCTTACGTGCGGCGGCGCCGCTATCGATCGCCAGGATCGCGCCGAGCGAGATCAGCGGGATCGCCTCGCCGCGATGCTCGAACAGCGAGACCGCCGGGCTCGTCGCCCCGCTCGCCAGCGTTCGCTGGCTCGCTCCATCTCGGGCGCCGGCGCCGGGGCGAGGTGGCGACGGCCCGACCGAGACCGTGTCCGTGGAGATCTCGAAGATCTCCTCGATCAGCGAGGCCGGGACTACGAAGCGCTGGCTCCCGCACTGAAACGAGAACACGTCCATCACCGCGATCGTGACCGGCACCTGCAGCGTGAACGCGGTCCCCACGCCGAGCTCGGTCTGCAGCGCGAGGTCGCCGCCGAGCTCGCCGACCGCGATCCGGTTCACGATGTCCATGCCGAGGCCGCGGCCGCTCGTGGTGGTGGCGACGTCACGCGTCGAGAACCCCGAGCCGGTCAGCACGTCGAGGAGCTCGGCATCGTCGTCGATCGAGCGCCTGGCCCGAAGCGCGATCGCATCGCGATCGATCCCGCGCCCGTCGTCGCGGACGACCAGCTCGATCTGATTGCCGGCGACCGCGACGCACGACACCCGCACGGTCCCGGTCGCTGGCTTGCCCGCGGCGGCGCGCTGCTCGGGTGCCTCGATCGCGTGATCGACGGCGTTGCGCACGAGGTGGATCAACGCCGGAAGCAGCCGATCGGCGACGGCCTTGTCGAGCTCGACCTCACCGGCCTCGACGACGAGCTGGACGGGACGCTGGCTCGAGCGCGCGAGGCCACGGACGAGCAGGCCCAGCGGCTCGAGCACGTCGGCGACCCGCACCATGCGGGCACGCAGGATCGCGCGGCGCAGATCGCGGAGCTGGCGCGCCTGGAGCTGGGAGATCTCGCGCAGCCGCCGCACGTCGTGTCCGAGCTTCGCGAGCGCCGCGATCTCGTGCTCGAACTTGAACCGCGTCACGATCAGGAGCGAGAGCTGATCCTGGAGGTCATCGAGCCGCGACAGCTCGACACGCACGACGGAACGTCCGATCGCCATGACGTGATCGTCGTGATCGGGGGCGCCCTCGCGCGCGGCGTCCGGCACGCTGGCACCGGCGGGGGCACTGGCGGTGTCGACGATGGCCGCGGCCGGGTGCGAGACCACCGTGACGACGGCGGCGAGCTCGGTCGCGGCCGTTGTCGCGATCACGTCCTGGCTCGCGTGGCTGATCAGCAGCATGTCGAACGCGACGCCCGGGGCGGCCCCCGGGGGCC
>JBKJUF010000061.1:0-14256 GCA_046590445.1 Kofleriaceae bacterium
CTACGAGGCGAAGAACCGCGGCTTCGACGTCGCGCGCGGTGATGTCGTCGTGTTCGCGGACGCCGACTGCTGGCCCGATCCCGGCTGGCTCGAATCCCTGCTGCTGCCGTTCGCCGATCCGCGCGTGCCGGCGGTCGCGGGGCGCACGACGTATCGCCGCGATCTGCTCGGCACCGCCGCGTCGACGATCGACTTCATGTACTTCCCGAGCCCGCACGGCCCGGGCTACACGCGAAACTTCTACGCGAACAACATCGCGTTCCGGCGCGAGGTCTTCGAGACCCGGCGCTTCGGTCACCACGAGATGTATCGCGGGCACTGCGCGGTGCTCGGCCTCGATCTGCACGAGGCGCGGATCCCGATCGTGTTCGAGCCCGCGGCACGCACGATCCATCGGTTCCCCGACAGCGTCCGCGAGCTGCTCAAGCTGCGGCTGATGCGCGGTCGCGACACCTACGAGCTGACGCCGCAGCTCGGCCGCGCCCTCGCGAGCGATCTGGCGCTGCCGCGGCTCGGGCCGGTCGTCCCGCTCGCCGTGCTCGGCGTGCGGTTCGGGTTCTCGCTGCGGTCGATCAACCACCAGCAGATGCCGGTCGCGCGCGGCCTCAAGAAGCTCGCGGTCGCCGGCGCGATCGCCGCGATGTCCGCGGTCGATGCCGTCGGCGCGTTCGCCGGTGGGCTGCGCCTGATGGCCGCCAGGCCCGAGGCCGCGCTCTCGTATCACGGCGACGGCGATCGGCTCGCCGCGTGATCGCCCGCCGAGCTGGCTGATGTCGGTACCGATCTCCGCACCGATCGCCGCACCGATCGCCACACGTGGTCGCCGCGCGGGCTGGCTCGGACCGGCGGTGCGCACGCTCGGGCCCGACGGCACCCTCGCGGTCGCCGCGATCGGCGTGCTCGTGGTGACGGCGACCGTGCTCGGCGGCGCGCTGCACGTGCCGTGGGACGGCATCGTGCCGTTCCTCGAGATCGCGATGCTGCTCGTCGCGCTGAGCGCCGCGATCGATGTCATCGTGCCGTCGCGGCGGGGTGCCCCAGCGCGCGCGTTCGTCGCGCGGCAGTGGCGCGCGCTCCGGCTGTGGGCGCCGTTCGCGATCGTGTACCTCTGTTACCGGGCGTTGCGCGGCGCGTTGCCGGTGCTCGTCGACGGTGGCCTCGAGGAGACACTGCGGCGCGCGGACGTGGCGCTGCTCGGCAGCTCGCCGGCGTGGAGCCTGTCCGCGATCCACACGCCGTGGCTCACCGAGCTCCTCGCGGTCGCGTACGCGACGATGTTCTTCCTGCCGCTCGCCGTGCTGCTCGGCCTCTACGCGCGCGATCGCGAGCGCGAGCTGCGGCACGTCGCGCTCGGCCTGCAGATCTCGTTCTACGTCGGCTTCGTGATCTTCCTGCTCGTGCCCGCGCGCTCGCCCGACATGGTCTACGCGTTCACCGAGCCGCTCGTCGGCCATGGCTTCTACGAGGCGTCGATGGCCGCCTGGCGCGAGCTGCAGGCGGTCACGTACGACGCGTTCCCGTCGATGCACACCGCGATCTCGACGCTCGCGCTCGCGTACGCCGTGAGGTTTGGCCGCGTGCTCGCGCCGACGTGGCCGCGCACCCCGGCGCTCGTGATGGCACCGATCGTCGCGCTGCTCCAGCTCGCGACGCTCTACCTGCGGCAGCACTACTTCGTCGACCTCGTGGCGGGCTGGACCGTCGCCGCGATCGCGATCGGCGCGGCGATCGTGCTCGAGAGGGCGTGGTCAGGCCGGGCGCGGCGACAGCCGAACGAGGTCGAGCTCGCCATCGAACACGTGCACGGCAGGGCCCTTCATCAGCACGTTGGATAGATCCGGCAGCACGGTGATCTCGAGCGCCCCGCCGGGGAGGTTGACGCGCACCGGCACGCCCTCGTTGACCTTGCCGGTCAGCACCGCCGCGACCGCCGTCGCGCAGGCGCCGGTGCCGCACGCGAGCGTGATGCCACAGCCGCGCTCCCAGACCACGAGGTCGATCTCGCGCGAACTCTTGACGTGGGCAAACTCCGCGTTCGTGCGCTGTGGAAACCACGCGTGGCGCTCGACGCCCGGGCCGACCTGCTCGGCGAGCCGGCGGGCCTCCTCGCGCGACTCGACGAACGTGATCGCGTGCGGGTTTCCCATCGACACCGCGGTGATCACGGCGGCGGGATGCCCGGGGACCTCGAACGCCTGCTCGATGCAGCGCTCGTCCGCAGGTCCGGTCATCGGAATCTCGCTGCGGGTCAGGCGCGGGGCGCCCATTCGCACGGTCACCGACGTCGCGAAGCCGGCCTCGGCCTCGATCGCGCACGCGAGGTTTCCGGCACCGGTCTCGATCACGATCTCGGGCTGGCGGAGGCCGCCGCGATCGTGGAGCTCCTTGGCCACGCAGCGCAGGCCGTTGCCGCACATCTCGGCCTCGCTGCCGTCGCTGTTGAGCACGCGCATCCGCGCATCGGCGGTCTGCGAGGGCAGCACCGCGAGCACGCCGTCGCCGCCCACGCCGAACTGCCGATCGCAGAGCGCCATCACGCGCGCCGGATCCTGCACCGCATCCGCGTCGGCCGGGGAGGCCGTGCGCAGATCGACGACGAGGAAGTCGTTCCCGAGTCCCTGGTACTTGGCGAACCGCATGCGCCGACCGTAGCACGCTGCCGTCGCGCGCCTGATCGCCGACTCGCCCGCGAAGTCGCCGCGGACTCACCCGGCGCGGCGCGGCGGCGTTACATCGTGGCTTCGGCGAGCGCGTCGCGCGCCTCGAGCCCGTGGGCCTCGAGCCCCGGCACGATCACCTGCGCGATCACGTCGAGCACGAGCCGCGAGGCCTCGCGCGCGTCGTCGACGCCGACCGCGGGCACTGGACGGCGGCCGACCAGCGGGAGCTCGTCGGGAACCCAGTGGCGCTCGACGAGCTGACGAAACGCGGGTACCAGATACTCCGAGAGCCGCTCGCGCGTCCGTCGCTCGAGGCCCGGCAACAGCGCGGCGGCGAGCTGCCAGCCAAGCTTCGCGTGGCCGATCTCGTCGCGCAGGATCTCGGTCACCACGGCGCGGATCGGCGCGGGCTCCGAGAGCTGGCGACCGGTCTCGAGCAACGCGACCGCGACCGTCTCCTCGAGGCACGAGATCGCCAGCACGTTGCGCAGCACGGCCTCGACCGGCGTCGCCTCGTCGTGAGCGGGCACGTCGGCAAGCTCGGGCATCGCCATCACCGCGGCTCCGCCGAGCGCCTCGACGACGCCCGCACACAGCCGCCCGTGCCGCAGCTCCTGCGCGACCATGTCGGCGACGTTCGCCTGGACCTGCGCAGGCAACCCAGCGCGCATGAGCTGCGGGATCAGCTGCGCGAACACCCGCGCCGAGACGTGCTCGTTCACCATGCGGCCCTGCCACTCGGCGATCGCGGCCTCGCGATCGACATCGGTGATCACGAGATCGGGCAAGGCGATCGCGGTCGCGCGGCCGGCCTCGCGCAGATCGAGCATGCCGATCATCGGCGCATCCGGCTGGCACGGAACACCGGCGGCGCCGGCGGTCCCCACTTCGGCACGCAGCCGGTCGCGAAGACCGTGGTGATCAGCGCCGCGGACTTGATCACGATCGACGTCGTCGCGGCATCGCGGATGCGGCCGCCGGCGACGGCGAGCGCGGCGCGCAGCCCACGTTGCCGGGCGTTCTCGGTGGTGTTCGACATGCCGACCCACCACGCAACCCGCGTGCCTCGCCGATCGCCGCGGGCTTGCCAGGTCGTGCCGTGATCTGGTGTCGAGGTTCGACCACCACGACGAGTCCCTGGCACCCGGCTGTCGGTGTCCGCACGCAAGCGCTGCGATCGCCGCCGCCATCCCAGCTACGATGGAGACATGGTGCTACCGAGGCGGGTGGGTGCGGTGATGGCGTTCGCGTGCGTTTTCGCGAGAGCCCCCGATGCGCGCGCGCAGAGCGCCGCCGCACCGACGCAGTGGTACCGGATCACGCTGTCCGACGGCCGCATCGTCTACGGCCAGTTCGTCGGGGGCGATGCGGTGAGCCACTTCGTGCACACCCCGCAGGGCGTCTACTCGATCGCGCGGGCGCAGGTCGTCGCGACCGAGCTCGTCCCCACGCCGGCCGGCGCGGTCTACGGCATGCTCGACGGCCGCGGTTCCAAGACGACGGCGAAGACCGCAGTGGTGCCGACGTCGGGACGTGGCTTCGGCGGCTTGGTCGTCACCGGCTCGTTGTAGGAGCACACGAACGCGCGACGGGGCGCCGTGATCACTTCGGGGCGTTCGGAGACGATTCGACCGGAGCGGCCGCGCTGGCGGCGGGCACGCGATCCTTCGCCGCGCACCCGGCGTCGTGGGCGACGGCGTCGTGGTCGGCTTGGCGGGCGTGGCCGTCGCGGGCGTCGTGTCGGCGCTCGGCCGGCCGTCACAACATGCTGATGCATCGACGCAACGAGGAAGGAGCACGGCGGCGCAGCAACTGCGGTGGAGAACGCCGCCTTCGCCGTGGATCCTGTGGAGAGGCGCCAGGCACTGACCCTGTCAACGCGCCGGCGCCTCACCACAGGCTCCACCGCGCTGGCCCTCGCGCCCGCGCTTCGTTTCGAAGATGTTTGGTTTGTTTCGGGTGGGAGACCGGACGCGCAAGCCGCTGACCCCTGCCATTTGTTTAGTTGGCCTACCTGGGGTGTTCGTGCTTGTTCCTGTGCGCTCGCGTGGCCTTGATAGTCATCTGAAATCATATTATAGCCCTAATCAAGATGGCGTCCGAACAGCAGGAGCTAGTTCTCGAAGCGAGGAACTGGGGCGGCAAGCGTGAAGGCGCAGGTCGCAAGAAGTCCGGCACGCGGCGAGATCCGTTGCATCGCCTCCGGCCCGATCACGTCGCGCGGTTTCCGGTCCACATCGTGCTGCGTGTCCGCGCTGACGTGCCGCGGCTTCGGAATGCGAAGGGCTACACCGCGATCAGGCTTGCGCTCGTAAAGAGCGGTTCGCGCGTAGGCTTCCGGATCGTGCACGCGTCGCTGCAGCACAACCATCTCCACCTCATCGTCGAGGCCGATGACAAGGCCACGCTGTCGAGCGGGATGCGCAGCTTCACGATCTCTGCGGCGCGCCACATCAACGCGATGTTCGGGCGGAAGGGCAAGGTCTTCGCGTTCCGCTATCACGCCACGGCGCTGACCACGCCGCGCCAGACGCGCAACGCGATCGCGTACGTCCTCGACAACTGGCGCCGCCACCAGGAAGACCTGCGTGGGGACCGTCAGCGCTCGGCGATCCTCGATCCGTACTCGACAGCGGTCGCGTTCAGGGGCTGGGCGGACTTCACGCTCGAGAAGCTGCCCGACGACTACGTTCCGTGGCGGGCTGCCTCGCCCGAGACCTGGCTCCTGCGCGAGGGATGGCGACGCTCGGGACTTCCGATCCGGGCGCTCGCGACGCCGGGGCGGCTCACCAATGGATCAGCGCGGCCTCGTGCTACCGCGGAGCAACGGTTGCCGTGATCACTTCGGGGCGTTCGGAGACGACGCGTTCGGCGCGGCCGCGCTGCCGGCGGGCACGCGATCCTTCGGCGTCGACGTATCGCGCGTCGCCGGCGCAGCCGGCGTCGTGGTCGTCGCGGGCGTCGTGGTCGCGGGCGTCGTGGCCGGCGCGGGCGTCGTGGTCGCGGGCGCGGGCGTCGCCGGCGCGGGCTTGGTGGTCGCTGCGGGCGTCGTGGTCGCCGGCTTCGCTGGCGTGGTCGCCGGCTTCGCTGGCGTGGCTGGCGCGCTCATGCCGGCGGGCGTCGCCGGGTTCGCGGGAGGCAATCGCCCGTCGGTCGAGCCGGCAGGGAGCGGTTGCTCGGCAGGCGTCGCCGCGCTGCCGGTCTTGCCCCCGTCGTCGGGGTTGGCGGGCGTCAGCGCACCGGCGGAGCCGGTGTCCGGAGTCAGCGGTGAGTGCAGCGGATCAGGCGTCAGGCTCGCCGAGCCGCCGCTGCCTGCGCTACCGGCGCCCGAGCCGGAGCCCGATGACGCCGCATCCTTGAGCGCCTTCACGCGCGCGGCTTCCTTGTCGTCGGCGAGCTTCTGCTGCTCCTCGCCGAACTTCTCGAGCGCATCGGCCGAGTTGTGGCTCGCGATGTACGCGAGCACCATCGACGTGACCATGAAGATCGTGCCGGCGACCGCGGTGGCTTTCTTCAGGAAGCCGGAAGCGCCCGAGCCGCCGAACACGGTCGAGGCGTTACCGCCACCGAACGCCGCGCCCATGCCGCCGCCTTTGCCACTCTGCAGGAGCACCGTGAGCATCAAGAACAGGCACACGATGACGTGCAGGATCGTGATCAACGTAGACATTGTGCGGACCTAGCTTCTAGCCCAACGGTCATTTCGGCGCAAGCGCTAGGCGCCGCGGGCCGCCTTGACGATCGCAATGAAATCAGCGGCTTCAAGAGATGCACCCCCGACGAGGGCGCCATCGATGTCGTTCTCCGCCATCAGTGCCTCGGCGTTGCTGGGCTTCACCGAGCCCCCATACTGGATCCGGATCGCGTCGGCAGCAACGGCACCCAGCCGATCGGCGAGGCGCTTGCGGATGTGCGCGTGGACTTCCTGGGCCTGGCCGGGCGTCGCGGTGCGGCCGGTGCCGATCGCCCACACCGGCTCGTACGCGATGACGAGCTTGGGCGCGACGCTCGCGTCCATGCCGGCGAGCCCGCCGTCGAGCTGCTCGTCGACGACGGCGAGCGTCTTGCCGCCATCGCGCTCGGCGAGCGATTCGCCGACGCAGACGATCGCGCCGAGGCCCGCGGCGAGCGCGGCGCGCGCCTTCTTGCCGACGGTATCGCTGCGATCGCCGAAGAACTGGCGGCGTTCGCTGTGGCCGACGATCGCCCAGGTCGCGCCCGCGTCGGCGAGCTGCGCCGCCGAGACCTCGCCGGTCCACGCGCCGGAAGACTCCCAGAAACAGTCCTGCGCACAGGTCGCGAGCGAGCTGCCCTCGAGGCGCTTGGCGACCGCCGGCAGAGCCACGAACGTCGGCGCGACCCCGACGGTGACCCCCTTGACCGCGCCGAGCTGGTTCTTGAGCTCGGTGACCAGCGCCAGCGCCTCGGCGATCGTCTTGTTCAGCTTCCAGTTGCCGACCACGAACGGTGTACGCATCGCGGATCTAGTAACACGGTCCACCCGATCAGAGCGTCACCGACGCACGGCAGAGCCGCTAACAGAGGTGACGCGGTGGGGCGAACGGATCGAGCAGGACGAAGTCGCGATCGACGATGGCGCCCACCACAGGTGCGCGATCGTGCTCGGCAACCCACCGGGCGATGATGCGCAGCGCGCTCGAATCGGCCTTGCGGACGGGCCGATCGCCGCGATCTTCGAAATCTTCGGATCGATTGGGCGACGGCATGATCTCATCTGATGCACGTCGCGGACCGCTACGCCGACCACTCGAGCTGGAAGTTGCAGCGGGGATCGCCGGTGCATGCACACGCGGTATGGGTCGCCATCACCTCGCGGGCACCGGTGAGCTCGACGATGCGCTCGAGCTCGGCCGCGACGAGCGCGCAGACATCCGTCGAGCCCGCATAGCCGCTCAGCGAGATGTCGGCGATCCCGGGCTGAACCTCGACGGCGACCTCGCCCCAGGCGTGAAACCGCGGCCAGTACGACGGCAACGCGGCGAGCACGGTCTCGGCGGGCACCGACGCCGGATCAGCACCGAACAGCCGCGCGAACGTCGCGCTGATCGTGTTGCGGCCGACCTTGCGAGGCACGAGCTGGCTCGGCACCTTCGCGCGCGCACCCTCGAGCGCGGCCACGAGATCGGCGAGCTCGACCCACGCGAGCGGCGCGAGCGACGCCGACAGCGCGCCGGCGAGCCGCGGCGACTCGTTGACGAGCTTGGCCATCCCGCCCTCGCCGATGTGATGCTGGAGCAGCCGCGACAGCACGCGGAGGTGCGCGCCGCGAACCTGGCCCGTCACGATCCGCCCGTTCGGCGGGCTCACGAGGTGCGCTCGCTCGAGCCCCGAGGTCGGCGCGAGCAGCGCCTCGACGGTCCTGATCGGATCCGCGAGCGCCAGCTCCTCGTCGATGCGCTCCGGTGGCAGCCGTTCGAGCGCGCGCCCGAGCGCCACCGCGAACGTCGAGGCCGAGGCCCAGCGCCGTTTGGCGACCGGCGACAGCGCCTTCGCGAGCACGGCATCGACCGCCTCGGAGAGCGTGAACCGCAGCTGCGAAGGCGGGACCAGCGCGTCGTTCATCTGGCGCTGCACGACCTGCTGCGCCGGGCCCGAGCCGAAGGGCGGTCGTCCCGTCAGCATGCAATACGCGGTCGCCGCGAGACCGTAGACATCCGTCGTCGGCGCGTCGGTCGGCTCGAGGAACGACTCGGGGGCCGCGAAGCCAGGTGTGCCGGCCGCGTCGCGCTGGTCGCCGGCCCTGACCGCAACCCCGACGTCGACGAGCACGGCGCGGTCACGCTCGCGATCGAGGAGGATGTTCGCCGGCTTGACGTCGCGATGGATGAGCCCGAGATGGTGCATCGCATCGAGCGCATCCGCGATCTCCATCGTGATCTGCGCGACCGGGGCGGTCGGGAACCATTCCTTGCGCTCGAGCGTCGCGCGCAGCACCTCGGAGAGCGGCTGACCCTCGACGAGCTCCATCACGAAGTAGACGTCGCCGGCGTGCTCGCCGAGCGCGAAGACCTGGACGAGGTTCGGATGATGCAACAACGCGAGGATGCCGGCCTCGGCGCGAAACCGCGAGACGAGGTCGCGGTCCGACGCGAGGTCGGAGCGCAGCACCTTGATCGCAACCGCACGGTTCAGCCCGAGATCCTCGCCGCGGTAGACGACGCCCATCGCGCCGCGCGACAGCTCGTGCACGACGCGATACGTGCCGCCGACGACGGTGCCCGCCGACAGCTGCCCGGCGTCGGGACCGGCGTCGGACTCGGTGACCCGCTCGTCGGACGCGACGATGCGAACGTCGCCGATCGGCGCGGAGCGCAGCGCGGCGTAGCACCGCGCGACCGCAGACTCGCCGCTGCGCTCGCCGGTCGCCAGCTCGCTCGCGACCGCGCGGACCTGAACCGAGAGCGACGTCTTGTCGTCGACGACGATCGGCTCGGACTGGATCTTGTAGATCAGCTTGCGCACCACGAGGGCGGCCTGGGCATCGTTCGCCCCGACGAGCAGTACCGCGAGCTCGTCGCCGCCGAGCCGCCCGATTGCATCGTTGCCGCGTACCGTCGCGCGGAGCCGGCTCGCGACCTGTGCTAGCACCTCGTCGCCGGTGGTGTGCTTGTGCTGCAGGTTGATCCGCCGCAGCCCGACCACGTCGATCACCGCGATCGTCAGCCGCTCGTTGCGGCGCGCCGCCGACGCGGCCTCGTGCGCGATCGTCTGCTCGAAGGCACCGCGCGCCATCGCGCCGGTCAGCGGATCGTGCAGCGTGGCCGCGAGTAGGCGCTCGCCCTCGGCGACCAGTCGGCGATGGCTCGACAGCCACGACAGCTCGCGGGTCAATCGCGCCGCGATCGCCTTGAGATCGGTGCGCTCCGCCGCGGAGAACCGGCGTCCGGTATCGGAGACGATCGCGACCAGGCCCGAGACCTCGGTCGGGCTCGAGCGCAGCGCTTCGGCGATCACCGAGCGTGGGTTGCGGCCGGCCGTGATCACCGTGCCTGCCGCCGCCGCCGCGATCCGCGCGGCCCCCGCGATCTGCGCGCGGTAGCCGTCGTCGGGGGAGAGCCGCGCCGAGGTCGGCACCATCTGCGCGCCATCGCGCCACCACACGACACAGTCGTGCGAGGCGAAGCCCCCGGCGACCGCGAGGAGCGTCTCGGACGCGGCGCCCGTGAGATCGACGAGCGACGTCGCGATCAACCCGCGGGCACGTGCGAGGTCGAAGTCTGCCGACGTCGCGTCGCTGTGGGCCACGGCATCGATCGCGGCGACCGAGAGCGGCGTGAGCAGCACGCCCGATGCACCGGCCTGGGCCGCGGCACCGGCGACCCGTGCGGCGTTCGAGCCGTCGCCGACGATCCATCGCGGCGGCCCGTCGGCCGAGGCCGGGCCGAGATCGCCGGCGACGAGCGGCGCGACGAGCAGCGCCGCGCACCCCGCCGGCATCTCGGTCGCGGTGGCGACGTGCAGCGTCACCCGCGCCTGGCTGGCGAGCGGTGCGAGATCCGTGATCAGCCGACCGGACGGGTCGAAGATCGCGAGTCGCTTCGCTGCCATCGACCGATGATACTCGTGCCCACTCCCGTGCCGCCAGCCGGTGCAGGGTGTTGTCGCGAAATCGGGCCCGCATCCGTCACGGTAGCGTCACCGGACGGAGCGCCGTCACGGACGGATCGCCGTTACGGACGGATCGCTGTCACGGACGGATCGCCGTCACGGACGGATCGCCGTCACGGACCGAGCGCCGGTCACGGACGGAGCGCGGCGATGCCGGGCAGGTCGAGTCCCTGGACAAACTCGAGGCTGGCGCCACCACCGGTCGACACGTGCGTCACCTCGTCGGCGAGCCCGGCCTGCGCGATCGCGGCCGCCGAGTCCCCGCCACCGACCACGGTCAGCGCGAGCTTGCCGTGGAGGTCGGCGAGAGCACGCGCGACCGCCACCGTACCGGCCGCGAACTTCGGCTTCTCGAAGACGCCCATCGGGCCATTCCAGAACACCGTGCGCGCCGCGCCGAGCACCTTGCGAAAGCTCTCGACGGTCGCGGGCCCGATATCGAGCGCCATCGACTCCGCGGGGATCGCATCGACGCTCACGGCCTTGCTGCCCTCGCCGTCGTCGAGGCTCGTCGCGACCACGACGTCGGTCGGTAGATGGATCGCGATCTTCTTCTCGCTCGCCTTGCGCAGGAAGTTGCGGGCGATCGGTAGCTTGTCGCGCTCGACCTTGCTCTTGCCAAGCGACTTGCCCTGCGCCTCGAGGAACGTGTTCGCCATCGCGCCGCCGATCACGATCGACTGGACACGCTCGAGCAGCGCATCGAGGACCTCGATCTTGTCGGACACCTTCGCGCCGCCGAGCACGGCGACGTACGGCCGATCGACCTCGCCGAGCAGTCGCGACAGCACCTCGATCTCCTTCGCCATCACGAAGCCGGCGCCCTTCTCGGACACGAACTTCACCATGCCGGCCGTCGAAGCATGCGCGCGGTGCGCGGTGCCGAACGCGTCGTTGACGTAGATGTCCGCGTAGGACGCGAGCTGGCGCGCGAAGGCCTCGTCGTTGGCTTCCTCGCCCGCGCTGAAGCGCAGGTTCTCGAGCATCGCGATCTGGCCGTCGCGCAGATCCGAGACGACCTTGCGCGCGCCGTCCCCGACCGGCTCGTCGGCGAGCGCGATGTCGATGGCGAGCAGGTCGGCGAGCTTCGCGGCGATCGGCTCGAGCGAGAGCTCTGGCTTGACCTGGCCGTCGGGGCGCCCGAGGTGCGAGCCGATCACGATCCGCGCGCCGCGCTCGATCAGGTGGCGAAGGGTCGGCAGCGTCGCCGTGATCCGGGCATCGTCGGTGATCTGCCGCGTCGCCTTGTCGAGCGGGACGTTGTAGTCGACGCGGACGAAGACGCGCTTGCCTTCGACCTTGAGCTCCTGGACAGGCTTGATGCTGCCGGGCAGCGGCATTACAGCTTCTCCGCCACGAACTTCGCCAGATCGAACAGGCGCTGCGAGTAGCCCATCTCGTTGTCGTACCAGGCCAGCACCTTGACCTGATCGCCGATCGCGGTCGTCAGCTGCGCGTCGAGGCTCGCGCTGTGGCGGTCACCGTTGAAGTCGCACGACACCAGCGGCTCGTCGACGACCTGGAGGATGCCCTTGAGCGGACCCGCGGCGGCCTTGCGGAACGCCTCGTTGACCGTCTTCGCGTCGGCCGACCGCTCGAGGCGCGCCGTCAGATCGACGAGCGAGACATTCGGGGTGGGGACGCGGATCGCCATGCCATCGAGCTTGCCGGCCATCGACGGCAAGACTTCCTTGAGCGCCTTCGCGGCGCCGGTCGTCGTCGGGATCATCGACAGCGCGGCGGCGCGGGCGCGGCGGAGATCCTTGTGCGGCAGATCGAGGATCTGCTGGTCGTTCGTGTACGAGTGGATCGTCGTCATCAGACCCGACACCACGCCGAACGACTCCTGGAGCACCTTCGCGAGCGGCGCGAGGCAGTTCGTCGTGCACGACGCGTTCGAGATGATGTGGTGCTCGGCCGGCTTGTACATGTCGAGGTTGATCCCCATGCACAACGTGACGTCCGGTCCCTTCGCGGGCGCCGAGATCAGCACCTTCTTCGCGCCGCCGGCGAGGTGCTTGCTGCAGCCCTCCTTGTCGACGAACTTGCCGGTCGACTCGATCACGATGTCGACGCCGGCTTCCTTCCAGCCGATCTGCGCCGGATCCTTCTGCGCGCTGATCTTGACGGTGTCGCCGTTGACGACGAGCTGGTTGTCCTTGACCTCGACGGTGCCCGGAAACTTGCCGTGCACCGAGTCGTACTTGAGGAGGTGGCCGAGCGTGCCGACGTCCGTCAGATCGTTGATCAGGACCAGATCGAAGGTGTCGCCCGAGCTCTGTGACGCTGCGAGGCAGCGCACGAAGCCACGACCGATGCGACCGAAGCCATTGATGCCGATACGAATCTTCGCCATGGCGCGCACCCTAGATCGGATCTAGAGGCGCTGCCAGCCACCGGGATGCGTTCTCTACTACCAGCCGAGGGCCGGCGTCGCCGACTCAGATCAAGCGACCTGCTGGGTCGGCTTGTCGCTGGCGCGCGAGATCTTGTTCGTGACCTCGCTGATGAGCTCGGTCGCGAGCGAGACGATCTGCTTCTCGTCGAAGCCCTGGGCCTCCAGATCACGGTAGATCGACTTCGCGAGGATCTTCACCGCACGGGCCTTGGCTTCACGATCAGTCATAACGTGGCCGAACCCACAGCACTCGCTGTGCCAGTCCGCGGGCCGAGCCGGGCCTAGATAACTGAGTGGAATTACGATCCGACATGTCGCGCTGGATCATCCGTTCGCCACTCCGGGTGTGTAACGCCGCACCGAGCGCGTAATCCCCTACGCACGCGCACCCGAGGGTCCGACCACTGACGCCGGAGTCTAGTGATCATCTAGTGATCAAGCGGTGATACGGAAGAAGCCGCGAATGCGCCCGAGCAGGTCGCGCTTGGCGGTCTCGGTCCGGTCGCGGTCGAGATCGTCGTGGTCGTCGCGCGCGGCATCGAGCGCGGTCCGGCGATGGGCGAGCACCCCGGCGATGTGCTCGGCGATCGCGGGCGTCTGGACGAGCACCGACTGGAACGCCGGCTTGTCGATCCGGTAGCAGACCAGGTCGGTCGCCGCGACCACGGTCGCGGTCCGGGCCTCGCCGGTCATCAGCGACATCTCGCCGAAGAACTGGCCGGCGACCAGGCGGGCGACCTCGCGCTCGTCCTTGCCGCTGCCGATCCGCACGATCGCTTCGCCCTCGACGAGCATGTACAGGCCATCGTCGAGGTCGCCCTCGCGGCATACTGCCTCGCCGGCGGCGAACGGCGTGAATACCAGCTGCTCGGCGAGCTCCTGTCTTACCTTGTCCTCGAGGCCGCCGAACAGGTCGACCGTCTCGAGGGCCGCGATCCGGTGGGCGAGCTCGCGGGTCGACTTGCGGTCCGTCCGCTCGGGCGTATCGGGGGTCAAGAACACCGTGCTCGCGGGGATCGAGAGCGGGATGCCGGCGCGCCGCAGCGCGTACCAGATCCGCACGCGGACTGCGCTGTCCGGCGGATCGTCGACCGCGAGGTCGGTCAGCCAGTACCGCGCGCAGTAGTGCGCGAAGCTGTCCTTGATCGCCATGAACAGGACGTGCGGCGGTGGATCGGTGGCCATCCGTTGCACCGGATCGCGGCGCAGCGAGCTCTCGATCGCCTCGATCACCTCGTTCGGCGACGTCCGGAAGTCGACGTAGAAGTCGATCTGACGCCGGGTCTGCACCGGCGCGCCGGTCCGCCGCCCGAGGATCGTGATCTGGCTCTTCACGATCGCGCCGTTCGGGATGATCACGGTGTCCCAGTCGCGGGTCTCGATCGCGGTGTAGCGCCAGCGGATCTCGGAGACCCTGCCGCTCGCGCCGCCCGCGACCTCGACCCAGTCGCCGACCTTGATCGACTTGTCGAGCTGCACCGAGAGGCCGCCCATCACGTTGCCGAGCGTGTCCTGCAGCGAGAACCCGATCACCGCGGTGAGCACGGCGCTCGTCGTGATGAGGCCTGC
>JBKJUF010000071.1:0-3165 GCA_046590445.1 Kofleriaceae bacterium
GATCCAGGCGCGATCGATCCAGGCGCCGGCGTCAACGCGCGCGGTGGCGATGCGGGGGGCGTGCTCGATCCCGCGGGCGGCGTCTGCAGTTGCGCCGGTCGTGGCGTTTGGACCGCAACCACGGCAGCGGCGGCGTCTGGTGTCGCAGCTGGCGTCGGAGCCGGAGTCGGTGCCGGAGCCAGCGTCGGCGCTGGCGTCGCCGATGACTTCGCGACGAGCGATCCCGCAGCCCCGGTCGTGCTTGCTGCCGCTGCCGGCGCGCGCACCGGCAGCACGAGCGATCCCATCGCCTGCGTCTTCGTCCGCAGGTGCGACTCGGAACGCGGCGTCCCAGCCGCGGGCGTCGACGTGGGCGCCGGGGATGTCGAGACCGGCGTCGTGACCGGCTTCGCTGTCGGCACCGGGTTCGCCGCCGCGGTTGGCCCGGTCGCTGGTCGTGCCGGGATGACCGCGGGCGATTTTGTGGGGACGCTGGCGGCTGGCGGCGGCGCGGCGGGACGAGGACTCGCGGTTGCGTGAGGTGCCGCAACCGGTCCGGTGGCCGGGCGCGCCAGGACGCCGCTCGTCGGTGGTGCCGGCGATGGCGGCCGTGGGCGCGCGAGTGTCTTCGCGAATGTCGGTGCCTTCGCGGAATCACCCGCCGGCTGCACGACAACGGGCACGGAGGCCGCCGGCGTCGATGCCATCTGGCGCACGAGGCCCTGGAGCTGACCATCGGACGTCTGCGGCGTGTGGATGTCGCGCTCCCACTCCGCCTCGTCCATCGCGTCCATTTCGACGATCCGCTCGTCGGGTCCCGCCGGCTTCGTCATGGCTGGGTCGCCTTCGCGACGAGCCCTTCGAGACCCTGCGCTGCTTCACGCTCGCTCGCGAACGTGTGATCGGCAGCGGTGCGCGGCGCGCCGGCCTCGACATCGAACAGCGTGATCGTCACCCGCAGCGCGCGCTTCTTGCCTGGTACGATCTGCGCGAACAGCAGATGGCTCGCCGCGAGCGAACGGCCGACCGCCTGGTAGCAAGCGGCCGTCGGCTCGACGCACTCGATCGATAGCTGGACGACCTCGACGGACACCTTCGAGATCTCGGTCTCGTCGATCCCGATGACCTGCGCCTTCGCGAGCGACTCGGTCGCAGCCTTCGCGACGTTCGGAAACTTGTCGCTCTCGACCGCGAGGACCGCGAGCTTCGCCTTGCCCTTGATCGCGATCGTCTTGGCGGGAGTTGTCGTCGTCGTCGTCGCCGCACGTGGCTTCGCGCACGCGACGGCTGCAATGGCCACGACCATCAAACAAAACGCCCTCACCTGGGTCTCATTGTAGCACCAGCCGTGGCGGCGATGCCGAATGCAAACAACCGCACCTACACGAGCT
Source organism: Kofleriaceae bacterium (assembly GCA_046590445.1). Taxonomy (GTDB): domain Bacteria; phylum Myxococcota_A; class Polyangia; order Haliangiales; family Haliangiaceae; genus JABFXX01. Next base: position 1,371 of record JBKJUF010000071.1, read on the forward strand.
TTTCTTGGACTGCGGACGGGCGCGTTACGGGACGAGCTTGTAGCCGAGGCCGTAGACCGTGAGGATGTGCCGCGGGCTCTTCTGGTCTTCCTCGAGCTTGCGGCGGAGCTTGACGATGAAGTTGTCGACGGTGCGGCTCGTCGGCGAAGCCTGGATGCCCCACACCTTCTCGAGCAGCTCGTCGCGCGACACCGTCTCGTCGGAGCGCTCGCGCAGGAGCTTCAACACCTCGAGCTCGTAGAACGTCAGCCGCTTGCTGGTGCGGCCCTTCGTCATCGTGTGCTTGCGCGCGTTGATCGTCCACGTGCCGATCGCGAAGGTCTCGTCGGTGTGCGACGACATCCGCGTCTGGCGACGGAAGATCGCGTTGATCCGCGCGATCAGCTCGGCGACCGAGAACGGCTTGGTCACGTAGTCGTCGGCGCCCGCCTCGAGCCCGCGGATCTTGTCGGTCTCCTGCGCCTTCGCGGTCAGGATGATGATCGGCACCGTCTCGTCGCGCTGGCGCAGCGTCTCGCAGACCCGGTAACCGTTGTCATCGGGCAGCATCAGGTCGAGCAGCACGCAGTCGGGTGCCCAGTCCATCGCCGCGGTCAGTCCCTCGGCCCCGGTGCCGCGCGCCTGGACCTCGAAGCCCTCGAACTCGAGCGCGTCGCGGAGCCCTCGCACGATGTCGGGCTCGTCCTCGATCACGAGGATGCGCTTCTTCGTCCCCTCGACGGGCTCGGTCACGGCGGTCACGCTCGTACTACTTACCATCGATCGGAAGCCAGATGCTGAACGTCGACCCGTGTCCCGGGGAGCTCGCGACCTCGACGTCGCCACCGTGCGCGCGCGCGATATGCTGCACGAGCGCCAGGCCGATCCCCGAGCCACGGATCGGCTTCAGGCGGATCGCGCGCGCGCGATAGAACCGCTCGAAGATGCGCTCGTGCTCCTCGGGATCGATGCCGGGGCCCCAGTCGCGGATCGCGAGGACGATGCGATCGCCCTGCTGCTTGAGCGACAGCGCGATCTGCTTGCCCTCGTGCGCGTACTTGATCGCGTTGTCGATGAGGTTCAGCACCGCGAGTGTGTACGCGTTGGCGTCGAGCCGCAGCAGGGGGAGCTCGGACTCGACGTCGACCTCGAGCGTCATCTCCGCGGCCTGCACGCGCCGGCCCGACAGCTCGAGCGCGCGATCGACGACCTCGCCGAGGTCCATGTCGTCGGCGAATTCATAGACGCCCATCCCGCGCTCGATCTTCGCGAAGTCGAGGACGTTGTCGATCAGCCGGCCGAGCCGCACGCTCTCACGCCAGATGATCTCGGCGTACTCGTGCGCCTGCTCCGGGCTCTTGGTGCGGCCCTCGGCGAGCATCTCGCCGAACATCGAGATGATCGAGAGCGGCGTCTTCAGCTCGTGCGAGACGTTCGAGATGAACTCGCTCTTCAGCTCGCTCAGCCGGCGCTCGCGGCGGATCGCGAAGCCGAGCGCGAGCAAGCCGGCGAGGATCACGAGGACGGCGCCGCCGATCACGATCGCGTCGATCAGCCGCTTGCGCTGCTGCGCACGCTGATCTCCGACATCTTTCTGGGCAACCCGCAGCTCGAAGCCGTCCCAGGTCTCGGTGAACCGCCGCTCGACGACGAGCCCCTCCGAGATCTCGCCGAACGGCGCGCCGTAGCGGACCTCGCCGCGATCGTCGATCACCTGATAGAGCCGCTTGCTCGAGTCGCTGAAGATGAAGAACTGCGGGAACAGGTGACCGACGAGGTGGAACAGATCGTCCTCGATCACGACGTAGAACGTCCG
>JBKJUF010000082.1:0-11645 GCA_046590445.1 Kofleriaceae bacterium
GACGTCGCTGACGCGCCCCGTCCGCCGATGCGTGGCGGTACCGATCGATGGCAAGCGCTGGCTGCCGGTGCCGCCGGCGCGGCTGCGCCTCCTCGCGAAGGTGCTGCTCGAGCTCTATCGCGATCGCGGCAAGGTCTCGGCGCCGGCGATGCGTGCCCCGGTGATCGCCGAGCTGTGCGCGACGCTTCACGACGGCACGCGGCCGCTGCGCTGGGTCGGTGACAGCAAGATCCGTGAGCAGGCCTACGCGCTGGCCCTCGGGCCGAGCCGCAGCGCGCGCGTGACCGCGCCAGCCGCGCTGTGCGCCGAGCTCCGGCCCTACCAGCGCGATGGCGTCGCGTGGCTGCAGCACCTGCGCGCGCACGGTGCCAACGGGATCCTCGCGGACGACATGGGCCTCGGCAAGACCCTGCAGACCATCGCGCACATCCTGATCGAGAAGGAGCAGGAGCGCCTCGACCGACCCGCGATGATCGTCACGCTGACGAGCCTCGTCGGCAACTGGCAGCGCGAGCTCAAGCGATTCGCGCCCACGCTGAAGGTCGCGATCCATCACGGCCCCGACCGCCACGACCGGCGCACGCTGCTTGCCGATCACGATGTCGTGATCACGACCTATCCGATGGTCTCGCGCGACCGTGATGATCTCGCGACCCTGCCGCTCCACGTCCTCGTGCTCGACGAGGCCCACGCGATCAAGAACTGGGATGCCCAGGCGAGCGAGGCCGTCCGCCGCCTCGATGCCCGCCACCGGGTCTGCCTCTCGGGCACGCCGATCGAGAACCACCTCGGCGAGCTGTGGTCGCTGTTCGACTTCCTGATGCCCGGCATGCTCGGCGCGCGAGACGAGTTCGCTACCATGTTCCGCGGCCCGATCGAGCAGAACGGCGACAAGGTCCGCCTCGACGCCCTCCGCGATCGCGTGCGGCCGTTCATCCTCCGCCGCACCAAGGACGCCGTTGCCCCCGAGCTCCCCGCGAAGACCCAGCTCGTGCGTGCCGTCGAGCTCAGCGCCTCGCAACGCGAGCTCTACGAGAGCATCCGCGTCGCCGCCCACGCCGACGTTCGCAACCACATCCGCCAGCGCGGCCTCGCCGGCTCGACCATCGCGATCCTCGACGCTCTCCTCAAGCTCCGCCAGGTGTGCTGCGATCCGCGCCTCATCTCGTCGAGCGAGGCCGCCCGCGAGTGCACGGGCAGCTCGAAGCTCGACATCCTCCTCGAGCTCGTGACCTCGCAGCTCGCCGATGGGCGCCGCATCCTCATCTTCTCGCAGTTCGCCCGCATGCTCGGCCTGATCTCCGAGTCCTTCCTCGCCCGCGGCATCGGCCACGTCGCGCTGACCGGCCACACCCCCGATCGCCAGAAGCCGATCGACGCCTTCCAGAACGGCCGCGCCGATGTCTTCCTGATCTCGCTCAAGGCCGGAGGCGCCGGCCTCAACCTCACCGGTGCCGACACCGTGATCCACTACGACCCGTGGTGGAACCCCGCCGCCCAGGCGCAGGCCACCGACCGCGCCCATCGCATCGGCCAGACCAAACCCGTCTTCGTCCACGAGCTCATCGCCGCCGGCTCCGTCGAGGAGCGCATGCTCTCGCTGCAAAAGCACAAGCGACAGCTCGCGAGCTCGATCCTCGACGGTGGCCAGGCCGCAGCCGGCTCGCTGACCCAGCGCGACATCGACGACCTCCTGTCGCCCCTCACGTAGGGTCAGACGCAACTTGCGCAACTTACGATCAGCAAGCCTGCGAGATCGTTCGCGCGATAGGGTCAGACGCAATTAGCGCAACTTGCTCGGACGCTGGGGCGCTATAAGTTGCGCAAGTTGCGTCTGTCCCCTCGCCTCCCTCGCCTCGACGCAATTAGCGAAATCTGCTCGGACGCTGGGGCGCTATAAGTTGCGCAAGTTGCGTCTGTCCCCTCGCCCACCCTCGCCCAAGTTGCGTCTGTCCCCTCGCCCACTCGCCCGTAGGTTGCGCAAGTTGCGTCTGACCCCATTGTTGCTGTTGTGGTTTAGCGTCGCGGCCGCCGAGCCGGACCGGCGGCATGACGAGCACACCTACGCAGAGCCGACGCGGGTTCGCACGAAGGATCTCTCGCTCGAGCTGACCGTGGACTTTGCTGCGAAGCGGCTCGCGGGGAGCGCGACGCTCGTGGTCGAGTGGCTCGATCCGGCGGCGCACCAGCTGGTGCTCGATACGCGCGACCTGCGGATCACGCGGGTCGACGCGAGCAGCGATGGGCAGACGTGGAAGCGGGTGAAGTTCGCGGTCGGCAAGCGCGATCGGATCCTGGGCAGCAAGCTGACGATCGAGGCCGGCCGGGCGGCGCAGGTGCGGGTGAGTTACCAGACGTCACCGCAGGCGTCGGGGCTGCAGTGGATGTCTGCGAGGCTGACCGCAAATGGGAAGCAGCCGTTTCTGTTCAGCCAGTCGCAGGCGATCCATGCGCGGAGCTGGATCCCGCTGCAGGACACGCCAGGGGTTCGGTTCACGTATTCGGCGCGCATCCGCACGGCCAAGGCGGTGGTGGCGCTGATGTCCGCCGACAACGATCCGGCCGTCGTGCGCGATGGCGACTACAGCTTCCGCATGACGGAGCCCGTGCCTTCGTATCTGCTCGCGCTGGCGGTCGGTGACCTCGCGTTCAAGCCGATCTCGCCGCGCTCGGGCGTGTGGGCGGAGCCAAGCATGGTCGATCGCGCGGTGTTCGAGTTCGCGGGTACCGAGAAGATGATCGCGGTGATCGAGGGGCTGTATGGCCCGTATCGGTGGGGCCGCTACGATCTGCTGATCTTGCCGGCGAGCTTTCCGCTCGGCGGGATGGAGAATCCGCGGCTCAGCTTCATCACGCCGACCGTGCTGGTCGGCGATCGCTCGCTGGTCGGGCTAATCGCGCACGAGCTGGCGCACAGCTGGTCGGGAAACCTCGTCACCAATGCGAGCTGGAAGGATCTGTGGCTCAACGAAGGGTTCACGACGTACGTCGAGAACCGCGTGATCGAGGCGGTGTATGGGCGCGAGCTCGCGGACATCGAGAACGTCCTGACCCAGCGGTCGCTACTCGAGAAGCTGAACACGTCGCCGCCCATGCGCCAGCGGCTGCGGTCCGTCGCCGCGCCCGAACGCGATCCCGATGACATGTACGACGTCGCGTACGAGAAAGGCCAGTGGTTCCTGCAGGCCCTCGAGCTGCGGTTCGGCCGCGCGACGTTTGATGCGTTCCTCCGCAAATGGTTCGATCGCAACGCGTTCACGAGCGTGACGACCGACGACTTCGTGACGTTCATGCGCGCGGACCTGTTCCCGAAGAAGCCGGGCGCGATCACCGAAGTCGAGCTCGCGGCGTGGCTCGAAGGCGACGGCGTTCCGAAGACCGCGCCGGTCGCCGCATCGGCACGGCTGCGTGCGGTGGATGACATCCGCATGCGCTGGCTCGCCGCTACCGCGAAGCTCGAGCCGGCGACGCTCGCGACGTGGAGCACGCAGGAGCGCGTGCACTTCCTCGAGGAGCTCCCCGAGACGCTGTCCGAGGCGCAGCTCGTCGAGCTCGACCGCGCACTCGCGCTGACCGACACCAAGAACGCCGAGCTCGCGCAGCGCTGGTATCCGCTGACGATCCGCTCGGGGTATCGCGTGACGCGCCCCGCGATCAGCCTGTTCGTCGCGCGCGTCGGCCGCCGCAAGCTGATCATGCCGATCTATCGCGCACTCGTGACGACGCCGGACGGCCTCGCCTTCGCGAAGCGGACGTTTGCACGCGTCCGCACGAACTACCACCCGATGACGATCGCTTCGGTGGAGGAGGTGCTCGCCGAGGCAGCCCGCCCTCGCAAGAAAAACTAGAGCAGCGGCGCGTCGGTCGCGACGCCCGCGCCGAACCACCGCACGTTCGCCGAGCTCAGTAGCGTGCCCGCGCCGGTGTTCGGATCGATCTGGATCATCTTGCCGCCGCCAGCTTCGAAGCCGTTGTCGACGAAGCCGTAGATCTTGCCGCCCCAGTAACCGAGACCGAAGATCTTGTCGAAGCCCGTCCCGATCCCGAGCGGAGTGGCCTTCCAGTTGTTCGCGGGGTCGATGCGGGCGAGATAGTCCTGCGACTCGCTGCCGACGTCGACGGTCGCGAAGATGCCGAGGCCGCGCACGCCGAACAGATCACCGCTCGACCGGATCAGGGCACCGCCGGCCGCCGTGCCGTAACTACCGATCTGCGTCGCCGTCCCGGTCGCCTGGTTGATCTGGAAGACCTGACCCGACCCGTTGGCAGAGATCAGGATGTCGGGGCTTGCCGGATCCGAGAGGCTCTGGGGCACGTACGACAGGCTCGTGAGGCCGCGGGCGTCGCCAGTGAGGTCGCGGATGAACGTGGCTGCACCCGAGGTCGCGTTGAGACTGAACAGCCGGGTCGCGGTGACCCCGACGAGGCCATCGTTTGCATCGATCGCGAGATCGAGGAGCTGCTCGTCGGTCGCCAGCCCGGTCATCGGCCCGACCGGAATCGCGGCAAGCGTCAGGCTGTTGAGCCGGTACAGCATCCCGCCGCTGTGCGCGTAAACCCGAGACGTATCGGTCGTCGAAGCGTCACCGGTGGGCGCGTCAGCCTGCGACGCAGCATCGGTCCCACTGTCGCGCACCCCTGGACCGCACGCAGCCAGGACAACGACCGCAAGGAGCTTTCGCATAACGGCGGACTCTAACGAGCCTTCGCCCGAGAAACACGCGAAATCCGATCATCTTGGTCCACCGGATGCCGGACACGGGAATCTCGTGGGGGTGTGGCAGGTTGACGCCACCACCCGATCGATCGTCATCGCACCGGATCCCGTCCCGGATCGCACTGAAATGCTCGCTCCGCGCGCGCCGAGCCCAGGTGCGGCCGGCCTCACGAATACGGCACCCAGCGTCGTCAACAATCGCGAGGATCTACCGCCGGCCGCCTTGGGTCCGGTTCTGGACACCGACGATCCGATCGTTAGGCCGAAGGGCGATCCGTACTACGTGATGAAGCTGGTCGAGGGGCGCACGCTCAAGGAGCTGATCGGCGACCGGCACACGCTCCGCGAGCGCCTGGGTCCCGCACGTGATTGCGATCGCCGATGCCGTCGGCTACGCGCACAGCGAGGGCGTGATCCATCGCGGCCTCAAGCCGTCGAACGTGATCATCGGATCGTTCGGCGAGCCGATCGTGGTCGACTGGGCTCGCCCGCGATCACGTACCTTGGATCCACTTCAACGCGATCCTGGTTAGTGCATCGCGTACTCCGAGTTCGAGCCGACAGCCCGCGAGCTCGGCGAACAAATCGACGTGGCGACGACCGCCCGGATGGTCACCGATCGGCCGACCAGCGGCACCCAGGCACGTCACGGAACGTAGTAGGGATTCCGCGCTGAGCGGGCTGGTCACGCACGCAACCGCAGCGGACGCCGCCGCACGTATGGGGCGCGTCAAGTCACCGTGATCGTGTCACCGGCGCAGGGCACGGCTGTTGCTCCTTCTCCCATTCAGAGAGGCGGGCTCGGCGGTCGGAACGGACCGCTCAGCACGAAAGTGAGAAACCAAAGCTCGTACAGGGAAGTCTACGAAAGGAAGACAGGCCGCCTACCGAGAGACGCTGAAGACTATCGCTCGATGCAGATCGCAAGATCAGCTAGACGACAAAGGTCAAGAGCGGAGGATCGCGACGGCGAATCCAAGGTGAGCGGTTGAAAACCTGATGGAGACCATCACTCGTAAGATCATCACCACACGGTGACGTGACGAAGAGGCATCCGAACGAAGTCGACGGACACCGACGGATATACCGAGAAACAACCGGTAGAGCTGAGTCACGAACGTAGGATCGAGTGAAACGTGCTAGGCGGTCCATTCGGGTCGCCGAGCCTCTTTGCGCCCAGCATAGGCATCCATCCGAAGGTGAGTCCTTCCGCGGCAGCTACCGCGAGCTGGCCGCGAAGCCCAACGGGCTGCTCCAGCAGGTCGAGCACGAGAGCCGCATCCACGTCGATATCGAGAGCGACGATCGAGAGGCCGAGGTCACGCGGCTCGAGGCGCTGGGTGCGAAGCGGATCGGCTTCGTGAAGCGATGGTGGGTGATGGAGGCGCCAACCGGCCAGCGGTTCTGTGTGGTGAATCCGCAGCGCGGCGCACTGACGACGGCGAACAGCTGAACGCCCTGACGGTCCGGCCGGGTGACAGCGTCCAGGCATCGGTGCTACCGAGGCGCATGTCCTTCTACCCCATCGTTCTCGAGATGAAGAAGCTGCTGCGGAGCCTCGACGGTTGCCTCGACAAGACGGCCGCGTTTGCGACCACCAAGAAGTTCGACGTCAACACGCTGCTCCACGCCCGGCTCGCACCCGACATGTTCCCGCTGGGGCGCCAGATCCAGGCGACCTGCGACCAGGCGAAGTACGCGGCCGGCCGCACCACCGGCAAGGAGATGCCGGCCCACGCCGACACCGAGCAGACCGTCGACGAGCTGCGCAAGCGTATCGCCTCGGTGATCGCGTACCTCGATGGCTTCAGCAAGACCGACTTCGACGGTGCCGAGACCCGCAGCGTCACGACGCCGCGCTGGGAAGGCAAGACGATGGCGGCGTCTGACTACTTCGTCGAGCACGCGATGCCGAACTTCTTCTTCCACCTGACGACCGCGTACGCGATCCTCCGGCACAACGGCGTCGAGATCGGCAAGCGCGACTACCTCGGTCCGCAGCCGTACCGATAGGCGTCATCCAGTGCGTCGCTGGCGTTAGAGTGGAAGCTCCGCATACAGTCTCCACGCTACCCGGCCTTGCACCTCGCGCTAGGCGTCGCCATGCTCGCGAGCTGCAACCAGGTCTTCGCGCTCGAAGCCAGCGTGCTGGCCGAGGCCGCGCCGCCGCGCTGTCCGAGCGACGGTGCCGCGCCGGTATACGCGCGTGCGATCATCCAGGCCGTGCCGCAGGATTGCTTCCAGTACACGATCAGCGCGACGACTGGCCGTGCGACCGCGATGTGCATCGGGGAGCTGGACGAGCACTCGTTGTACGAGGGCGAGCTCGACGAGCTCCTGCTTCCCGCGACGATCGAGCCGAGCCGGCGCCAAGCTCGGAACCCCGGCGCTGGCGCCCGACGGTGACGAGCTGTTCGTCAAGCAGTCCACGAACGGGATGCCGGGGACATTCGAGATCAGCGCGTACCGCCGCAGCGGCAGGGTCTACAGCACGGCGATCAACGTCAACGCAAGCTCGAGCGACGTCACTGCCCTGAGCTCGGTGTTCTACGCACGACTCGAGTGACAGACAGCAGCGCGCGAGTCGTGCGGGCTCGCGCTGCGACCGAGGTCACCCCATGCCGACGAGCGCCTCTGTATCGCGGACCCGGGCGAGCAACGCGGCCCAACGTTCGAGATACCGGCGAAGCTCCGCGAACGTGGCGATTAGGCCTTCGGGAGGACAGCGAGCGTCGAAGAACGGCTCGAGGCCCTCGAGGTCATCGTCGAGCAGCGCGCGGTGCTGCGCTGCCACGTTTTCAGGGTCGAGCGATAGCATCGCACCCGAGAGCTCGCCCAGATCCTGGCGCGGACCGTACGGGCTCTCCCAGAACAGCGAGCCGAACAGCTCGTCGTAGGTCCGCTGTGCGTCGGCGTCGAGCGCCGTGCGCATCAGGTCCCAGCAATCACCCGCCGCGATCGCGTACTTCCACTGCTGGACGCTCCGGTCGGCGCTGATCTCGCGCACCGCGCGCGGCTCGGGTGGTTGCCACACAAAGCTCGAGCGTTCGCCGGAGGAGGAGGCGCGCCACGCCGCCCAGTCGAGTGCGTAGAACAAGCACGTGACCCCCACGCCTACTCGCCAACCGCCGTGTAGCGCGCGCTGGCACCGTCGGGCGATCCGGGTGTGATGTGGACGAAGCGTTGCGGGCTGGCCATACGCGACGCAGGTTACAACGCAAGCGTTGTTCGCAGACCAGCGACATTGACCATGCAGCCCGACGCCTGAATCGTCACGCGTGGATCGGGTTTCGTTCGAGGAACGCGGTGAAGGCGCGGGCCACCGGCTGCGGGTTCTGGATGTGGAGGAGGTGGCCAGCATCCTGGATCGTCGTCGACGCGATGTTCGGCATCGCCGATCGCAACAGCGCGTCGACGTCGACCCAGAGCGGCTCGGTCTGCTTGCCGAGGATCGACAGCGTCGGCTGGCGCACCTTTGCGGCTTGCTCGGCCGTGAACGTCCACTGCGTGAGGGCAGGGAGCTCGACGCCAAAAAACGTATCGGCGTCCTTGATCGATTGCGCGACCGACCCCGGCACGCGGGCTTCGAGGATGGCCCGGCACTCGGCCCACGGCAGGCCGCTCGCCGCCGCCAGGAAGATCGCGACCGCCTGCTCGCAGTCGCCGGCGGCGAACGCGTCGAACGCCGGTCCCGCCTTGGCGAAGAAGGTCTGCGCGCTCGGTAGGGTGAGCAACGACGGCTCGAGCAGCAGGAGGGAATGAACCTTGTCGGGATGGTCGATCGCGAGCTGCAGGGCAACCGCCGCACCGCTGGAGTGACCCGCCACGTGTGCTCGCGCGATCCCGAGATGATCGAGCAGCGCGCGGGCATCCGCGGCGTGCTCGGCCACTGTGACCGGGCCGGGAGTCCGCGTGCTGCCAACCCAGCCGCGCTTGTGATAGACGACCAGCCGACATCGATCTGCGAGCGCGCGCTCGGCCACCAGCGGTACAAATCCATCGGCCAGCACCGGGCTGATCAGCAGGACCGGATCGCCGGTCCCCACGCTCTCGTACTCGAGCTCGACACCATTCACGTTTGCCGTGTTCATCATGTTGCGACGAAGGCGTAACTTTTGTGGTTACGGCGGGAACCTGGCGCGTTACAGAGGGGCCGGATGAGCAGCCTGGTCGAGCGAGCGAAGGTGGCGGCCGCGTCCGGCGACTGGGAGCACGCCTATGCTCTGCTCGCCGAGGCCGATCCGGCCGGGCTGAGCCGCCCCGACCTGTCGTTGCTCGCCGGGGTCGCCTACGCCGCCGGTCACTTCGACGTCACGATCGAGACCTGGGAGCGGATCTACACCGAGGCCGCCGCGGCCGATGAACCGCTCGCCGCCGCCGATGCCGCGGTCCATGTCGCGATGCATCTGCTGTTCGACACCGCGCTCATGGCGCCGGTGCGCGGCTGGCTCGCCCGGGCCGACCGCCTGCTCGCGACCTGCGAGCCGAGCGCCGTGCATGCATGGTTCGCGGCCGTGCGCGCCTACGAGCGCCTGCTGTCGGGCGACCTCGCGACCGCACGCCAGCAAGCCGACCGCGCGATCGAGCTGGGCGCGAGCCACGACCGTGCCGCGGCGGCGATCGGACATGTCGCGTCGGCGCGCTGCCTGCTGCTCGCGGGCGACGTCCGCGCGGGCCTCGCGATGCTCGATGAAGCCGGGATCGCGATGCTGTCGGGCGAGCTCGATGCGCTATCGACCGGCGTCGTCTATTGCGAGGTCGTATGCGCGCTCCAGGCGGTCGCGCATTACGACCTCGCCGAGCAGTGGACCCAGGCGATGGAGCGCTGGGCGCGCACGAATGCGATCGGCAGCCTGCACGGACGATGTCGCGTCCATCGCGCCGAGATCCTGCGGCTGCGCGGCGACTGCGAAGCGGCCGAGCACGAGGCGAGCGCCGCGTGCGAGGAGCTGCGCCCGTACCTGCGGCGCGAGCTCGGCTGGCCGCTGACCGAGCTCGGGCGGATCCGGCTGCAGCGCGGTGATGTGGCCGGCGCGGAGCAAGCCTTCCGCGAGGCCCACGAGTGTGGTTGGGACGCGCAGCCGGGCCTGGCGCTCGTGCATCTCGCGAAGCAGGAAGTCGAGCTGGCATCCGGATCGATCCGCTACGCGCTCGCGCACCCATCGAGCGTGCCGTCCAAGGAGCAGCCGCCGAACACGCAGCTCCGGCGTGCACCGCTCCTCGAGGCCCAGGTCGGGATCGCGGTCGCAGCCGGCCGGCTCGACGAGGCGCGTGTCGCGACCGAGGAGCTCGAGAGCATCGCCGCGCACTTCGAGAGCAAGGCTCTCGCTGCCGCTGCCGCGGGCGCGCGTGGCAAGCTGTGCCTCGCGAGCGGCGACGCTGCGGGAGCTCGCGACAGCCTCGGGCGCGCGGCGCAGCTCTGGAATGAAGTCGGCGCGCCCTACGAGATGGCGCTCGTCCGGCTCGGCCTCGCCGACGCGCATCGCGCCGAAGGCAACGCACCCCTCGCCGACCTCGAGCTGCGCAGCGCGCAGAGCGTGCTGGCCAGGCAGGGCTCGGCGGCACCGGTGAGCCACACATCGGAGCCGGCTGCGACGTCGGCGGTGTTTCGTCGCGAAGGCGAGACGTGGTGCCTCACGTTTGCGGGACAGACCGCGCGGCTGCCAGACCTCAAGGGGCTGCACTACGTCGCCCGGATGTTCGCCGAGCCCGCACGGGCGTTTCCCGTCCTCGAGCTGGTTGCCCTCGAGCGCGGCGACACGGCCTCCTCGAACGTCACCGGCGATGCGGGGCCCGCACTCGACGCACGTGCGAAGCAGGCATATCGACGCCGGCTCTCCGAGATCGACGAAGATCTCGAGGAAGCCACCGCACGTCACGATCTCGGGCGCGTCGAACAGGCACAGGCCGAACGCGAGTTTCTGCTCCGCGAGCTCGCGCGCGCGGTCGGCCTCGGCGGACGTGACCGGCTCGCGAGCTCGACCAACGAGCGCGCTCGCGCGAGCGTGACGCGCGCCATCCGCCAGACGATCGAGCGTATCCGCGAGCAACATCCGGCCCTCGCCGATCACCTCGACCGCGCGGTCCGCACCGGCGGCCAGTGCAGCTACGCGCCGGAATCCGGCACCGCGGTCCGCTGGCAGCTCTGACGTTCAGCCCGGCGGCAGCTCGATCGTGGACACGACGATGTCGGGGTGCGCGGGGTGCACGAGCAGCTCGAAGTTCAGCCCGGGCTGCAGCAGCGCGCCGAGCCCGGCGTCCCACGTCTCGTAGCGGATCCGGCGCCCGTCATCGAGCACGAGCGTGACGCGCGTCTGCACCCGGTCGCCGACGATCATGCGGCCTGCCATCGGCGAGTGCGTCGAGTGGTTCGTGCCGTGGACCTGCTCGACCGTCGAGTGAACGAGCGTGCCGTTCTCGAGGACGTCGCGCAGCTTCGCGCGCCGCGCGAGCGTCTCCTTGCGCATGACGAACGCGATCGCGAACACGCCGACGGAGCCGACCGCGTAGAGCGGCTGAAACGGCAGCATGACAGCGCCGACGAACACGCCTGCCGCGACGACCCAGCCCCACGCACTCTTGGTCTTGGTCGCGAGGTACTCCTCCATGCCGATCGTCAGCGCGCGTGGCGGCGCCGCGAGCCCCGCGACGTTCGCGAGGCGACGCGGCCCCAGGCCCCAGTAAGCAGCGGCTGCGGTCGCCGCGCGGGCGTCATCGGTGGGCTCGGTCATGGCGGGACCGTACACCGGTCAGGCGCCTGTCGGAGCGCAGCACCCTCGGCGACCATCAGGCCACGATGGGAAGGCGTCACGCTCACTTCGCCAGTAGTTCGACGAGCTCCTCGTTGCCCTGGCCTGCGGCAAGGCTCCCCGCGCTGTTGCCGACGCTATCGACGCGTGCCGGGTTTGCACCCGAGGTCAGCAGGGTC
>JBKJUF010000162.1:0-4235 GCA_046590445.1 Kofleriaceae bacterium
CCGGGGTTCGCGATGATGTAGGCCTGTGCGCCGTCCGTCGGGACGTCCTGGATCACGCGGCCCATGCGGCGGTTCTGGTACGAGACGCCGACCTTGAGATCGTCGAGGAGCTCGTACTCGAAGCCCGCGATGATCTCGTCCATGTACTGCGACTTGATGCCGGGGGCGACGAGCACGCCACTCGCGCCGAACAGGTTCTCCGAGGCGCCGACGCGGTCGACCGGCATGCCGGTGGCAGGGTCGATTTCCTGGGTGAGGCAGGCCTTGCCGTTCGCGCCGCCGATGTTCGGATCGGTACCGCCCTCACACGTGATCGTCGCGTTCTGGAAGACCTGCCGGAAGTTGCTCTCGCCGCCGAACGAGCGGTTATTGATTTGCATCGGGATCGACTCGTAGAACCGGCCCCAGTGGGCGTAGACCTTCGAGCGGCCTTCCTTCGTCCAGTCGTAGAGCAGCCCGACGCGCGGCGCGAACATGCCGGTCAGCGTCATCGCGTTCTTGCCGAGCTGGACGCCGGTGAGCGGATCGACCTGGTTCTGGAGCTCGCTCGAGTAGCGCATGCGCTGCTCCTCGTAGCGAAGGCCCACGTTGAGCGTCAGGTTCGGCTGGATCTGCCACGAATCGCGGAGGTAGGCCGACCAGTTGAGCGTGTTGCCCGCGACCTGCGTGCCCGGATCGCCGAGCTCGCCGCCGAGGTAGTCACACACGAAGTCGATCGTGCCGGACCCGCCGGTCGCGCCGCCACCCTCGGGATCGGGGGTGCGGCACCGGTTGTCGAACCGGCCCTCGCTCATCGCGCCCTGATCGGTGCGACCGCGGAGCTGGACCCAGCGCGTGGCGACGACGAGGTTCGAGTCGACGAGGGTCTGGAGGAAGGCGCCGCCCGAGTACAGGCGCGACTTGTCGGACAGGTTGTTCTCGACGTCGATGCCGGCCTTGAACTCGTGGCTACCCGCCGCCTTGACGCGCTGGGTGATGCCGAGCCTCGCCGAGCGGCGCTGCTCGACGTCGTTCGTGATCGAGCCGGGGCCGCCGATGACGTACGGCACGGTGTCCATCGGGCAGTTCTTGATGCCCGGGTACGGGTCCATGACGCCCGCGGGCGCCGGCGGACCGCCGGGGACCGCGTCGTAGCAGGTCGCGAGGGTCTCGGGGCGCTCGGGCGTCCCGTTGCCACCACGTCCGAGCATCCACAGGCTGCTCCCGGAGAGCACCTGGAGCGGCTCGCCTGCGAGCGACGGATCGTAGGCCTCGTCCGTCACCTTGTCGCGGTGCCAGCCGATCACGGCCTCGATCTCGGTCTTGTTGTCGTTGAACTTCGAGGTCCACTTTGCCGAGACGTCGGTCGTCAGGAGGCTTGCCCTGCTACCTGACGTGATCGGACCGTAGATGCCGGGGCTGTCGAACTTCGCCGGCAGCACCTGGACCGACAGCTGGCCCTGGTTCTCGGGGTTCGCGGCGTAGTTGATCTTGCCGAGGATGTTGTACGCGTTCTGCTTGCCGGTGCGGACCTCGCACGCCGGCTGGTTCGGACCACCGCAGGCGGAGTCGGTCAGGTAGAAGCCGGTCTCCGGATCGACGTCCGGCTGGCTATCGGCAAACCCGCCCATCGCCGAGCTGCGCGGATCGCAGCCCGACAGCGTGCCGTCGGCCTGCAGCTGGCGGCAGTCGGTCTGGCGCTTGATCGAACGCGTCACGTTCACGCGGGTGAACTTCGGCACGAAGCCGACGAAGAACCACAGCTTGTCCTTGATGATCGGACCGCCGACCTCGAAGCCGAAATCGATTTCGTAGCCGTTGTCGCGGGTCGCGTCGATCGACGAGGCGTTGCTCGCCGTGCGCTCGGAGCCGGCCGTCAGCTGGCCGGGCTGCCAGTAGCCGAAGATGGAGCCCTTGAGCTCGTTCGAGCCGGACTTGGTGACGACGTTGACGATGCCGCCGGTCGCGCGGCCGAACTCGGCGTTGTAGCCACCGGTGAGGACCTCGATCTCCTCGATGAAGTCGTTGATCACCGGCGAGCCGACGGTGCCGAACGTCAGGCCCGTCGTGTTGACGCCGTCGACGTAGTACTGGTTCTCGAGACCGGAGCTGCCGGAGAACGAGACGCCACCGCTGCCGTCGTTCGTCGAACCGGCGGCTGCACCGAGCGCCGACTCGAACGTGCGCCCCGGCACCGGGATGTTCTTGATGTAGTTCTTGTCGATCGTGATGCCCTGCGTGGTCGACGTCGGATCGATCGTCGGCGCGCTGTCGGTGATCTTCACGATCTCGCCGCCGGCCTTGCCCTGATCGATCTTCTGGTGGCCCGGGGTCACCTTGTTGACGCCGACGCTGATGCCGGAGCGCTCGAGCGTGATGTCGAGGTAATAGTACGTGACGAGGTACTCGCCGGGCGGCAGCTCGGAGATCTTGAAGAAGCCGTTGCCATCGGTGATCGCCGTCTGCGTGCCCTGGAGTGACGGAGACGTGACCGTGACCGTGACGCCAGCGAGCTTCTCGCCGGTCTTCGAGTCGACGATGACGCCCTGGATGGCGCCGGCGGTGGATGACTGCGCACGTGCGACCGACGGATCGGCGAGGTGGCCGAGCACGAGCGCGGACGTCCCGAGGACGGCGGCGAAGAGCCAGCTCGGACTGCCCGAACTGCCCGAACTGCGAAACCGGAGAAGAGTATTTGCCTGCATTGCTGGGTTCCCCGTTCGAGCTTAGGTGCCGGTCGTGAAGGTGATGACAACCGGCGCGGGCAGCTGCTGATTGAAGGTGTCCTGGATGGCCGTCGTGAAGGTCACGGTGTAGGCCGTGTTCGCTGCGAGCGTCGTCCCGGAGAGCCGGATCGTCCGCATGTTGGTGCCGGTAAACGTGACGGTCATGCCGGCGGCGGCGGGCGAGATCGTGACGGTCGCCGTGGTGACGGTCGCGGCCTTGACCGGAACGTTGAGCGAGAAGTCGAGCGGGCTCGCCGTCAGGTTCGGGCTGACGCCGGTGTCGCCGCTGTTGATCGAGAGCGGCTCGATCTTGAGCGGTTCGACCTTGAACTTGAACGCGCTGGTATCGCCCGGGGTGCAGCCAGCCGCGACATCGCCACCGGCGGGCGCGCAGACCTTCTGGCCCTGCTTGTCGACGATCTCCTCCGAGAACACGAGGCCGCAATCGACGTTCGTCGGCATCGCGCCGTTCGGCGTCAGCACGACCGCCGGGCCGAGCGCGTCGAAGCCACCCTGCGCGGGGCGGTTCTGATCGCCCGACGGGTTCCAGTAGCTGAGGTCGAGGTTGATCGGCACGTCGATCGCGCCGCCGGCGCCGCACTTGAGCGCGACCGAGCCGGCGATCATGCGGGTCTCGTCCGCGCCGCCGTCCTCGTCGATGTCGAGGATGCCGACCGGCTGGTTCTTCTCGATCAGCTTCGAGCCGACGAGGCAGCCGTTATCGTTCTGGCAGATGCAGATCGAGTTCGGGTTCGAGGCCGGGCAGGTCCGCGGCAGCACGTCGTCGGGCGCCGCGCAGCGCGTGACATCCTCGGGCGTGGCGCTCAGCGGCACGCGGGCGAGCGCGTCCTCGTCGACGGTGCCGCGACACGCGATCTCTTCGAGGTGATTGCCGACGAGGAGCTCGTCCATGATGATGCGGATCGGGTTGCCGACCGCGCCATTGAGCGCCGACGCGCTGGTCACCTCGTGCACCTCGGCCGGATCCGCGAGCTCGTGAGAGCCGAACGCGAAGACCCGGCGGCTGCGCTCGCGCGGCGGCGTACCGTCGTCGATGAATTTCTCGAAGAGGCGAACCTGGCGAACCATCGGCGGCCCTTCCGGGTTGAGGTCGGTCGCGCTCTCGGTACTGGTGCAACTGATCACCGCGACGGCGGCGATGGCGGCGCACGACAGATGACTCGAAAACCTCTTCATAATCTCTCTTCTCCTCGAAATCCCACCGTTACGGAGGTGCAACGGTGTGATGCAAAAACGCGAAAAGCCGACCGCTTGTACTAACCGTTGGCGAATGCTGTCAAGGCGTTCCTTCGGTGTCGTATCACCGACGGATCCGCGACTTGAACCGCGACTCGATCACGGAACGTGACAGCTCACGTGCGACGAGTCTCGGGCTGGTGTCGCAGGTTCATGCTCGGCGAGGGACCCTCGCACGAATGGCCGCCGCACGGTCGCCGCATGGTCGCCGCATTGCCGCCGAATGGCCGTTAGAGGCAATGCCGCTCACTTAGCGACGCGTTCGCAAAACGC
>JBKJUF010000575.1:0-9693 GCA_046590445.1 Kofleriaceae bacterium
CGCGGATATCGCGCGCCATCGCCAGCAGCATCTTGCGGAAGTTCTCCGCCTGCTGCTCCTCGCGCGTCGAGTACGGCAGCTTGCCGAGCTTCGTCACGCCGTCGACGAGGAACGCGACCTCCTTGCCGAACAGGTCCGAGAGTTGCTCGACGGTGGCGCTCGTGTCCTCGACGCAATCGTGGAGGAGCCCCGCGCAGACCGAGGCGACGTCGAGCTTGAGCTCGGTGATGATCTGCGCGACCGAGAGCGGATGGGTGACATACGGATCACCCGACTTGCGGGTCTGACCGGCGTGCGCCTGCGCGGCGAACTGGTACGCGCGCCGGACGAGAGGCAGGTCGGCGCTCGGGTAGTAACCGGCAAGCTCGGAGAGGATCTGATCCAGCTGGTGCATCTACTGCGGAAACCCCAGATCAGCAGGCTACCACGCAGGACGTGACCTGCCCGTCCCGCGGCGCCTCGCGCTACTGGGGGTCGTCGAGACCGGTGTCGCCATCGTGAAACTTCCACGTGAACTCGAAGGCCTCGCCAGGACGCTTGACGACGAGCTTCAAGCTGCGAACGTTTGCGTGGAACAGATCACGCTGGTAGAAGACGAAGTCCGCCTTGCCGCGGAACACCGAGATATTTCCGAGCGTCTGTCGGTTGCGCCAGCCGTCATCGTTGATCGCGATCACGTCGCCGAACCGGTTGCGCACCGCGGTCCGCTGTTCGCGATCCCACATCGTCGTCATGATCTTCGTGCGCGCGTGCTCGACCGACTCGGGGATCCACCGACGGCCGGTGTCATCCTCGAGGTAGACCTTCCAGGTCCGGAGGTCGGCCCACTCCTGCCACTTGTGATCGAGCTGGACGTGGAAGCGCAGCCGATCGCGCGAGACGATCGTGAAGCTCGCCTGGTTATAGAGCGGGTAGCGATTGTTGCGGACGATCGATGCGCGCTGCGTCGGCTCGGCAGGCGCTGGCGTGTCGAGCTCCATGTCGCCGGTGACGATCGTCAGCCGTTCGGACTGGCGCAGCGTCTCGTTCGGCTGCGCGAGGGGATTGGGCTGGACGGTCGATGCGCGAAAGGTCCGCGTGCAGCCGGTGACCGCCAGCATCGCGAGGACTGCCAGGAGGGTTCGCTGCACGATGTGACCCGCCATAGCCTCAGGGTGGCGCAAGCCACCGCCATCGTCAATGCGACATCCGAGCGACGCCCGAGGAGCGCGGCTGTCTCAGCTGCGTCCCACGAGCCGGTTGGCGTGAGCATCGGGCGCCGTCGCGCGGTTCGCCGCGACGACGCGTGCAAGGTCGCCCAGCGCAAAGGGAACATCAGGCCGGTCGGCGGTGCCGTAGCGGCGCGTCAAGTAGATGGCACGCAGCACCGTGTAGGCGCGCTCGAGATCGTCGTTGACGATCAGGTGCTGGTACTCGGAGTAGTGCTCGAGCTCCTCGATCGCCTTGGCGAGCCGCCGGTCGATGATCTTCGGATCATCGGTGGCCCGCTGACGCAGCCGGGATTCGAGGGTCTTGAGGTCGGGGGGCAGGATGAAGATCTTCAGAGAATCTTGTGGCCACCGATTCGACAGCGCCGCCCCGCCCTGCCAGTCGACGTCGAAGATCACGTCGCGGCCGTTCGCGAGCGCAGCCTCGACGGGCGCCTGCGCGGTGCCGTAGCGGTTCGAGTGGACGTAGGCGTGCTCGGCGAACTCGCCACGCTGCACCATTTCGTCGAACTCGGCCGGGCTGACGAAGTGATAGTCGCGGTGATCGACCTCGCCGGGTCGAATCGGCCGGGTCGTGTACGACACCGAGAACTCGAGCTGCGGGAGCTCCGAGAGCAGGCGGCGCGTGAGCGTGGTCTTGCCCGCTCCGGACGGCGACGAGACGATCACCAGGACACCACGGTCCCCGGTCGCTCGTGCCTGCGCTTCCGCTCGAAGGCTCACGCCGGCATCTTTACACGAGACTCTGATCGAGACGCGAGGCTCACTCGACGTTCTGAGCCCGCGGTGTTCGCCAGGATCTCGCTCCGCCGGGTCGCTCGACGCGGTTTCGCCGGCCGCCGTAGATGTTGCCGCCCCGACACGCGAGCGCGCCGTCGACGAGGCGCGCGCAACGGTGGTTGTCGGCGAGCGCGACGCCGGCGACCTCGGCAAGATCCGCGACCGGCACCGCCGCGCCGCGCCGTGTGCGCGTGCTGTCGCCGAGCTGACCGCTCTCGTTCGAGCCCGGAGCGCCCGCAGCTATCGGCTTCTCTGGAACCACGTCACCAGGCGAGTCCACAGGCCCCGTTGTGGCAGCGCCGTGCCCTGCGATGCCGCTCGTCGCGGCGGGGTCGTGGCGAGTGGTGTCGAAGTCTGCCCCCCCTCCTTCACGGTACGAACGCGTTCGGCCCCCAGGGTCGCGAGCACGTCGTCCGGTGTCTGCTGGGTCGCGAGCGTGACGGCACGGTCGGTGCCTCCGATGCGCGCCCGGACGGTGAGCAGACACTCGGAATCGAGGTGGAAGGTGAGCTCGCAAGTTTGCGGCGCCGCGGCGGCCGGGGCGTCGTCGAGGATCAACATGCCGAGGTAATCGTTGTCCGCGGCCCGGATCCGGTCGCCTTGAAACACCGCCAGCTTCACGACGGTCTGCGCCGGCTCGATGGTCACCTCGATCGTGGCAGTGTGCGGGACCGGCGTGTTCCGCCCGATGACCGAACGAAACCGCCCGCCGGCTCCGACGATGCCGATCGGCAGCGGCACCACGTCCATCAACACGGCCGCGTCGAACCGATCGTGGGAGTCGGCTGCGATCGCGGCGCCGAGCGCGACCACCTCGTCGGGATGAATCCGCTTGGTGGGCTCTCTGCCGAACATCTCGCGCAGGCGCCGGTGAATCACCGGCATGCGGGTCTGGCCGCCCACGAGCAAGACATCGTCGATCTGGGCCCGCGTCAGCCCCGCCGTGGCGAGCGCTCGCGCCGTGATCTCGAGCGCGCGGTCGACCAGATCGCTCGACATGTGCTCGAGCTCCTGCCGCGTCACGGGGCCGGCGACCGCGAACTGCGTCCCATCGACCAGCGTCATCGCCGGAAGGTTGACCAGCGCCATCTCCTGCACGCTGAGCTGCTGCTTGGCCTCTTGCGCCGCGGCGCGGAGGCGTTGCGCTGAGACCGGATCGAGGCGAATCGGTGTTTTCAGGCTGGCCTCGAGCTTGGTGGTGAAGTGCGCGACCACCCGCGCGTCGAAGTCGAGCCCGCCCAGGAAGGTGTCGCCGTCGGTGCCGATCACGTTGAAGATGTTGCCGTCGATATCGAGAATGGATACGTCGAACGTCCCGCCTCCCAGGTCGAACACCAGCACTCGCTTCTTTTCGGTCTGCTTGTACCCGAAGCACAAGGCCGCCGCGGTCGGCTCGTTGATGATCCGCAGGACCTCGAGACCCGAGCGGCGACCTGCCTCGCGCACGAGCTGCCGTTGGTTCTCGTTGAAGTAGGCCGGGACCGTGATGACCGCACGATCGACCTGGTAGCCCAGCCCCTCGGCCGCTGCGGCGCGCAACTCGCGCAAGATCATCGCCGACACGTCGACGAACGAAACGACGCGGCCGGCCACGTGAGCGGCCACGAAGCCTTGGTCGTCGGCCACGAGCTGGTACTGAAAATGCGGTTGAAACTTGTCCAGCACCCCGGGCAACACGTGACGACCGAGCAAGCGCTTCGCTCCGTAGATCGTGTCTTCGGGCCGGAGGATCATCTCGCGCTCCGCCGGCTGTCCGATCACCGACCTGCCACCGACGAACGCGACGATCGAGGGGATCGTCGAGTAGCCGAGCCGCGAACGAATGATCTGCGGGCGGCCATCGTCGACGATCGCAGCGCACGAGAACGTTGTACCGAGATCGATGCCGATGGCGCGAGACATCACCCATCGTATCGCGTGGCGCCACCGGCCTTGCCAGTCGGCATCGGCGGCCGTTCCTCGGTTGTCTGCGCCGGCCGATCAGCGCGAAGTCGTCGCCGGCACGCCCTCGCTGTGCGGTCGCATCCGACACGGCCTGACGTCGCCGCGAGGTGGCGGCTCGACGTGCGGCGCTCCAGAGCACGTGTCACCGATGATCGAGCGCAGTCACGAGACTCCCGCGCGTCCATGGCTTCGCAAGAACCGCGTGAGCCCGTCCGGACGCGATCACCTCGTCAAGTACGCCGGAACCGATCTGCCCCGACATCAACACACGACGAATCGTCGGATGGTCGTCGCTCAGGTACGCGAGCATGTCGATCCCGCTGGCCGGGCCGATCTGGAGATCGATCAGGGCCGCATCGAATCGCGTACTCCGATCGTGGAGTCGACGGACCGCATCGAGCGGCGCCGCGACCGAGACCACGCGACGGCCGAGCTGCTTCAGATCTCGTTCGAGGATGGCGCGGATCTCGGGATCGTCATCGAGGATCAGGAGTGCAGGCACAGCTTCGGCGCGTTGGCGTTCGAGCGCGGACAACACGAGCCGCTGGACCCTATCTTCGATGTCGGCCGGCACGCTGCGAAATGCGACGCCAACACGGTATCGATCACCCGGCACGATTTCAGTACGGACGACCTCGGCGTCGAAGCTCAAGACATGGTCGATGTTGATCTGCAGGTGAACGCGCACTCGCTCGCCGGATTGAAGATCCATCTCGCCCACGAGCTGGGCGCCGCCTGCGGATAGGTCGTCGATCGAGAAGCGCGCGTGCTGATCGTCGCGTGCAACTACGATCGCCGTACCGGGGATCGTTTCGGTGCGCGGGAACCGTCTGCGGTCGAAAACATCGCTCGGCTTCATGCGGTCGACTAAAAATGCGAGGTTCTGCCAGTTTCTCACGTTCTATTGGGCGATGGACAGTGTTCAAGTTGGAGCGTCTTCACCACACGACATCGGCCAATCGCAGCCAGCGTGCGCGAGCCGTTTCAGGCCCCAAGTCCCACAAGTCCAGGCCGGCGTAAGCCGGTGAATTGCCCGAGACACCCACGCCGAGAAGTGCGAGCGGCTCGCTCCTGGCCTTGCGATGTGAGTTCAGGTAGCCGCGAGCGATGGTCCCGGTAGCGGTTTCCTTCGGCGTGAGGTGTTTTCTATCGGCGCTTCGCGCCGACAGAAAATCGATCCACCCGCCTCAGTCTCACTCGACGTTCTGAACCTGCTCGCGGACCTTCTCGAGGACGGCCTTCGCCTCGACCACGGCCCCGCTGACCTCGGCGACCGCAGCCTTGCTGCCGATCGTGTTGAGCTCGCGGCCGATCTCCTGGACCAGGAAATCGAGCCGACGGCCCGCGGCCCCCTCGGCAGCGAGCAATGCCCGCGCCTGCTCGACGTGCGACGCGAGCCGCACGAGCTCCTCGGTGACGTCGGCGCGATCGGCGAGCGTCGCGACCTCCTGCGCGAGGCGGACGGGGTCCACCGCAGCCGCATCCTGCTGGCCGTCGAGTAGCTTGGCGATCCGCTCGTGGAGCCGCTTCGTCAGCAGCTGCGGGACGCCCGCGGCGCCCGCGGCGATGATCACGCGCAGCGCGGTGAGCTCGTCGAGCCGGCTCCGCAGCTCGGTCGCCAGCGCGGTTCCCTCCGCGGTGCGCATCTCGTCGAGCTGTGCGAGCGCGGCGTCGAGGGCCGCGAGGATCGCCGTGGCATGATCATCGCCCGCTTGCTCGTCGAGCGCGACCACGACGCCAGGCTGCGCGAGCACGAGCGCGAGATCCGGCCCTGCGATCCCGAGCTGGGTCGCGGTCTCCTCGAGCATCGCGTGGACACGCCGCGCGGCGTCGGCGTCGATCCGCATCCCGCCGGCCGCGGCCGCCCGCACGACGTGCACCGAGACCGCGATCGCGCCGCGGTCGAGCTTGCCGCGCACGCGCGACGTGATCGCCTCCTCGGTCGCCGGCGCGAGCGCGGTGCCGCGCAGCTTGAGATCGAGGAAGCGATGGTTGACCGCACGCACGTCCACGGTGACGCGCACGCCGGCGACCTCGGCGACGCCACGTCCAAAGCCGGTCATGCTGCGCACGCACTTCTAGTATCACGCGCGCACACGCTCGATCACGTACAGTCCCGGCGTGTCGCTTCCGCGCGGACTTGCCTGCATCGCGGCCGTGACCGTGGCGTGCGGTGACCACCCGCCGGCGCCCGATCCGATCAAGTTCCTCCACACGTTCGGCCCCGAGGAGACCGAGGTCTTCAACCGGCTGATCGCCGACCGCCGGATCTCCGTGGACTCCTCGCTCGTGCCGTTCGCGCGCGGCCAGCAGGTGATCGGCGAGATCCTGCGCGCCGGTAAGGGCTGCCCCGACCTGATCCGGATCGACGCGACCTGGCTGCGCTCGTTGCAGGCTGCCGGCCTCTTGCACGCCGTACCGCCGACGCTGACCGCGCTCGACTGGACGCCCGAGGCGGTCGCGCTCGTCGGCGACGCCGCGACGCCCGGCCCGGATTCGAGGGGCACGCCTTCACTTCCGGCCACGGCAGCGATCCACGCCGTGCCGCAGACCGTCGATGGCCTCGTCGTGGTCCGCGACAGCTCGCGGCCGGCGCCGGCATCGCCCGCGCTGGACGATCTCGTCGCCGCGGCGCGCGCGACTCGCACCACGACGAGCCCCTACCCGCTCGGCGTGCGCGTCGACGGCTACTGGTTCGTGCCGTGGCTGCGCGCCGAGGGCGGCGAGCTGCGCGAGGCCAGCATCGAGGGTGAGGGCGCGGTGCGCGCGCTGACGAAGTTCGCGGCGCTATTCGGTGACGTCGCGCCGCCGCCGCCGCCGTCGGGGAGCGAGGCGCCCGACGAGCTCCGGCGCTGGCACGCGCACGAGGTCGCGTACTGGGTGACCGGGCCGTGGCAGCTCGGCGTGCTGCAGGATCGCGAACGCCTCGTCGTCAGCCCGCTCGCGCACGCGCCGCGCGGCGGCCAGGTGCTCGTGGTGCCGGCGTGCGCGCACGATCCCGACGGCGGCTGGCGGCTCGCCGGCGAGCTCACCGACGTTGCGGTGCAGGTGCAGTTCGCGGTCGCGTTCACGACGGTGCCGACCCGGCAGGCCGCGCTCGCCTCGGTGCCGCCGATCGTCCGCTCGATCTACGAGGCGCTGCGCCCGGCGGCACCGCTGCCGGCCTCGCCGCACACGCCGCTGCTGTTTGACGATCTCAACCCCGCGCTCGCCGCGGTGATCGCCGGTGACGCGACGCCCGAGGAGGCGAACGACGGCATCCGCCGCGGCTGGAAGCGGATCTCACGCCAGGCGGCGACGCCGTGACCGCCGAGCCGCTGTCACCGGGCGCGCCGTCGCTGCGCTGGCGCGTGCTGCTCGTGCTCGCGCTCGCCGCTGTCGTGCCGACCGTGATCGTCGGCTGGCTCGCGATCGTGCGCGCGCGCGCCGATGTCGAGCGCGAGGTCGAGCGTGGTGCCCTCGCTCACATCCGCGCGCTCGGCGCGGCGCTCGACGGCCGCCTGCAGGACACCCGGCGCACCGTCGAGCTCGCTGCGGCGACATGGGCCGACGCGCCCGACGACGCCCGCGAGGCGCAGCTCCTGATCAAGCGGCTCCGCCGCAACGCACCGATCGTCTCGACGCTGTCCGTGCTCGACCCCGAGGGCCGGCTGCGCTACGGCGATCGGGTTCCGCCGGGTGTCGACATCGGCTCGCACAGCTTCGGCGGTTACATCGGCGAGGCCGTGCACGCGAATGGTCGCACGGTCGTCCACCTCGTCGTCCAGGCGCGTGGCCGCACCGGCGAGCTGATCGGCGTGTTCGTCGCGAGCCTCGATCTCGGCTTCGTGCGCGACGTGATCGCGGCGGCTCGGCTCGGCCCGGGTGCGCGGGTGGTCGTCGTCGACGGTGCGGGCGTGCCGGTCGCGTCGAGCGACGATCTGCGCGAGGTGCCGCACGAGGCGTGGTCGGCGGCGGAGCAATCGCTCGTCGGCAAGGACCCCGCCGTCGATCGCGCGCTCGCGTCGTCGGTGGAGGGGACGCTCGCGGCGAACGGCTGGGTCAGCGCCTATCGCAACCTGTCGAGCTACCAGTCGCTGCGCGGGGTGCGCTGGGCGATCCTTCACCAGCAGCCCGCCGCCGAGGCGTACGCCCTCGCGCGCCAGACCACGCGCGACACGCTGATCATCGGTGGAGCCGCGCTCGGCCTCGCGCTCGCGCTCGGCGTGGTCTTCGCGACCCGGCTGACCCGTCCGCTCGCCGCGCTCGCGCGCCGTGCCGACGCGATCGCCGCCGGCACCGATGCCGGTGCGCCGGTACAGGGCCCCGGCGAGATCGGCGTACTCGGCCAGCGGATCGACGAGATGGCGAAGCGGATCGCCGAGCGCACCGAGCTGCAGGCCGCGCTCGCGCGGGGCGATCGGCTCGCCTCGGTCGGCGTGATGTCCGCGCAGGTCGCGCACGAGATCAATAACCCGCTGACCACGGTGCTCGGCTACGCGAAGCTCTTGCAGGAGGACAAGCCCGAGGGTCACCCCGATCGGCATGGCCTCGAGCTGATCGCGAGCGAGGCCGAGCGCATGAAGGGCATCGTCGGTGGGCTCCTCGAGTACGCGCGGACGCCGCGGGTCAGCGAGCAACGGAGCGGTCCGTCGCATTCCGCCGCCGAAGCAGGTGTGAGCGGCATCGCGCGCGAGGCGACGCCGAGCTGCGAGCCCGCGGCGGTGATCCGCCACGTCACCGCGCTGCTCGGCCCGCAGCTCAAGCGCGCGAAGGCCAAGCTCGCGACCGACGTCGCGACGACCACGACGCCAGCCGTCACGATCGACGCGCACTCGTTACAACAGGTCCTCGTCAACCTCGTGCAGAACGCCGCGCAGGCGATGACGGCCGCGGATCGTGGCGGCGGCACGATCACGCTCGGCGTGCGGCCCGCGCCCGGCGGCATCGCGACGCTGATCACGATCGCCGACGAAGGCCCCGGCATCCCCGCCGCGGATCGCGCGAAGATCTTCGACCCGTTCTTCACGACCAAGGATGCCGGCGCCGGGACCGGCCTCGGCCTCGCGGTGTGCAAGCACCTGATCGCGACCGCGGGCGGCTCGATCGAGGTCGGCGACGGTCCGCAGGGTCGTGGCGCCGAGTTCAGGGTCGTGATACCCAACGCGACGTGAGCACCATCCTCGTCGTCGACGACGAACGCGGCATCCGCTCGCTGTGCAGCGACGTGCTCGGGCGCGCCGGATACGAGGTCGAGGCCGTCGATTCGGCGGCGGGTGCGCTCGCGGCGGTGTCGCGCCGACGCTTCGATCTGATCCTGTGCGACATCAACCTGCCCGATCAGGATGGTGTCTCGATCCTGCCGCGCCTGCTGGCCGGCGAGCAGCCCCCAGCGGTGCTGCTGATCACCGCGTATCCCTCGATCGACACCGCGGTGCGCGGCATGAAGCTCGGCGCGCGCGACTACATCGGCAAGCCGTTCTCGCCCGACGAGCTCCGGCTCGTGGTCCGCCGTGCCCTCGACGAGGACGAGCTCAAGCGCGCGCACGGCGAGCTCACGAAGCGCCTCGCCTACGGCTCGATGATCGGCGAGTCGCCTGCCATGCAGCAGCTGCGCGCCACGATCGACAAGGTCGCGCTGTCCGACGCCACCGTGCTGATCACCGGCGAGAGCGGCACGGGCAAGGAGCTGGTCGCGCGCGCGGTCCACGCCAACTCCAAGCGCGATGCCCGCCCCTTCGTCTCGGTCAACTGCGCTGCGATCAGCGAGACCTTGCTCGAG
>JBKJUF010000221.1:0-2560 GCA_046590445.1 Kofleriaceae bacterium
ACCGACGACCGCTTCGCGCGCGGCACGCCGGCGATCGTCGACGCCGATGGCGCGGCCTTGAACACCGGAGTGGGCGTCGAGCCGGGCGGCGGGGTGCCGAGCGGGACCTTCGTGGGAGCGCCCTGGACCGGCGCCGAACCCGCGGCGCCGACGACGACCGTCGCATCACCAGCACGTGAAGGCGTGACGCCGACCATCGTGTTGCGCGGCGACACCGCCGGCGCGTTCATCACCGTCGCCTCGTCCGGCTTGCGGACCGGCGCGACCGGGCGCTGGTGCGTGCCACTGCCTTCGTTGATCGCGGCGAGCTGCTCGGCGATCGCGGTGGAGTCGCGGCGTGCCCTCGGCTGCCCGACCGCGTTCGCGACCGGGCGCGAGGTCAGAGCGCTCTCCTTGCGGACGTGCGAGTACAAGCCGCTGCCTTCGTTGCGCGGTGCCGCCGGATCGAGGTGACGTGGCTTGCTCGCCCGCTCCGCGTTACGCGCGTCATCGGCCTCGTCGAGCTCCGGCATCTTGGGATCGATCAGGGTATTGTCATCGCTCATCGCGCTCGTCCTTCCAACGAAACGTCCCGCCAGGCAGAACAGATTCGCCGTTTCCCACTCGTTTTCCATCGTACAGGAGCGACCGCGACCGTTCCTACGCTCGCGATCGATCTTCGAGGCAGATTTAGTGGTCCTACATGTGTGCGTGAGGCCTTCCGAGAGGCGCTCAAGCGTTCGAGATCGCCCGCAAAGTTTCTCGAGCTCGTGCGCGCTGAGCGAAACGTTGACGCTCGCGCCTGCGAGATCTTGGTGGTGACACGGGCACGCGCGACGACGAGCTCGCAGCCGCGGCGTTAGCGCCTGCTCGACACCAAGCAATTGCCGACCTCATACCACCAAGTTTCATCAGCCGGGGTCGCCGTTATTTGGTGAGACTGTGGCGCGCGGCGATCGGAAACTCAGAACAGCCAGAGTGGCTTGCTACCGGCGAACAGCACGCTGTCGCCCGCGGCCGACGATGCGACGTCGATCTCGACCATCATGCCACGCTGCACGCTCTCGTCGTGCGGATGGATATCGGTAACCTCGCCGTCGAGGACGGCGGTGACCTTGCCGACGGTCTTGCAGGCGATCAGACCCCACGCGCAACCGTACAGCTTGGTGCCGAGCTTGACGTTCCTCAGGTTCGTGTACGGCACGAATGCGAGCACGACACGCTGGTCGATCGCACGGAGATACGGCGACTGCGCGAGGCGGCGGACGACCTTGTCCTGATCCTCCATCCGCAGCTTGATGCTCTCGAGCCGCTGGCCGAGCGGCGCGCGCCGACCGATCGAGTTCTCCTTGTCGAGCTTGGTCTTCTCGAGCTCGCGACGGAACAGCCACTGCTCGGCGGTCTTCGGCAGGTCGGCCTGGGTGCCGACGTCGGTGATGAAGCGGTCATCGGCGGCGACCGTGCGATCGATCTCCGAGAGCTGCGCCTCGATGGCGAACTTCTCGCTCATCAGCTCGGCGGCGCGCAGCTTGGAATCGGCGAGCTGGGTGGAGGCCTCGACGACCTTCTGATGGGTCGGCGACAGCACGACCGGACGCACCCAGCTGTGATCGAAGAAGTAGAAGATGTTGACGACGAGGAATCCGATCAGGCCGACCAGGATCGCGGTCAACGCGATCAGCCCGGCAACCTTGTAGAGACGGACGATCGTGGGCTGCAGCACGACCCAGAACCGGGGCTGGCTGCGAGCCGATTGCGGACGAGCTTCCATCTCCACGACCTCTTACACTACGCAGCGGGAAGCTGGGCGTGAGAACGGCGGCGGCGCGACGTTTCCGTGATCGACGCGAAGGCAGATTCGCCGACGAGAACCTCGGTGCTGATCACGGGAACGACCGGAGCCAGAACCGGCTCGGGCACCTGCTCGGGCAGCGTGTCCTCGTGGTTGCGGGTCTCCCAGTTCGCGGTGTCGAGCGTGAACAGCGCGAGCGGCGTCAGTAGCGCGTAGGTGACCGGCATCAGAAACGTCAGCGGGCAGAACGCGAAGACGCCAACTCGCTCCGCCTTCGGCAGCTTACGAGTGCGCCAGCGATAGAGGATGCCGAACAGCACGACGACCGCGAGGTGCAACGTCATCGCGCCGAAGAACTTGCCTGCTGCCAGCGCGCGGACGACCGCCACCGGATAGACGAGCAGCAGCGCGAACAGCGAGAAGAAGTGAATCGCGAGGACGGGGTTGAGGCGCCAGACGTGACTGAACCCGCCGGCGTAGTCGACGATGTTCGAGCGGCGCCACCGCAACTGCTGCGAGAAGTAGCCCGACAGCGTACTCGGCACGAAGGTCTGGCAGCGCGCCGTCAGCGTCATCGTCGTCAGGTAGCCCGCCTTGACGATCTGGCGGGTCAGGAAGCGATCCTCGCCGTACTTGATCGGGACCCCGAGCACCGAGCGCTCGGCGAGCACGGGCTCGAGATCGACGAGGACCTTGCGGCGGTAGGCGGTCAAGCAGCCGGAGAGGCACATGACCCGACGGAACCCCCACTCGAGGTTCTTCATGAAGTAGTAGGAGTACCAGTACTTC
>JBKJUF010000238.1:0-8523 GCA_046590445.1 Kofleriaceae bacterium
CGGTCTCGCGCGCCTGCTGCGCGCGTATGCGGGCGCCGGGCTCGAGGACGTGGCGTTGTGGCACGAGCGCGACATCTCGCACTCGAGCGTCGAGCGCGTGGCGATGCCCGACGCGACGATCCTCGCGGACTTCATGACGGCGCGCGCGACCGGGCTCGTCGACGGGCTCGTCGTCCATCCCGGCCGGGGGCGCGCGAACCTCGATCGGCACGGCGGCTTGTACTTCTCCGAGGCCGTGCTGCTCGCGCTGGTCCGCACAGGGCTCGCGCGCCAGGAGGCGTACGTGATGGTCCAGCGCGCGGCGCTCGCGGCGATCGCGGAGGCGGCGGCGGACGGGCTCGTCGGCGCGAAGCCCGGTCGATTCCGCGAGCTGCTCGGTGACGATCCGGACATCGCCAAGCGGCTCGATGCCGGCGCACTTGATGCCTGCTTCGATCTCGACCATCACCTGCGCCATGCGCCCGCGATCCTCGAGCGCGCGCTTGGACGCCTCGGAGCTTCATGACCGCACGCGTGACCGATCTCGACAGCGTGTTGCGCACCCAGCTCCGGGCCACGCTCGACGGCACGCCGTGGCAGACGATCGGCGGTCGTCCCCTCGAGCGCTACGACGGCAAGGTCCGCGATTGCTACATCGATCGCGAGCGCGGCGAGCGGATCATCGTCGTCACCGACCGGCTCTCCGCGTTCGACGCGGTGGTCGGTACGATCCCGTCGAAGGGGCAGGTCCTGAACCAGCTCGCGCAGTTCTGGTTCGAGAAGACCGCCGCGATCGCGCCAAACCACATGCTGCGCGTGCCCGATCCGAACGTGATGATCGCGCGCGAGTG
This sequence comes from Kofleriaceae bacterium, assembly GCA_046590445.1. Classification (GTDB taxonomy): domain Bacteria; phylum Myxococcota_A; class Polyangia; order Haliangiales; family Haliangiaceae; genus JABFXX01. The sequence goes on from JBKJUF010000238.1 coordinate 831, forward strand.
CGAGCCGTTACCGGTCGAGTTGGTGATGCGTGCGTACCTGACGGGCGTCACCGGTACCTCGATCTGGAAGGCGTACGAAGCCGGCGCACGTACGTTCTGCGGTCACGCGCTGCCCGAAGGCATGAAGAAGAACGAGCGGCTGCCGGCGCCGATCTTGACGCCGTCGACCAAGGCCGGGAAGGGCGACCACGACGTCTCGGTCTCGCGCGCGCAGCTGCTCGCGATGGGCCGGATCGAGCCCGAGCTGTTCGAGCGGGCGGCGGCGATCGCTGCCGCCTTGTTCGCCGAGGGTCAGCGCCACGCCGCCGCACGCGGTCTGATCCTCGCCGATACCAAGTACGAGATGGGGCTCGCGAAGGACGGCGCGATCACCGTGATCGACGAGATCCACACGCCAGACTCGTCGCGCTATTGGTACGCCGACGACTACGAGCAGCGGCTCGCGCGCGGAGAGGAGCCGCGCAGCCTCGACAAGGAGTTCGTCCGGCGCTGGCTCTCCGGCGAGGCGAAGTGGGCCGGCGATGGCCCGCCGCCGGTGATGCCCGACGAGATCCGCCTCGAGGCCGCGCGACGTTACATCGCGAGCTACGAGCTCGTCACCGGCACGCCGTTCATGCCCGACGCGCGCGAGCCGGTCGCGCGGATCGCCGCCGTGCTAGGAGCTGCCTGATGGGCCTGCTGTCACCACCGATCCGGATCGGCACGCTCGAGCCGGTGCTTCTCGTCGACAGCGTGCTGAGGTGGGGCCCGGTCTCGGTGCTGACCGCGCGCCCCGCACGGATCCCGCGGATCCTCGTCGAGGATCTGACCGGCGTGACGCCGCAGACGTTCCGGCGCGCCGCGGAGCCGCGGTGCTGAGAGTCCCTGGACGCGCCGCGCTCGGTGCTTCCAGACGCGCTCGGGCCTTCGCGAAGGCGAAGCTGGTCTCCGGAGGCGTGCTCGGCCTCGACACCCGGTGGATCCACCTGGTCGCCAGCGAACGGCCGCTGACCGCAGACCAGGCCGCGCAGCTCGAGCGGATGCTCGCCTACGGGCCGCAGGTCGAGTCGATGTCGCCGGCCGGCGCGCTGATCTCGACCCCGGTGGCCGCAACCCCCGAACGCCACGTGATCTGGGTGACGCCGCGACTCGGCACGATCTCGCCGTGGTCGTCGAAGGCGACCGATATCGCGCACGTCTGTGGCCTGGCGAGCATCACGCGAATCGAGCGCGTCCTCGAGTACACGTTGATCGGCCATCGTCTCGATCTCGCGACGATCGGCGGCGCGCTGTCGGACCGGATGACCGAGAGCGTGATCGTGCGCGACGACGAGCTCGCGAAGGTCATCGAGCAGGGAGGCACGCCGCGACCGCTCGGGCACGTCGCGCTTGGCAGCGATGGCATCGCCACGCTGCGCGCCGCGAGCACGCGGCTCGGGCTCGCGCTCGCCGACGACGAGATCGAGTACCTGGTCACCCAGTACGCCGCGCTCGGCCGCGATCCGACCGACGTCGAGCTGATGATGTTCGCGCAGGCCAACAGCGAGCACTGTCGCCACAAGATCTTCAACGCCGAGTGGTTCATCGATGGCACGCCGCAGGAGCGCTCGCTGTTCGCTTGGATCAAGCGGTCGACCGAGGCGAGCCCGGCGGGCGTGCTGTCGGCCTACAAGGACAACGCGGCCGTCGTCGAGGGCAACGTTACCGAGCGGTTCTTCCCGGATCCCGATGGCGTGTACCGCGGGCATCGCGAGCCGTCACACATCCTCGGCAAGGTCGAGACCCACAACCATCCGACCGCGATCTCGCCCTTCCCGGGCGCGGCAACGGGCTCGGGCGGCGAGATCCGCGACGAGGGAGCCACCGGGCGTGGCGGCAAGCCGAAGGCCGGGCTCGTCGGTTTCACGGTCTCCGATCTGCGGTTGCCCGGCGCGCTCGAGCCGTGGGAGCCCACAGACGACGCGTGGATCGGCAAGCCGGGACGGATCGCGAGCGCGCTCGACATCATGATCGACGGCCCGCTCGGTGGCGCCGCGTTCAACAACGAGTTCGGCCGCCCGGCGATCCTCGGCTACTTCCGGACTTTTGAACACTCGCCTCTCGCGGTCGCGACGCCCGACGGCGCCGCTCGCCTCGGGGCTCGGGGCGAGCACCAGGACGGGGATGGTCTCGCGTACGGCTATCACAAGCCGGTGATGCTCGCGGGCGGCATCGGTGCGGTTCGCCCGGGACATGTCGACAAGGCAGCGGTCGCGCCGGGTGCCGCGCTGATCGTGCTCGGCGGTCCGGCGTTCCTGATCGGGCTCGGCGGCGGTGCGGCGTCGTCGCTCGCGCAAGGCGCGTCCGCCGAGGAGCTCGACTTCGCGTCGGTCCAGCGCGAGAACGCCGAGATCGAGCGTCGCTGCCAGGAAGTGATCGATCGCTGCTGGGCCCAGGGCGATCGCAACCCGATCCTGTCGATCCACGATGTCGGCGCCGGGGGCCTCTCGAACGCGCTGCCCGAGCTCGTGCACGATGCCGGCCTCGGCGCCCGCCTCGAGCTTCGCGCGATCCCGACGGGCGAGCCCGATCTGTCGCCGCTCGAGCTGTGGTCGAACGAGGCGCAGGAACGCTACGTGCTCGCGATCGCGCCCGACCGCGTCGCCGAGTTTGCCGCGCTGTGCAGCCGCGAGCGCGCACCGTGGGCACAGCTCGGGACCGCGACCGCCGAGGGCCGACTCGTGCTCGCCGATTCGCGCGGCGGTCCAGCACCGGTCGATCTGCCGCTCGAGGTCGTGCTGGGCAAGGTCCCGCGCATGGTGCGACGCGCCGCGCCGATCGCACCGTCTCGCGAGCCGCTCGCGCTGGGCCGCACGACGGTGGCCGAGGCGCTCGATCGCGTGCTCGGGTTGCCGACCGTCGCCGACAAGTCCTTCCTCGTCACGATCGGCGACCGCACGGTCGGCGGGCTGGTGTCGCGCGACTCGCTCGTCGGGCCGTTCCAGGTCCCGGTCGCCGATTGCGCGCTGACGCTCGCTGGCTTCGACACGACCGCGGGTGAGGTGATGGCGATCGGCGAGCGTCCGCCGGTCGCGCTGCTCGACGCCGCCGCGGCCTCGCGACTCGCGATCGCCGAAGCGATCACGAACCTCGCCGGCGCGCCGATCGGTCCGCTCGGGAGGATCAAGCTGTCGTGCAACTGGATGGCCGCGGCGGGGCATCCAGGCGAGGACGCGCGGCTCTACGACGCCGTGCGCGCGGCCGGCGAGCTCGCGGTCGCCCTCGGGATCTCGATCCCGGTCGGCAAGGACTCGATGTCGATGCGGACTGTCTGGTCGCTGGCGCCGGCGCCGGCGATCGCCGCGCACCCGGCGGTGCCGAGTCCCGCTGACGAACGCGCCGCGGCGCTCGCGCAGTTCGAGGCCGAGCTCGCGGGCTCGCCCGCCGAAGTACCCAGCGTGCCCGACGATCCCGAGCTCGCCGAGCTCGCGCGGCTCGCCCGCGAAGCCGCGAAGCGCTCCCCCGGTGGCGAGCACGCCCGCGACCAGCTCGACGCGCACGCCCGGGCGACGGCCTCGCGCGCGGCCACACCCGGTGATCGGTATCGCGCCGCGGCCGCCGAGTCGCGGATCGATGCCGCGGTCGCCGGCGCCGACATCGTCGAGGCGCGGATCGCTGGCGGTCCGATGGCGATGCCGCCACCGCTCGAGCGCCGACCCGACGCGCCGCCGCGCAGCGTCCAGCATACCGAACAGCGCACGGTCATCTCGCCAGTCACGCTCGTCGTCACCGCGTTCGGCCCGGTCGAGGACGTCACCCGCGCGGTGACCCCCGAGCTTGCCGGTGAAGGGCACGTCCTGCTGCTCGTCGATCTCGGCGGCGGCCAGGGCCGGCTCGGCGGCTCGTGTCTCGCGCAGGTTTACGGCGCGCTCGGCGACGTGCCTCCTGATCTCGACGATCCGGCGCGCCTGCTCGGGTTCTACGACGCCATCCAGGGCCTCGTCCGCGACCGCCTGCTGCTTGCCTATCACGACCGCTCGGATGGCGGCCTCGTGGTGACCGCGCTCGAGATGGCGTTCGCGTCGGGACGCGGGCTCGCGCTCGATGTCACGTCCGTCCACGCCGACCCGTTTGCCGCGCTGTTTGCCGAGGAGCTCGGCGCGGTGATCGAGGTCGCGGCCGACCACGTCTCCGATGTCCGCGCACGGCTCACCACCGGCGGTGCGATCGTTCACGCGATCGGTCGGTCGGTCACTGGCGACACCGTCACGGTTCACCATCGCGGCCGCGCCGTCGTCGAAACCACGCGGACCGCGTTGCGGGCACGGTGGTCGCACGTCACCCACGAGCTCGCGCTGCGTCGCGACGATCCGGGCTGCGCCGACGAGGAGCACGCGGCGCGCCTCGATCCGGCCGCGGTCGGGCTGACGGCCCAGCTGACCTTCGATCCGGCGGTCGACAGCGTCGCTCCTGCGATCGCGAAGGGCGCGCGCCCGCGGGTCGCGATCCTGCGAGAGCAGGGCGTCAATGGCCAGATCGAGATGGCCGCGGCGTTCACGCGCGCCGGCTTCGAGGCTGTCGACGTCCACATGACGGACCTCGTCGAGGGTCGCGTCGATCTCGCGGACTGTCGCGGCGCAGTCGCCTGCGGCGGGTTCTCGTTCGGCGACGTGCTCGGTGCCGGCCGCGGCTGGGCCGCGACGTTCCGCTACAACACGCGTGCCCGCGATGCGCTCGCGGCGTTCACGGCGCGCACCGATACGTTCGTCCTCGGCGTGTGCAATGGCTGCCAGATGCTCGCGGACCTCGCGGATCAGCTGCCCGGGGCGGAGCGCTGGCCGCGCTTCGTCCGCAACCGCTCCGAGCAGTTCGAGGCGCGCGTCGTGATGTTGCGGCTCGAGACGAGCCCGTCGATCTTTTTCCGCGACATGGCGGGCTCGCGCATTCCGATCGCGAACGCGCACGGCGAGGGCAGGGCAGAGCTCGACGATGCGCAGCTCGCCGTGCTCGAGCGCTCGGGCCTCGTCGCCGCGCGCTACGCCGACAGCAACGGCGAGGTCGCGACGCGCTACCCCGCGAACCCGAACGGCTCGCCGGCCGGCATCGCCGCGCTGACGACCGCCGACGGTCGGTTCACGATCATGATGCCGCATCCCGAGCGCGTGTTCCGCACCGCGCAGCTGTCGTGGCACCCGGCGGCGTGGGGCGAGGACAGCCCGTGGATGCGCATGTTCCGCAATGCGCGCACCTGGCTCGGGTAGCGCGGCCGTGAGCTAGCCACTCTGGCGTGGTAGGACGTCCTCGTGCGCACCTCCGCGATCGCGTTCGTCCTCCTCGTCGCTGCCTGTCCGGGTCGGAGCGGTCCGTCGTCGACCGAGCCGGCGACCGCCGGACCGCCCGATTCCGAAGTGCCGGCGACGATGCCGCAGCCCGAGCCCAAAGTCGTCTACGACAACCCTCGTGTACCGGCGGCGGTATCCGCGCCGGATCCGATGCTCGAGCCGGTCGCTCCGGCGGCGATCGCCGACGCCAAGGCGAAGCTGCTGGCGAAGCACGGCGCGGCGCACGGCGAGCGGATCGAGCGTGGGGTCGATCAGGTCGCGGCGCTGTGGCGTGCCGGCGACGGCGACCTCGCGGCGTTCTGCGTCGATCAGTTCGTCGCCGAGTCGGCCACACGCGAGCTGCTGTTCGATCGCCTGCAGACGACACTCGAGCAGCTCGCCGGTCACTTCCTCGAGGTCGGCCGCACCGTGCGCTGGCACACCGAGGTCGACACCGGACCGATGCAGCCCGTCGACAAGCTGCTCGCGGCCTACGATGCCAGTGCACATGTCACCGAGGATCTGTTCACATCGAAGGTCGCGTTCGCCGCGCTGCTCAACTTTCCGCTCACCAGGCTCGCCGATCGGCTGCGCGATGGCGCGAGCTACAGCCGACGCACGTGGGCCGAGATCAGGCTGACCGGCAAGTTCGATACCCGCGTGCCGGGCAAGCTCGCGCAGGCCGCGAGCGCCGTCGAGGTCGCCGCCGACCAGTACATCGCCGGCTATAACCTGTGGATGCACCACGTCCTCGGCGAGGACGGCGGCCGCCAGTTCCCGTCGGGCAAGCGACTGATCAGCCACTGGAACCTCCGCGACGAGCTCAAGGCGAACTACGCCGACAAGGACGGCATCGCGAAGCAGCGGACGATCGCGAGGCTGATGGAGCGGATCGTGACGCAGACGATCCCGCACGCGGTGATCGACAATCCGCGTCTCGACTGGAATCCGTTCACCAACGCGGTGACCGTCGCGCCCGCGGACACCGTCGAGCCCGGGACGGAGCCCGGGAATGTCGCGCCCCTCGATCGGCCGACGACGCCGAGCACGGATCCCGAGCCCGATACCCGGTTCGCGCACGTCCGCGCGCATTTTCTCGCGGCCCGCGACATCGACAAGTTCTCGCCGATCGCACCGACCCGGATGCTGCGCGCCTTCGACAACGCGGAGATCCCCGAGGAGCGCGTTCGCACGTTGCTCGTCGAGATCCTCGAGTCGCCGCTTGTCGCCGATGCAGCCCGCGAGATCGAGCAGCGCCTCGGCCGCAAGCTCGAGCCCCAGGACCTCTGGTATGAGTTCGGCGTTTCCGCTGCCGAGGCCGCGCTCGACGCGCTGACGAAGAAGCGCTACCCGACCGCCGCCGCGTTCGCGACGGATCTGCCGCGCATCCTCCGCAAGCTCGGGTTCACCGACGCGCGTGCGAAGTACCTGACGAACAAGATCGAGGTCGATCCCTCACGCGGCGCGGGACACGCGATGGGCGCGGAGCGCCGCGGTGACAAGGCTCATCTCCGTACCCGCGTCGTTGCCGGTGGCATGGACTACAAGGGCTACAACATCGCGGTCCACGAGCTCGGTCACAACGTGGAGCAGACGTTCTCGCTCTACGACATCGACTACACGCTGCTCGCCGGCGTCCCGAACACCGCGTTCACCGAGGCGCTCGCGTTCCTCTTCCAGGCGCGCAACCTCGAGCTGCTTGGACGGCCGAAGCTGGGCGGCGAACCAGGAGCGGAGGCGAGACGGCTACGCCGGCGCGCCGACGAAGACCGTCTCCGTGTGCTCGACGCGTACTGGAACACGCGCGAGATCGCGGGCTCCGCGCTCGTCGAGCTCGACGTCTGGCGCTGGCTCTACGCGAACCCCGAGGCGACCGCGACCCAGCTCCGCGAGGCGACGGTGCAGATCGCGAAGGACACCTGGAACCGTTACTACGCACCGACGCTCGGCGGCAAGGACACCGCGCTGCTCGGCATCTACAGCCACACGATCGCATCGCCGCTGTACCTCTTCAACTACGTGCTCGGTCACCTGATCGCGTTCCAGGTCGAGGAGCACGTCGCGGGCAAGGACAGCGCGACGTTCGCGAAGGAGTTCGAGCGGATCTGCCGGCTCGGCGCGATCCTGCCGGATCTGTGGATGACCGCGGCGACCGGCAAGCCGGTAACCGCGAAGCCGCTGCTCGCCGCAGCCGCGCGTGCGTTCCAGGCACCGGCGAAGCCGCCCGCGCGCGTCAGAGCAGCGGCAGGATCGTCGCGATCAGACCGCTGAGCACGAGACCCATGTGGAAGCGCCGGCAGTTCTCTCGCGTGCGGCGCTGGCCGGTGACGAGGACGAGTGCGGCCGCAGCGCGCCGCATCGACAGGATGCCCGGCACGATCGCGACCAGCGTCGATAGCGCCGCGACGCGTGCC
>JBKJUF010000257.1:0-3233 GCA_046590445.1 Kofleriaceae bacterium
TCGGTCACGAGAAGGGCGCGTTCACCGGCGCGATCAAGCAGAAGCTCGGACGGTTCGAGCTCGCCGACGGCGGCACGCTGTTCCTCGACGAGGTCGGTGACATCCCGCCGGCGATGCAGGTCAAGTTGCTGCGCGCGCTGCAGGAGCAAGAGTTCGAGCGCGTCGGAGGCGAGACGCCGATCAAGGTCAGCGTTCGCGTGGTGTCGGCGACGAACAAGGATCTCGAGGCCGAGGTCGCGGCCGGGCGGTTTCGCCAGGACCTCTACTTCCGGCTCGTCGTGCTGCCGGTCAAGCTGCCGCCGCTGCGCGAGCGCCGCGAGGACATCCCGCTCCTGTGCTCGCACTTCATCACCAAGCTCGGGCCGAAGACCAACGCGCGGGTCCGCGCCGTCGGCGATGCGGCGCTCGGCCGGATCATGGCGTACCACTGGCCCGGCAACGTCCGCGAGCTCGAGAACGCGATCGAGCAGGCGCTGGTGTTCGCCGAGGGCGACGAGATCACGCCGTCATCGCTGCCGCAGTTCCTCCACGGCGGCGCCGAGGAGGACCGGCTCGACGTGCCGCGCGAGCTCTCGCTCCCCGAGATCCTCGACGATCTCGAGCGCCAGCTGATCCTCAAGGCGTACGCCAAGGCCAACCACGTCAAGACCGAGACCGCGCGGCTCCTCGGCATCAAGACGTCGGCGCTCTACTACAAGCTCGAGAAGTACGGTATCGAGTAGCTGTAGTTACGGCCGGTTGGGAGCGCTTTAGAGCTTCGTCTCCCGGCTATCTCCTTTCGGCTTTGCTACGCGACGGACGTGAGCGCTGGTGCCGAGGCATCGGCCGTTGCATCGGGTTTCGGCTTGCGCTTGGTGAGCGCGTACACGGTGCCCTCGGTCGGCAGCTTGATCGCCACCCGGTGGTAGTCCTGTTCCCACGCCTCGGGCGCAAGGTGCGCGTAGAACTTCTGCGTGATGACCACGCTCGAGTGACCGAGGATCTTCGACAGGCGGAAGATGTCGCCGCCGTCGAGCACCCAGTGCGAGGCCATCGTGTGGCGCAGATCGTGGAAGCGCAGCTTCGACGAGATGCCGGCGCGCGTGACTGCTTGCTTGAACGGGAACTGAACACCGGGCTTGCTGCGCGACTTCACCTTGCCGTTCTTGTCCTTCTCGCCGGGGAACACGAGGTCCGCTCCGTCGCGGTTGAGCTGGAGTCGACGCACGAGCGGTAGCATCGAGTCGAGGATCGGGATCCATCGTGCCTTCCCCGACTTCGCCGGTCCCTGTCGGCCGCGATGCACCGCGATCAACCTGCGCTCGAGATCGATGTCGGCGTGGTGCAGGTGGAGGATCTCGTCGAGGCGCATCCCGGTCCCGAGCGCGACCGCGACGATCTCGCGCACGTCACGCGGACAGGCGGTCAGCAACTTGGTGATCGCCTCGTGCGACTGGATCCACGTGTACACGCCCTCTGGAACCTCGAGCCGGCGAATCCCATGGCAGCGGTTCTGCTCGACCCAGCCGCAATCGACGAAGAATCGAAACGCCGATGAGAGAACGCCGAGTGCGACGTTGACGGTCTTCGGAGCGAGTTTCGACGTCAAACCGTCTCGCCATCGAAGGATCTGGCCCTTCGAGATCTGCGCGACGGGGACACCGCCAAGCACCGGCACGACGTAGAGCCGGACGTGGTCTCGATAGCTCGCCAGCGAGCGGGACTTCTGGTGTTCGAGCGACTTGATCCACGCATCGGACGCCTGCTTGAACGTGCGGCGAAGGTCGATCTCCGGGGACAGCTCGCCACGCTTGATCTTTCGCTGGGTCGTGCGGTGCTCCTCGTCGACCGCCAGCGCCTCGCGCTTGCTCTCGTACGTACCGGCATAGACCTTCTTGCCGCCGGCTCGGCCGTACACCAGCCAGCGTGGACCATCGGCGCGATCTTTGCGCTCGATCATCGTCCGCCCCCCTTCCGCTTTCCGCCTTCGATCTCGTCGAGCGCCCGCGTCAGCAGCGAGCGAACCGCATCGGCGCGGCTGAATTCGAGGCCAGGGTTCTCTCCGTTCATACGCTCGACATGCCGATCGAGTCGATTGATCAGCCCATCGGGGAGGCGGAAGGCTACTTGCGTCGTCGGTTCCTTGGCCATGTTCGATCCTTCGGTGTCGGGTTCCAGGGTAGCGATCCAGTCGTCTACATCGTCGGGCCCACATGGGCCGGTCAGCTCGGGATGCTTGGCGATCAGCACATCGAGGCGACGTTTCGAGGCTGCGAGCGCCACTTCATCAATCGGCTCATCGCCATCGGTCATGCGGCGAGCATCCGCGCGACCTGCGAGGCTGCGAACGTGCGGCCGTTGCGAGCGCACAGCCCCTTGCTGGCAAGCAGCTCGGCCACCTTGCGGAGCGACAGGCCCGCCGACCGGAGCGCGAGGGCCTCGGTGATCACCGCCTGCTCGGCCTCTACCTCCACGAGCGCCACGCCATCGGCGCCAAGCGCGTAGCCATAGGGCGCCACGCCCCCGGTGAACTCGCCGAGGCTGGCCTTGTGCTGCATCGCTGCGGAGGTCCGCTCGCCGATCGCCTCGCGCTCCCACTGCCCCACCGACGACATCACGTTGAGCACCATGCGGCCCGCTGCGCTGCGGGTGTCCACCTGCTCGCCCACCGACAGAAGGGCGCGCTTGCCGTCGCGGAAGTACCGATCGACCAGATCGCACAGGTCGCGGACGCTGCGGGTAAGCCGATCGAGCTTCACGACCAGGAGCGCATCCGCCTTGCCCGAGCGGAGCATCCCGAGAGCGCGCTCAAGCGCGGGGCGCACCAGCGACTTGCCCGACTCGCCCGCATCCACCTCTATCGCGACCAGCTCGAGATCGTAGAGGGCTGCGTAGGCTTGAACCTTCGCGCGCTGAACTTCGAGGCTGATGCCGTGGTCAGCCTGCTTGTCGGTGGAGACGCGGAGGTAGGCAACCGTGCGCGTGCGGGCTTCGTTCATGTCCTCATGATAGGTCGGATGGTTTACACTGTCAACCATAATGCGACAATCGTCGTAACGGCGGGTTCCCGCCGTGACGAGCTGGCCCACCGCAGCATCGAGATCCCTGGTCCCGCCGGTCAGCCTACCCGTCGCGATCCCTCCCGCACCCTCGATTGCGTCAGCCGCAAGGGCCTGCGATCGAATGATGCTTCGAGCCTTCGTCAGCACCGAGGCCGCGGTGCGCGCGTAACCGCGGCAGCATCGCGTTTGCCG
>JBKJUF010000373.1:0-5224 GCA_046590445.1 Kofleriaceae bacterium
ACGAATGCTGAGCTCGGGCGGGTTCACGGTGGACGTCGCGCCGACGCTCGAGCGCGCTCGCCGACTGCTCGCGGTGCGTCGCTATGTCGCGATCACGCTGGACCTCGCGCTCGCCGATGGCGATGGCCTCACCCTGATCCACGAGCTTCGCGCCGCCGAAGCGACCCGGCTGACGCCGATCGTCGTGATCTCCGGCTCGAACCGCGTACTCGGGGAGTCCGGTGTGCTGGTGTCCGACGTCATCCTCAAGCCGTTCGACGAGGAGCAGCTCATCGTCGCCGTGAGGCGCGCGGCGGCGACGTGCGACAAGCCGAATCCGCGGCTGCTCCATGTCGAGGACGACGAGGACATTCGCCGCATCGTCAAGAAGACGCTCCCCCCGGACTGGGTCGTGGTGGGCGCGGGGTCGGTCCTGGCTGCGAAGGAGGCTCTCCACGCCGCACCGTTTGACATCGTGCTCCTCGACCTGTCGCTGCCGGATGGACGGGGAGACGAGCTGATCGGTCGGGTCGGGAGCGCTCGGGTCATCATCTTCTCGGCCAACGACGCAAGCCCCGACGTGTCGCGGCGAGTCACCGCGGCGCTCGTCAAGACGCGTTCGAGCTCGGGCGATGTGCGCGACTTGATCTTGTCGCTGGTTCGCAACGACCTCTCGACGAGGCAACCATGACCAAGTTGGTGCTGCTGGTCGACGACGATGCAGATCTGCGAGCTCTGTTGAGGGCGGCGTTGAGCGCGCGAGGCCTCGAGGTGGTCGAGGCCGGCAGTGTGCGCGAGGCAGAGACCGTGCTTGGGGATCGGTCCCCCGACCTGGTCGTTGTTGACGGCCTGCTCCCGGATGGGCGAGGCATCGAGCTGGTCGAGACCATTCGGCGTCGAGATCGTCACGTCCGCCTCGTGTTCGTCTCGGCGGTGTTTCGTGACCTGACGACATTCACGCGGCTGACGACCGAGCTCGACGTCGCGCTGGTCTTCTACAAGCCGATCGATCCTCCGAGCTTCGCATTGAAGGTCGGCGAGCTCGTGGCGTCGGAGGCTTCGTTACAAGCATCACCGCCTGTCGAGCCGCCGGGGGCAACAGACCTCCTCGTCGAGATCGCCAAGCTCCACAAGGAGTTTTCCGAGCGGTTACCTGACAAGCTCTCCGAGCTGACAGAGGCGATCTGCGCGGCGAAGCTAGACTCGTCATGTGTGGACGCCGCCCGCATGCTGGCGCACCGGCTCCGAGGCTCCGCAGGGTCGTACGGTCACCCTGCGGTCGGAGAGTCCGTGGGGATTGTCGAGGACCTCCTCGCCGAGGTGGATACCGATGGCGTGGGCCGGCGGTTCCTGTGGGAGGATCTGGAGCAGGCGCTACGTGATGCGCGAGCCGCGGTCGCCAGTGCTCCGACACAAGCGGTCGGACAGGGGCTGGCGCCGCCGCTCAGCAAGAGCTTGCTCGTCGTCGACGATGACGTGAACTACCTGCAGGTGGTCCGTGCCATCGCACGCAAGCTAAACGTCAGCGTGGTGACTGCGCAATCCGCGGACGAGGCCATCCAGCGGGCGAGAACGCAGCCATTGGTCGCCGCGATCCTCGATGTGCACCTCGAGCAGGAGGATTCCTTCGAGCTCGCACGTAGGCTGCGGGGCACCCCGAACAACGGCGAGCTTCCGATCGCGTTCGCGTCGGCCGACAGCCGGATCGAGACTCGCGTCGCCGCGATGGCGGCCGGTGGGTCCCGGTTCTTCGACAAGCCGATCACGGAGGAGAGCTTTGGCGAGCTCGTCCTCGGGTTCGTGCGGGAATCCGACGCGCGGCAGACCCGGGTGCTCGTCGTCGACGGTGATCTCGACGTCGCGCAGCGTTACGCGCACGACCTACGTGCCGGAGGCCTGTCGGTCGACACCCTGGATTCGGCCGATGGGCTGATCGAACAACTCGAGACAACCCAGCCAGACATCCTCCTCGTCGATGTGGACCTCCCGAAGATCAGCGGTATCGACGTCTGCCGGGCGCTGCGAATGGCGGAGCGCTGGGGGCCGATGCCGATCTTGATCCTGACCGCGCATGCCGATGCGGACACCCGGATCCGGGCGTTCCGTGCCGGGGCCTCCGACGTGATCGTGAAGCCGGTGATCGCCGAGGAGCTGCTCGCTCGCGTCGGCGTGCAGGAAGAGCGGCTTCGCCTCTACCGCGAACGAGTCGACAAGGATCCGCTCTCGGGGCTCTTGCTCAGGCGATCGTTCGTGGAGGCGTTCCAGCGCTCGATCTCGGTTTGCGACCGTTCCGATAGGCCGCTCGCACTCGTGCTGATCGACATCGATCACTTCAAGCGGATCAACGACACCCACGGGCACCTGGTTGGTGATCAGGTGATCTCTCGGCTCGGCGAGCTGTTCCGGAGCCGGTTCCGCGTCGAAGACCTACGCGCCCGTTGGGGCGGAGAGGAGTTCGCGCTGGTATTCGTCGGCGCGAGCCAGGAGTTCGCCGAGCTGGCGGTCCGCCGTTTGCTTTCCGAGTTCAGCGAGCTCCGGTTCGTGGCCGATGATGGAGCCGTGTTCGGCGCTACGTTCACCGCCGGTGTCGCCACATATCCCCACGACGGGACCTCGATCGCAGCCTTGATCCGCTCTGCCGATCAGCGACTGTACGTCGGCAAGCGAGCAGGTCGGAACCAGATCACCTCATCGCCTGCCACCCATCTCGACACAGAGACGCCATGACCATGAAGGTGCTGCTTGTCGACGACGAAGAAGACATCCGCAAGATTGGACGGCTCAGCCTCGAGGCCGTCGGAAAGTTTCAGACCATCGTGGCGGCAAATGCGATCGACGCGCTCGCGCTTGCCGCCACGGAGCACCCGGACCTGATCCTCATGGACATGATGATGCCGGGGATGGACGGGCTCGCGGCGCTCGCGGCGCTCCAGCGAGTACCGGCACTGAAGGCCATCCCGCTCGTCTTCATGACCGCCAAGGTGGGGCGCGCCGATGTCGCCAACTACCTGGCAGCAGGCGCGATCGGCGTGATCGGGAAGCCGTTCGATCCGATGACCCTCCCAGACGAGCTTCGCCGACTGCTCGCGGCGCGGCTCGTAACCTGAGACGGAGTCAGTCAGGATCTTGATCGCTGGTCGCTACGCCGTACTTCTCGAGCTTTCGGTAGAGTGTGCGGCGATCGAACCCGAGCACCTTGGCGGCCTGACGCTTGTTCCCGCCGAGGGTTTCGAGCACGCGCAAGACGTATCGGCGTTCGACATCCTCCATCGGCAGAAGCTCGGCAGGCTCGGTGGTCGGGATGATGAAATCTGAGGTCCGATAGTCGCGGACCTTGTCTGGCAGGTCGTCGACGATGATCTCGTCTCGGCGGGCAAGGGCGACGACGCGCTCCATGCAGTTTCGTAACTCCCGGACGTTCCCGGGCCACGCATAGGCGAGGAGCTTCGCCGCTGCTGGCGTGGAGATCCCGTTGATCGGCTTGGCAGCTTCGATCGTGAACCGCTCGAGAAAGTGATTCGCGAGAATCAGGACGTCCCGTCCACGTGCGCGCAGCGGTGGCAGCTCGACGTGGAGGACGTTGATTCGGTAGTAGAGGTCCTCTCGAAAGGTCTTCTGTTCGATCGCGGTCTCGAGGTCGCGGTTGGTCGCCACCACGACTCGGACGTCAAACGCGATCTCGCGTGACCCGCCGACCGGCCGCACGCGACGCTCCTCGAGAGCACGCAGCAACTTGGGTTGGAGCGCGAGCGAGAGCTCACCGATCTCATCGAGGAACAACGTGCCGCCGTTGGCCTGAACGAACAACCCGTCGCGCGACGCGCGCGCATCGGTGAATGCACCCTTCTCGTGACCGAATAGCTCGCTCTCGATGAGGGACTCCGGGATCGCCGCGCAGTTGACCGAGACCAACGGTCCTGCCTGACGCCGGCTACGCTTATGAATGACTCGCGCGACGACTTCCTTGCCCGTCCCACTCTCGCCGGTGATCATCAACGACGCGTCGGACGCCGCGAACTGCTCGATTACCGGGAAGATCCGTCGCATCGCATCGCTGTTGCCGATCAGCTCGTCGAAACGCTGCGCTTCCGCCACGACCCGTCTCAGGATCTTCACTTCGGCATCGAGGTTTCGGTGTTGCGCCGCTCGCGCCACAGCGATTCGCAAGGCATCGAGGTTGAGTGGCTTGGTGATGAAGTCGTACGCACCCGCGCGAATCGCGGCGATCGCGGTCTCCAGCTTGTTCGACGCGGTCATGACAATCACCGGAATATCGCTGGAGTTCGCGACGATCCGCTCGCATAGCTCGACCCCGCTCATCCCCTCCATCAGGACGTCGGTGATGACGACATCGATCGCCACGTCTGCGAGGGCGATGAGAGCGTTCGCCGCCGACGTGGACGTCAAGATCTGACAGCTCGCGGCCAGCCCCACTTCGATGAGGCGCAGCAGATCACGGTCGTCATCGACAACGAGGACCCGAGGTCCGGGGACGGACGCTGTCACGGCGTCACATTGTTCGTCGAGATGGTGCCACCGGTCAACCAGCCGGACTCGCGGTCGGTTCCGCTGGACTCGCTCAGACGGCGTCGGAATTTACGACGCGGGAACGTGAGAGCGAGCGCCTCGGGTCCGTCCTGGGTCACGGTCACATATGGTCCCCGATCGCGAGCGGGCTACGCCACCAGGCTCTTCCATGAAGCGGTAACTTCATTGATGGGATGGGATGGGAATGGGAATCGGCGGGGCGCATGGTCGCTCCGAGGTCGCGACGGCCAGCGACGATCTGCGAACCCGGTGATGTAGGCGTGGTAGGCCGCACGTAGCCTGGCGAAGGCCAGCGTTGCCCGATTGACCGTTGCGGAGCTCAATCCGACGAACCATCGAGGATGATAGCGCGTCGCGGCTGTCGCGAACGCCACGCTCGCGGTGATCACCCCTTCGCCTCGACCGATTCCGAGTGTCTCGTGCGGAGCCAGTTCGAGCATGGTCTCGAGCGCCAACAGCCTCATCTCAGCCTCGAGTTCGTTCATGTCGTGGGTCGGTGCAGGTTCGAGACCGTGCCAACCGGTTGATCTCGCGGTCACGCCTAGCGACACGATTGCCCCATACAGGTCGGCATGACCGCCGGGCCGTCGCTCGAACATCAGCCGCTAAAGGGATCCCTAACCAAAATCGTGTCGTCGCGCTGTGGGCTCGTGCTCACCAGCGCCACCGGGCAGCGGATCAGTTCTTCGATGCGGCG
>JBKJUF010000551.1:0-6709 GCA_046590445.1 Kofleriaceae bacterium
GCGGCGGGGCCCGACCACCAGCAAGCGGGTCGCGCTCACGTTCGACGCGCTTGGTGGTGGTCGGGCCCCGCCGCAGACACCCGGGAAGCCGCTGGAACACGACGTTCTTGACGAACGCGCGGACCGACGGAGTCGTGCTGAAGCCCGGCGCGCAGGCAACCGCGGACGAGCTGTGCGCACACCTCGCGCCGAAGTTTCCGAAGTTCTGGCTGCCCGACAGCGTGGTCTTCGTCGACGCGATCCCGCGTACCTCGGCCGGCAAGTTCAAGAAGACCGAGCTGCGCGAGACGTACCGTGACCACTACACGAAGTCGTGACGGCACACGAGGGTGGCTCATCGCCCGCTATGTGAGGCGCCTCACCGATGCGAGCGCTTTGCTGCCAGGCTACAACGTCTGCCATGGCTCTCAGCATGACTCCGTCGGTCCGCGCGCTCGTCAAGAACGTCGTGTTCCAGCGGCTTCCCGGGTGCCTGCGGCGGGGCCCGACCACCAGCAAGCGGGTCGCGCTCACGTTCGACGACGGCCCGGATGACTACACCGAGCGCTACCTCGACGTGCTCGACGATCTCGGCGTGCCCGCGACGTTTTTCCTGATCGGCGAGTACGCGACCGCGCGTCCCGAGCTCGTCCGCGAGTACCTGCGGCGCGGTCATCAGGTCGCGAGCCACGGCTACGACCACACGCGATTCAGCGCGCTCGGCCGCCGCGCGCTCCTCGAACAGTGCGCGAAGACCGAGCAAGCGCTCGGTGGTCAGATCAGCGGCCGCCCATGGGTCCGCCCACCCCACGGCTCGCTCGACGCGACCGCGCTCGTGAGCTTGCTGTCGTCGGGCTACACGATCGCGCTGTGGTCGGTCGACGCCTGCGACTACGACGATCGCGATCCGGCATCGATCGCCCTGCGTTGCGCGCCGCCCAAGGTCAGCTCTGGCGACGTCTTGCTGTTTCACGAGGGCCAGCAGTGGACGCTCGATGCCCTGCCGCGCATCGTCACCGCACTGCACGCCAGCGGCTACGAGTGCGTGACCATGCACGACCTGTTCGCGGCGTAGAACGACCGGTTCAGGCGAGGCGCGGCGCGAGCCAGCGGATCAGCGCCGGATACATGTCGCGCGCGGCCTTGCTGCCGACGACGGCGCCGACGTGACCGCCCGGCACCTCGACGACCGCGGTGTCGGTGGACCCGACGTGATCGAGAAGCGCGGTGGCCGCGGCTGCCGGACAGATCGTGTCGCGGGATGCCGTGATCACGAGGGTCGGGCAGCGGATCTCGCCGAGCGGTGCCGGCCGGCCGTTTGCGCGGTGCGTGCCCGCGACGAGCTCGTTGCCCTGGTACATCTCGCGGATGTAGCGGCGATACGCCTCGGCGGGGAACGGGATGTTGTCGGTTGCCCACGCGTCGAGCGCGAGGAACGCGGCGCGTGCCTGCGGATCGCTCGCCAGCGCGGGCAGCGAGACCAGCTTCGCCGCATCGAGCGTGGGTCGCAGCGCGGTGAAGCCTGCCTGCATCTGCGACGGCGCGACGTTGCCGGCATCGGCGACGGCGTCGGCATCGAACCATTGTGGATCGACCATCCGGCGCAGCATGCCGCCGTGGGCGAAGTCGATCGGCGCCGCGAGCGTGACCAGCGCGGCGAACAGCTCGGGGTGCTGGGCGGCGAAGATCGTCGTCAGCGTCCCACCCATGCAGTACCCGAGGACGCCCAGCCGGGGCTGGCCGGTCTCGCGGAGCACGCGACGCGCGGCGCGGCCGAGCCGGCGCAGCACGGCATCCCAGTCGAGGTAGCGATCCTCGGCCTCGGGCACCCCCCAGTCGAGGAGCCACACGTCGAATCCGGCGCCGACCAGCGCCTCGACGAGCGACGCGCCCGGCCGGAGATCGAGCACGTACCAGCGGTTGATCAACGACGGCACGAGCAGGATCGGCTGCGCGATCGGTCGCGTGACCGGTCGCGTGACCGGGCGCGTGCCCGGTTGCGTGACCGGTTGCGTGCCCGGTTGCGTGACCGGGGGCGTGACCGACGGTGGGCTGCGGAAGTGGTACAGCCGCGCGCCGCCCTCGAGCAGCAGCTCGTCACGCGGCGTCTGCGCGAGCGGGGGCGCTTGCGGCCGCGGCGTACCGAGCGCACCGAGCGAGACATCCATCCAGGCGTCCACGATCCGCTTCGCAGAGCCGATGAGCTCGTCTTGCATGATCACGCTCCGACGGTGGTGATCTTGCGGGCAGCCTCGAAGCCGAGCTTGCGCGCCTCGGCCGACAGCTGCGCGCTGTAGGCGATCGCGTCCTGGGCGAGCTGGGCCCAGCTCGCGACCGCACCCTGCGCGCGCGTGACCATCTGCGCTTCGCTCGCGGCGATCTGCCCGGCGATCTGCTCCGCGAAGCTCTGCGCGCGGCCACTCGCGTCGGTGACCAGCTTCTGGAACGCCTGCTGCGAAGCAGTCCAGTACGCCATCGGATCGAGTGAGCCGAACGGGTTCGTCGGGTTCGCATCCTTCGCGGACTCGGGCTTCGCGGTCTTCGGGTTCTGCTGGCTCTGGGTTTCGTTGGACATGGTGTTTCCTTTCGCGAGCCACCCTAAGAACCCTCGCGTGATCGGTCAAGCGATTTTTGCTGCATTGCAACATTACCTGCTGTTTGATATTGCCTACAGGTTGGTTGGATCCGCCCAACAGTGCGACGACAAACGCGGTTTTCTACGCGTTCGTTCGTTCGGTGTTGCACCGCAACACACCCCCTGCGCTGCTGCCGCTCGGCGCCTTCCCTCCTCCCGGTCGCCAGCGCCCAGCCGCTGATCGACCTCGTCGGCTCGCACGACACGCAGCTCGTCGTCGACCGCGGCGGCCACGTCGGTGTCGTGGTCGCGCGCAAGGCCGCCGACCGACTGTGGCCGGCGATGCAGACGTTCTGGGCCGAGCGCGACTAACATCGCTGCTGGTGATCGTCGCCCTCGTCCTGATCTCGGCGTTCTTCCACGCGCTGTGGAACGCGCTGCTCCGCGTCGAGCCCGACAAGGATCGCGGGCTCGTCGGCGCGATCGCGTTCGCCAGCGTGTTCGCGCTGGTCATCGCCGGCATCCGGTGGAGCATCGACGGCGTGCCGCTGTTCGCGACCACCGAGGCCTTCGGGTGGACGATCCTCGCGGGCGTCTTCGAGGCGATCTACTTCACGACCCTCGTGCGGGCCCTCGAGCGCGGCAAGCTCGGTCCGGTCTATACGATCTCGCGCGGAGGCGCGGTGCTCGTCGTGTGGCCGCTGTCGATCCTGCTGTTTCACGAGGTCGTGACTCGAACCTCCGGTATCGGCAGCTTGCTCGTGCTCGGTGGGCTCGTCCTTTGTGGGGTCGGCGCGCATGGCGTCGATCGCGGAGGCCGTGGGCGGAGCGGCGTGTGGTGGGCGGTCGCCTGCGCGGTGTCGATCGCCGGCTATCACCTCTCGTACAAGGCGGCGTTACAGACCGGCGGCAGCCCGTCCGCGACATTCGCGATCTCGCTCGCGCTATCGGCCGCGATCAGCATCGTGCGGATCGGCGGCGATGGCCGTCGCACGCTCGTCGCGGTCGTGCGCGGACGGACCTTCCGGATCGCGCTCATGGGCTTCATCTGCGGCGGATCGTTTCTGATCCTCATGGAGGCCCTCGCCCGCGGCGGGTCGGGGTACGTGCTGACCCTGCGCAACACCTCGGTGTTGTTCGCGGCGGGACTGGCCTTCGCGATCGGCGAGCGTCCGGCACACGCCGAGATCACGGGTGCTGCGCTCGTCGCCGGCGGCGCCGTGTTGATGGCGTGGTAGGTTCGCGGCGATGTCCCGGCTGCGCCGCACCGACGCGGTGAACTGGTCTCCAGCGCTCGCGCACCTCGCCGACGCAGATCCGCGACTGCGCCCGGTGATCAAACGCCACGGTCCGCCGACGATCCAGCCGACCGCGAATGCCGTGCAGTCACTCGCGCGCGCGATCGTCGGTCAGCAGCTCTCCGGCAAGGCGGCGGCAACGATCTGGGGACGCGTCCTCGCGCTCTACCCGCGCAACAAGCTGCCGTCACCCGAAGCGATCCGCGCGACACCGGATGCGGCGCTGCGCGGTGCCGGGCTGTCGGGCGCCAAGACCGCGGCGCTCAAGGATCTCGCGCGCCACGTCATCGAGAAGCGACTCGTACCGCGCCGGTTGCCGGGGCTCACCGACGCCGAGGTCGCCGCTGTATTGCTGCCGGTGCGCGGCATCGGGCCGTGGAGCGTCGACATGTTCCTGATGTTCGCGCTCGCCCGCCCCGACGTGCTGCCGGTGGGCGACCTCGGCATCCGCAAGGGCATGCAGCTGCACTTCGGTCTGCGCAAGCTCCCCGAGCCCGATCGCATGCTGAAGCTCGCGCTACCCTGGCAGCCGTACCGGACCGTCGCGTCGTGGTACATGTGGCGGCTCCTGGAGCCGGCCGGCACATGAGAGCGATCACGTGAGCAGGTCCGCCGGCATCACGGCCCCCCCCGGGTTCCGAGACAGCGAGGAGTCCGCGCTCGGCGTCGGCGACGTCATCGCGTCGACGTACGCGATCAAGGACGAGCTCGCGCGCACCGAGACCGGCGTCGTGTTCGAGGCGCGCGACCTGATCTTCGACCGCGCCGTCGTCATGAAGTTCGCGTGGCGCGATCCAGGTACCCCTTCCCTGCTCGCCGAGGCGCGTCGCTGCGCGATCGTCCGCGACCCATGCTCGGTCTCGATCTACGGCATGGGCAACCACAACGGCATCGAGTACGTGGTTGGCGAGCTTGTCGAAGGCACCATGCTCGCGGACCTCCTGCTGCGCCCGATCGCGCACGACGACTACCTCCACAAGCTACGAACGCTGAGCGCCGCGGTCGGTCGTGCCCACGAGTGCGGCGTTGCGATCGGCGACATCTCGGGCTCGACGATCCTCGTCGATCCGACCGGCCGCATGGTCCTCGGCCGGCTCTCGCTCTCGCAGATCCCCGCGTTCGGTCCGCACGGCCAGCTCCTCGCACCCGAGATCTTGCGCGGCGACGTCGAAGCCGGCGATCCCGCCGCCGCCGAGGCCATCGACCTCTACGGTCTGGGCTGCGTCGCGATCGAGCTCGCGTGCGGCCGCGCGCCGTTCTCCGATGACGGGCATGACCTGTTGCAAGGACACGCCTACGAGGCGCCACCCCGGATCTCGGACATCCGGCCCGACCTACCCGGCGAGCTCGCGGACCTCGTCGAGTGGCTGCTCGCCAAGAATCCGGCCGCACGACCGAGCACGGCCCAGGACGTCCTCGCGCAGCTCGACGCGGTCATCGAGCGCCTCGGGACGAAGGGGCGAACGATCCGCGTGCTCGTCGTCGAGGATGATACCGCACGCGCGCGCTGGCTGTGGAGCCTCGTCCGCCGCGCGCACGCCTCGGTCGTCGTCGAGATCGCGAGTGAAGGCACCGACGCCGCCCACAAGCTCAACCGCGATCGCCCGGACCTCGTGTTCATCGACGCGTCGATGCGCGGCGTGATGAACGCCCTCGAGCTCTGCATGTACGCGCGCGGCCTCGAGTCCGAGCACGGCTCGCAGCTCGTCGTGATCGGTGAGGTCGCCGAGCGCGAACGGGCCATGTTCGACAGCTCGATCCCGTTCATTCCGGATAGCCTCGGTCTCGCCAACGCCGTCATCGCGCGCGTGCGCAAGCTCGCCCGTGAGGCGCCTCCCCGCCGCAAGCCACGCTCGACGATCTCCGGCTAAGGAGCCCGCATGCTGATACTCGTTGCCGGTTCGACCCGGCCGTGGCGCGGACGGTAAAGCCCGCGCAGCGTCACAGCCCGTCGGAGATGGTCAGCCGCTTCTCGAGGATCGCCCGCTCGGCCGCGATTCCTTGTCGGAGTCGCGCGAGTTGTAATCCTCATACTGGTGTTACACGTAAGTATGACTCAGCGCAAAGAGCGGTTGACCGTGACGGTCGATCGGATCCTGCTCGAAGCCGCCAATGAAGCCGTGGCGTCGGGTCGGGCCAGCTCCCTCAGCAGCTGGGTAAACCTCGCGCTGGCAGAACGCGCCGCGAAGGAACAGCACCTTCGAGCCATGGCGGAAGCGGTCGCCGTCTATGAGGCGCAGTTCGGCGAAATCTCTGCCGCGGAGCTGGCGGCTCAGCAGCGCGCGGATCGGCGCGCCTCGGTCGCGGTCCGCACCCCGCGGCGTACCAAGCCCGCGAGGACCCGCCGGAGGGCGGCTTGACCCTCGTGCTCGACAACGGCGCGTTGATTGCCCTCGAGCGCAACGATCGCGCGATGTGGCGCCGCTTCAAGCTCTCGTTACTGGCGGAGCAAGTACCGCTATCGCACGGTGGCGTCCTGGCGCAGGCCTGGCGAGGACGCGGGCCGCGTCAGGCTCTGCTGGCGAAGGCACTCGAGGGCGTCGAGATCCGAGCCCTCGATCGTGCTCTGGGTCGGGATGCTGGCGAGCTCCTGGCATCGGCTCGCCGTGACGATGTGGTCGACGCCTCGCTCGTGCTCCTCGCAGGCGATGGCGATCAGATCATCACGTCCGATCTCGAAGCCATCGAACACCTCGCTCGAGTCGCTGGTCGCCACGTCGAGTTGATTCCCGCCTAAGGGCAATGCCGCTCACTTAGCGACGCGTTCGCAAAACGCTTCCCGGTTCCAGATTGGCCGCCAAGGCGCCAAATCGCCAAGGTTTGACTTCCGCTCTCTCGTGCTACCGCCGCGAGCACG
>JBKJUF010000371.1:0-14089 GCA_046590445.1 Kofleriaceae bacterium
CGAGCGCCTCGGCCTGCGCGCGCGTGCGAGGAAACCCGTCGAGCATGAAGCCGTTCGCGCAGTCGGGCTTGGCGGTCCGCTCGAGGATCATGCCGATCACGACCTCGTCTGGGACGAGCTGGCCGGCCTTCATGGACTTGTCAGCTTCTTGGCCGAGTGGCGTGCCCTGGATGACCGCGGCGCGGAGCATGTCGCCGCTCGAGATGTGCGGGATCTTGAACGTGTTGACCAGCCTGGCGGCCTGCGTACCTTTGCCGGCTCCTGGTGGCCCGACGAGAATCATGCGCATGGGCGCATCGAAGCATGCGCGCGGTCACGGCGCAATCCACGCTAATGTCCATTCCATGAAGCCCGTGCCGGCCTGGTTCCGGTACCTCGCCTACGTGATGGCGGCGCTGTTCGCGACGTGCGTGGCGCTGCAGCACAACGATCCCGATCCGATCCGGTGGATGGCGATCTACGGGGTCGCGATGGTGCTCTCGGCGCTACTCCCGGCGCGGCGCGCGGCGTGGATCGCGGCGGCGATCGTCGGTGGTGGCGCGCTCGCGTGGGCCGGCTACCTCATCTACATGACGTGGGGTGTGATCGGGGTCGGCGATCTGACGCGCGACATGAGCGTCAAGGGCGGTGCCGTCGAGGAGGGCCGCGAGGCCGGTGGGCTCGCGATCGTCGCGCTCTGGCTGCTCGGCGCGGCGGCATTCCGGCGAGCCCGCGCCTGACCCCGCCGAACTTCGATCAACCCTCGACGCGCTTGCGACCACCCCGGTTCACGCTCGCGCGCATGCCAGCGGCCTGACGCACCGTGCGCTGCGGGTTCTTGCCGGATTCCTGGCCGCCCGTCACCCGCGCGTCCGCCGTCGGCCGCGCGCTCCGCCGCGTGTTGTCCTGCTTCGGCGCCTTGGACTTCGCCTTCGCGCCCGTGCGACTGATCTTGCGGGTCGTGCTCATGCAGCGATCTCATGCGGATCGCGTGCCGCTTCGAATCAGGGCGCGCGCGTCATCTCGATGTGCGGGATGCCGTCCTCGTCGTAGAGCTCGGAGGCGCGCACGAATCCGAGGGCGCCGTAGAACTTCTCGAGGTGTGCCTGTGCGCCGATGCGCACCGGGACGTGACCGACCGTGGCCAGACCGCGCGTCATCAGCTCCTTGCCAAGCCCCGTGCCACGAGCCTCGAGAGCCACGATCACGCGGCCGAGGCTGACCTCGTCGAACTTCATGCGCGGTGGCACGATGCGCAGGTAGGCGTGGATCACGCCCGCGTCATCCGCCCACAGGTGACGCGCGAACGGATCGATGCCGTCGGCGTCGAGGTACGCGCAGCGCTGCTCGACGACGAACACCCGCTCGCGTAACGCCATGATCGCGTAGAGCTCGATCGCGGAGAGCTCGGAGAACGCGCGAACATTCCAGCGCAACGCCATTGGCAGAACCTAGCCTCACCCCGCCGAGTGGCGGGTTTGAGCAAGGACCCCTTTCAAACCGTGCGTGCGGATTTCCCGCACACGGCTTTCGGGCGGTCGTGGATGTACGTGATGAGGCATTACGCAGCCTCCGGGTATTGGACGGTTCCGTGCAGGTGAACGAGACCGAGGGCCGAGAAATAGGATTCCTTCCAGCGGCGGGCTTCCCCAGCTTCCAAGTGACGTCCCTTGCGGTGAATGCGCAAGCGCTTCATTCGCCACACGACGTACTTGTCCACTTCGCTGAATTTGTCCGAGGCATTGCCGGTACGGAAGTACTGACCCCAGCCACGCAGCACGGGATTGAGCTCGGAGATGATGTCCCGAGGATCCATGTGACTTCGTGCCCTGTGGGTCATGTACTTCACGCGCTGTTTGATCCGTTTCATGCTCCTCCTCGACGGCCAGCGCTGGAGGAAGTAGACGCGCTTGCGCGACTTCTCCCAGACCGGTCCCGAGAAGCACTTCCGCAGATGACAGCCAAGAAAGTCGATCCCCTGCTTACCCCAACCGAGATCGACGCGTCTCGTCTTGTCCGCTCGAGCTTCAACTCGGCGAGGAGCTTGCGCACTCGCCGTTCGGCTTCCCGACTGTCTTTCTCCGTCTTGCACAGCACGACGAAGTCGTCGCAGTAGCGCACGAACACGCCGAGGTCGGCGCATCGCTTGCTCCACGCACCGTCGAGAAAGTCGAGGTAGATGTTCGACAGCAGAGGCGAGATGACGCCGCCCTGCGGCGTGCCGCTGAGCTTTGTCTCCTCGCGCCCGTCTTCCATCACCTTCGCTTCGAGCCACTGCCTGACCAACTTCAGGACCCGCCGGTCTGTGATCTTGCGGGCCATCAGCGACAGCAACACCGAGTGATCGATGTTGCCGAAGAAGTCGCGGATGTCTGCATCGAGCACGTGGTTGAACCCGCGATTCACGGTCACGCGGATCTTCTCCAGTGCTTGCGTCGTCGAGCGACCGGGTCGGAACCCGTACGAGCAATCCTGGAACTTCGTCTCGAAGATCGGTTCCAGGATCAACTTCGCTGCCGCCTGTACGACACGATCACGGACCGTCGGAATCCCGAGCGGTCGTTGTTTCCCGTCAGCCTTCGGAATGTACCGGCGCAGAACGCCCTGCGGCCGGTACGCGTTCTCGCGCAACTCGATCTGGATCGCGATCGCTTCGAGGAAGCGCTCCACTCCGTGCTGCTCGATCGCCGCGATCGTCTGGGCATCGACGCCCGCGGCTCCCTGATTCCGTCTCACCTGGTTCCACGCCATCTCCAGGACGTCACTCCTGTAGATCCGATCGTACAGCGCGTGGAACTTTCGACCCGGTTGCTGCTTGGCCACATCGGACTTGCACCCGCTGGATCCTCACAGCTAGAAGCTGGGTTCCCATGGTCCGAGACCACGAGGCGTCCGGCTTCGTCACGACGCACCACGGCGCCACGCTAGCACGCAGATTGGGTTAGCTTCGCGGGATGCATTCGGTCTGCGTGTTCCTGTCCTCGTCCGAGGGTCGCCCCGTCGATGTCGCGGCGATCCAGGCGCTCGGACGCGAGCTCGCAGCCCGCGATCTGACGCTGATCTACGGCGGCGCGCATCGCGGACTCATGGGGGTGCTCGCCGACGCGGTGCTCGCCGCGAACGGCCGTGCCGTCGGCGTGATTCCGCAGGCGCTCGTCGATTACGAGGTCGCGCACACCGGGCTGACCGAGCAGCACATCGTCGCGAACATGCACCAGCGCAAGGCGATGATGTTCGACCTCGCAGATGCGTTCGTCGTCGCGCCCGGCGGCTTCGGCACGCTCGAGGAGGCCTTCGAGACGCTGACCGGCATGCAGCTCGGTTACCACGCGAAGCCGCTCGTGTTCCTCGACGTCGATGGGTTCTGGCCGCCGCTCGAAGCGTTCCTCGATCACGCGGTCAAGGCCGGCGTGCTGCGCCCCGAGGTGCGCGGCCTGTTTCGCACAGCACCGTCGGCGGCGGCTGCCCTCGATCAACTCGCTGCGTGGTAGCCTCGATCCATGGCGTCACGCGTCAGCGGCGCGGGCACCGCGCTCGCGGCGGCGGCACTCCTCGCCGTGTCACTCGCGACGTCGGCGTGGTGGGCTGGTCATCCAACCATCAATGGCCAGCCGCGCCGGATGCAGGACATCTTCGTCGGGCTGCACGGCGCCGAGCTGTGCAACACCGGCGGTGATGGCACATGCAAGGCGATGCCGCTGCCCGCGGGCTTCGAGACGATCGCCTACGCCGAGCTCGCGACTACCGGGCTCCTGATCCTCGCGGTCCTCGCGATGGCCGCACTCGTGTGGACGCGCCATGATCGCCGCAGGACGCTCGCGAAGCTGTGCGTCCCGCTCGTCGGCATCGCGGGAATCCTCGCTGGCTTTCTCCTGATCCAGGGCCCGAGCCGGCAGGCCGCGGTGCCGGTCGGCTTCGGCATGTATGTGTTCTGGGCGGGTGCCGGGCTGTCGATCATCGCGAGCGTGCTCGCTCTTCGCGAGCTGCCGCTCCCTCGCATGCAACTCGCGCCGGCACGCCAGTCCGCGGCTGCGGTCGGCGGCTTGGCGTCGAACCCGCGCGTCGATCTCGATGCGCTCAAGCAGGAAGACCAGCTGCGTCCGTCCCAGCTTCGCCCCGAGCCGATGCTCGGCCGCGCACCACCCTCACCCGGTGTGCAGAGCCCGGGAGGCATCCTGCCCGGACCTTCGGGACCGCTCGGCGCGCTCGGAGGAAGCGGACCCAAGCCGCTGTTCGCATCGGCGCCGCAGCTCCGCCCGCTCTACGAGGCGACTCCGAACCAGGGCGGGACCGGCGGGTTCGTGCCACGGCACGCCGCGCCGATCGCGATGGCGGCGCCGGCCCCGGTGCCACGCCACCAGATCAGTGCGCACGCTGGGATCCCGACGCCCGCCTCGATCCAAGCGCAGCGCCCGGTCACCGTCGCCGGCGTGGCACCCGGCAGCCCGCTGCCGCAGATCCCGATGGCGCCGCGCGGCAAGGGTCCGTCGGTGGCGCCACCGCCGGCGCACTCCTCGAGCCCGTCCTCGGCGAGGCCGTCGCCGACGCGGCCGCCACCGGCGCGCTCGAACCCGACGCTCGGCGCCGCCGTCGCACCGCCGCCGCCGAACGCGACGCTCGCGCAGCCGCCGCGACCCGCGCCGTTGCAGCCGGGTCGGATGACCGGCGACGAAGGCAAAGGCAGCGATCAAGATGATCGCGATCAACGTGACCGCGATCGACGTGACCACGATCAACGTGACCGCGATGAACGTGACAGTAATGAAGGTGAGAGCGAGAACGAGACGATCGATCGCGAGTTCGACGCGGCCGCGACCTACGCAGTAGATCCCGTCCCGGCACCGCGCAAGCCTCCCGCTCCGAGCGTCCCGCGCCGCAGCGCCGCGCCGAGCGTGCCGCCGCGATCCGTCGCGCCGAGCGTACCGCCACGCAACGCCGCGCCGAACGTGCCGCCACGCAACGCCGCGCCGAGCGTGCCGCCGCGATCCGCCGCGCCGAGCGTGCCGCCGCGGTCCGCTGCACCGAGCGCCCCACTGCGCAAGGTGCCGTTCGCGGCGCAACCCGCGACGCCCGCGTCCCTGCTCGTTGAGCGCGAGGAGATCGATACCGATCTCCAGCACCAGGCCGTCGGCGAGCACGAGCTCCCGAGTCCCTCGTTCGAGACTTCGACCGAGGAGTCCACCGCGTTCGAGCCACCGCCACGTTCGCCCGAGGTCAGCGTCGAGTCGACGTCGATGTCAGCGCCGCCGCGACCCGCGACCGCGACCGCGACCGCCGTGACGATGACGAACGCACCGCCGCCCGACGACGACGAGCTGATGACGATGGCGCGAGAGAAGATTTCGATCACCGGGACCGATATCTCGATCGCGGTGCCCGGCAACGCACCACCGGGTCCGACATCCTCGGTGATCGATGCGCCTCTACCGCCACGCTCCGCAGCTCCAACCCCGGCGCCGATCGTGACTCCGCCGCCAGAGCCCGCACCGCCGGCGAAGATCTCGATGTCGACCGCGCTTGACTCGCTGCCGCCGCCGAGCGAGAAGCAGGCCGCGTCGAGCGGACCATCACCCGCGTGCCCGCAGTGCGAGTCGCCGATGGCGTGGGTCGAGGCCCACCTGCGCTTCTACTGCAAGAGCTGCAAGATGTACTTCTGAGCCGGCTGATGTAGCAGGGCGTCGAGCGAGCGGGGCGATCCAAGATGCTCACGTGGCGATGACAACATCGGCGAGCGGCTGATGGCGATGGCGGACGAAGGAGCGACTGCGGACGCCCTCCTGACCGATTGCCCCTGCCAGATGCTTGACCCGTGGCTAATGCGAACGCTCAATCGAGCTGTCGGGCGGCAAGCGCGTGCAGACGGCTCGCCGCGTGCGGGCGACGAGTTGTGTCAGCTCGACCCTGCTTGGGAGTGATCACGGCGTGAACCCTCGGCTTCGCCGTCGGCACGATCGTGGAGATTGCAAACGCGCCATGCGCCGCGCGGCGACGGTCGCTGCCCGTCGTCGTCCCGGTCGTCACGCCCGACAGCGCGGGCATCGCGCTTGCCGGCGCATTCTGATCACCAGGCCTGTTCGAATCGCGACTAAATCGTGATGTTGACGCGGCTTCTGAGTCACTGCAGCGGGTCGTCGATCGGCGCGGGCGGGACGAGGAAGAACACATCGCGCTGATCGAGCTGGGTGACGCCGTCGCCAAACACCGTGATCGTCGCGCGGAAGAGCTGCGGCTGATTGGTCGCGGGGACGGTCGTGTTCGGCTTGCTGACGACCTTCCAGCAGACCGGCGTGCCGGTGCGGATCTGGAGATATTTGTCCTTGAACGTGTCGCCGTTGGTGTCGACGTCGGAGAGGCCGTTCGCGCACTGCGCGGTGCCGAGCTGCAGCGTCTGGATATGATCGACGAACGCGGTGACCGCGTTGACCGCGTCACCCGGGACGTCTGCGGTGACGGCATTGACGTCGAGTGGGAGGCCATTCGCGAGTGCGCGGATGCCGTCCTCGATCGCGGTCGAAGCGCCGGCGCCGGCGCCGTTGAACACGAGCGGCGCGTTGTTGTTCGCGGCGTCGACGGCGCCACTGTCGGTGGCCATCTTGCGCAGATCGGGCGCGACCGTGGAGATCGTCGTGTCGCCGAGGATGCCGACGAGGCGGGCCTTCGTGGAGAGGTACTGCGGCTTCACGACC
Source organism: Kofleriaceae bacterium (assembly GCA_046590445.1). GTDB lineage: Bacteria > Myxococcota_A > Polyangia > Haliangiales > Haliangiaceae > JABFXX01. Next base: position 6,666 of record JBKJUF010000371.1, read on the forward strand.
GAGTCCCAGCTGGGGACGTTGTTGGTGGACCCGCCCGCCGAGAGCGGCGGCTCGTCGGTCGCGAGCACGACGACGGGCAACGCGGTCTGCCGGAAGCACGGATAACCGAACGTAGCGTGGCCAGCGTTCGCCGCGGGCGAACCGGCGCACGAGGCGCGCGCGGGCACGCTGGCGAGATTGAAGTTGGCACCACCCGAGCCGGTGACGGCGGCGTAGGTGCTGAACGTGATCGGTTCGTTGCAGCAGCCCCCCGGTTCGGTGATCGGTAGCGCGCTCAGGTTCGGGTTGGGCTGGATGTCCGCGAAGTGCCGGAACGCGTCCGCACCGGAGCCCGAATACCCGATCGTCGCCGCGCCGGCCCACAGATCCGGGATGCACGTCGCCGCGCTACCGGTACCCAAGGGAGGGCACGTCAGGTTCGAGATCACGGTCGAGAGGTTGTTCTTCACGCTCGTGATCTCGGCGCTCATCGAGCCGGAGCGATCGAGCAGCACGTACATGTCGATCGCGCGTAGCTTCGTCGAGAAGTCGAGATCGTCGTCGACCGGCGTCTGCGGCTTCATGTACGGCTCGATGAACACGTAGTCGCCGTTCGCCTGCGGGTTGCTGTTCGGATCGTTCGCGTTCGTGCCGGCGACCGACTCGACAAGATCGGAGACGCCATCGTTGTCGGTGTCGTCATCGGTCGCGCTCGGCTCGGTGCCGTCGCGCATGCCGTTGCAGTTGGCGTCCTCGGTGCCGTCGGTGAGGCCGTCGTTGTCGCTGTCGCGATCGAGAAAGTCAGGGCGGTTGTCCATGTCGGCGTCGGCGGGCGGCATGCCACGCGCCTCGATCTGATCGGTGATGCAATCACCGTCGCTGTCGAGATCCTGGAAGTTGCCGGTGCCGTCGCTGTCGAAGTCGGCGTTCGTCTCGATCGCGTCGGTGATCGTGTCCTCGTCGCTGTCGATGTCGCGATAGTCCGGCGTGCCGTCGCCATCGGTGTCGAGCGGTGCGAGCGGGTTCGGACCGAGCTCGTCGGCGTCGTAGATGTTGTCGCCGTCGTCGTCGGGATCGGCGTAGTCGCCGAGCGTGTCGTTATCGGCGTCACCATCCCCGTCGATGCGATCCTCGCGGCCGTTCGCGTCGCTGTCGAGATCGCGAAAGTCGGGCGTGCCGTCGCTGTCGGAGTCCACCGGAGCGGTCGCGGGATCCGCGTCGCCGGCCTCGCGGCTGTCGGGAATGCCGTCGCCATCGCTGTCGGCGTCGTCGTAGTCGGGACGGCCATCGCCGTCGGTGTCGGTGTTCGACGCGCGACCTTCGTCGACGTCGGAGATGCCGTCGCCATCGGCGTCCTCGACCGGCGCGTCATCACCGCCGCCACCCGTACCCGCCGTGGGTCCACAACCGATCGCGAAGACGAGCGCACAGACGAATGCCAGTCTCATGCGCGCAACCCTACCAAGCTTCGTGTGATGGCGAGCATGGAGATGTGTGAGGACGATGCATGTGATCACGCACGTAGGCCGATGTGGGACACGGTGCGCTGCTAGGATGCGGCCGCGTGGGCACCCTCTACCTGATCCGTCACGGCCAGGCGTCGTATGGCGAGGCTGACTACGACCGGCTCTCGACGCGCGGCCAGGATCAGGCGCGTGCCGTCGGTCACATCCTCGCGAAGGGCCGGTTCGACGCGATCTACGCCGGACCGCTCCGCCGCCAGCAACAGACGATCGAGCTCGCGGCCGCGCAGGCCACCACGCTCGGCGCGATGCTGCCCACGGTGCAGACACTGCCCGAGCTCGCCGAGTACCCGGCGTTCGAGATGCTGCAGCACCTGATGCCGCGCCTCGTCGCCGACGATCCGAAGTTCGCACAGCTGACCTCGGCACCGACGCCACGCCTGCTCGACGACGCGTTCCACACGATCCTTCGCAAGTGGTCGCTCGACGAGTGGACCGTCGAGGGTGTCGAGCGCGTGAGCGCGTTCGTGTCGCGCGTGCGGACCGGGCTCGATCGCGTGCTGCGCGCGGCTGGCCGAGATGGGGCGAGCGGTGCCCGCATCGCGTGCGTGACGTCGGCGGGTCCGATCGGCGTTGCTGTCGGGCTGACGTTCGGGATCCCCGACGAGCGGATGGTGCGGACGAGCATCGTGATCCGCAACGCCTCGATCACCGAGCTCAAGTTTCGCAGCGAGGGTTTCGACTGGCAGCCCGACCAGCTCTCGCTCGTGACGTTCAACTTGACTGCCCACCTGCCCGAAGGCCTCGACACGGCACGCTGACTGGAGACGTTATGGACTTCGATCCCCCCGAGACCGTGAAGCCGCTGCTCGACAAGATCGAGAAGTTCGTCGCCGACGTCGTGATGCCCGCCGAGGGCGACATACTCGAGCGTGGGTTCACCGGCGCCGCCTCACAACTTGCCGAGCTTCGCCGCCGCTGCAAGGAGGCCGGGCTGTGGGCACCGCAGCTGCCGAAGGAGCTCGGTGGCCTCGGGCTTGGCCTCGTCGAGCACGGCCTGGTCTCCGAACGGCTCGGCCGCTCGCCACTCGGCCACTACGCATTCGGCGCGCAGGCTCCGGACGCCGGCAACATGGAGATCCTCCACAAGTACGGCACGCCCGCGCAGCAGGCAACGTGGCTCGCGCCGCTCGCGACCGGTTCGATCCGCTCGTGCTTCTCGATGACCGAGCCCGAGAACCCGGGCTCGAACCCCACGATCCTGTCGTGCCGCGCGGTGCGCGATGGCGAGCACTACGTCGTCGACGGCCACAAGTGGTTCACGACCTCGGCCGACGGCGCGGCCTTCGCGATCGTGATGGCGGTGACGAACCCCGACGCGCCGCCGCACGCGCGCGCCTCGATGATCATCGTGCCGACCGCCACGCCCGGCTTCGACCGCGTCCGCAACATCAAGATCATGGGCGACGAGGGCTCGGGCTGGGGCAGCCACGCGGAGATCTGGTATCGCGGCTGTCGGGTGCCGGTGACAAACCGCCTCGGTGCCGAGGGCGCCGGATTCCTGATCGCGCAGGAGCGGCTCGGCCCCGGCCGCATCCATCACTGCATGCGGTGGATCGGGATCTGCGAGCGCGTGTTCGACACCACGTGCCGCCACATCACGCGCCGCAAGATCGACGACGAGAAGACGCTCGCGACCCGGCAGATCGCGCAGGCGTGGATCGCCGAGGCGCGCGCCGAGATCGAGGCATCGCGGCTGATGGTGTTGCACGCGGCGTGGACGATCGAGAAGAAGGGCTTCGCCGCCGCGCGCGAGCAGGTCTCGCTGATCAAGTTCTACGTCGCCGACGTCATGCTGCGGCTCGTCGACCGCGCGATCCAGCTGCACGGCGCGCTCGGCATCACCAGCGACACGGTGCTCGCCCACTACTACGTGCACGAGCGCGGCGCGCGGATCTACGACGGTCCGGACGAGGTCCACAAGATGGTCGTCGCGAAGCGCATCCTCGCGAGATATTCGTGACCACGATCGGCGAGGATCAGCCACGTCCGGTGCGCACCGGCGAGGAGCTCGACGTCAACAAGCTCGCCGCGTACCTCGAGCGCGAGCTGGGCATCACGTCGCCGGTCACCGTCGAGCAGTTCCCCGGTGGCCACTCGAACCTGACGTACCTCGTGCATGCCGGCGATCGCGAGGGAGCCCGAGACTATGTGCTGCGCCGCCCGCCGTTCGGCTCGAAGGTGAAGTCCGCGCACGACATGGGCCGCGAGCACACCGTGCTGTCAAAGCTCGCGCCGGTCTACACCCGCGCGCCGCGGGTGTTCGCCTACGAGGTCACGGGGGACGTGCTCGGCGCGCCGTTCTACCTGATGGAGCGCCGACGCGGCGTGATCCTCCGCAAGGACCTGCCGCCCACGCTCGCCGCCGATCACGCGCAGGTCCGCCGCGTCTGCGAGCTGCTCGTCGACGCGCTCGTCGAGCTCCACGCGGTCGACTACACCGCCGCCGGCCTCGGCGACTTCGGCAAGCCCGCCGGCTACATCGAGCGCCAGGTCACGGGGTGGACCGAGCGCTACGCGAAGTCGCAGACCGATGATCTGCCGGCCGTGACCGAGGTCGCCGCGTGGCTCGCCGCGCACATGCCCGCCGACGGGCCACCCGCACTGATCCACAACGACTTCAAGTTCGACAACGTGATCTTCGACCCCACGCTCTCGCACATCACCGGCGTCCTCGACTGGGAGATGACGACGATCGGTGACCCGCTGATGGATCTCGGGACCGCGCTGTCCTACTGGGCGCAGGCGAGCGATCCGCCCGCGTACCACGCGCTACCGTTCGGCCCGACCGCACGTCCCGGCATGATGACGCGACAGGAGGTCGCCGACCGCTACCTCGCGCGCTCCGGCCGCCGCGCCGCTTCGCTCGTCTTCTACTACGCGTTCGGCCTGCTCAAGACCGCCGTGATCGCGCAGCAGATCTACTACCGCTACGCCAAGGGCCTCACGCAGGACGCGCGGTTCGCACAGATGATCTTCGGCGTCCGGCTGCTCTCGGAGCAGGCACGCACCGCGATCGAACACCACGCGATTTAGGGTCAGACGCAATTTGCGCAACTTACGCTGCGCAACCTCGCGACATCGTTCGAGCGGAGGGGAGCGGAGGGGAGCGGAGGGGACAGACGCAACTTGCGCAACTTGCGATCTGCGATCGAGGACTGGATGCAGGACAGACTCGGTGGACGCTCGGCGACGCGATGGTCTGCCGACGCGATTCGATCGGCAAGTTGCGCAAGTTGCGTCTGTCCCCAACGCGTGTGTGGTCTCGCGTAGATACAGATCGTAAGTTGCGCAAGTTGCGTCTGACCCCTCTAGCGGATCTCGATCTTCCAGACGTCGTGCTCGAGATCCTCGCGGACCTCGACGCGCGGCTGGCCATCGCGAAACACGAGCAGCTTCGGATCGTGCATTGCAGGGCGCGGCTCACCCCACTTCGCGCGGAACAGCTCGTACAACGTGTCGCGCGCCTCGGGGTGGGCCTTGAAGGGGATCGAGAACGCGAGCTCTCGGACGCGGCCGTTCGCGACGTCGAGCGCGATCCGGGTGGCAGTCCGCTCCCATTCAGTCGGCAGCAGCGTGAGGACGAGGTCGTTGCCCTGCGGCGTGATGTTGAAGCTGCGCTTGACCTCCTCGACGGCCATCCCGAGGACGGGGACCGCGTCGAGGACGTCGGGCTGCTCGCCGAACAGCTGGGCGGCCGGGAGGTAGTTGTCGTAGGCAAGGTCGTGGCTGAGCCCGAGGGCGGGCCGCAGCGTCGCGCGCCAGCTCGTTGTCGGGTCGGGCCAGACCAGGACGGTCTTGCCCACGGGCTCGGTCGCGACGTAGCCGGTACCCCACGCCTCCTCGATCAAGCTCTTCGCGCGCGGCGGCAAGTTCAGGTAGATCGCGCGGACGACCCCGCGCTTGTCATCGATCGCGACGAACTGGCGGACGCCGTCGACACCCGTGGGCATGCCGCCACGGACGTCGATCGGACCGGGCGCGATCTTGCGAGCCTCCGCGAGGGTCATGCCGACGTGGAGCCGCGACAGATCGCCCGGTGGTACGACGTGAGCGCCGAAGAAGTCGGTGGTCAGCACGTGGTAGGGCACGTACTCGACGAGGCAGTTGCGCTCGATGCAGTCGAGCTCGACCTTCCAGCCGGTCGCCTCGCTCTCCCACGTGACCTCGGGCTGGCCGAGCGAGTCGCGCTCGATCTGGGGCTCTCCCCAGGCACGGGTCAGCAGCTCGCGCGCGCCCTTGCCCTGGACGATCGCGAAGATGCTCGCGACCGTGCCGGTGTCGACGCGGACCTCGAGCCGGACGTCACTGACGCCCGAGTCGAGGACGAGCCGGTCGCGGACGCCGCCGTGATCCTCGCGGAGCTGCGGTACGTGACGCTTGGCCTCGGCGACCGACATGCCGGGCGAGATCTTCGCCAGGCCGCGCGGCGGCTCGATCGTGGGGCCGAAGAACTCGGTGGTCGCGGCTGGCGCCGAGTTACACGCGCCCATCGCGAGCACGACAGCCACGGCGAGGTACGGCAACAGTGTCACCGTACCTTTCTGCCCTTGCCGCGCCACTTGCACAAGCGGCAGGGCGCAACACCGCGTTATGGCAGCTTGAGAGTCAGCTCAGAGCGCCCGGCCGCGCAGCGCGTCGGCGAGGATCGTGAGCGCGGATCGCATCTCGGTTTCCGAGAGAAACGCGTATGCGATCCGGAAGCCGTGCAGGTGCGGAGCGCCGACGTTTGACAGGGGGGCGACGAAGCCGGCCGGCCGAACAACCGCGGAGGTCACAAATGCAACCGCCTTGTTCGAGATGTGTACGCCGCGGCGCGCGAGGTGGCTCTCGAGCGCTGGCATGTCGACGGTGCGCGGCAGCTCGAGCCACAGCGTCGGCCCACCGCCCGGACGCGTCCAGCGCACGCCGTCGGGCATCAGTTCGTCGAGCGCGGCGAGGCAGGATACGTAGCGCGTGTCGAGCGCGCGCTGGAGGTTGGTGAGGTGCGTGTCGTAATAACCGCGATCGAGGAACTCGGCGACGACCGCCTCGGTGAGCCACGCGTTGCCGAGCGTCGACAGCCGCTTCATCGCGACCAGCGTCGGCACGAGCTCCGGTGACGCGGCGACGAACCCGACGCGCAACGACGGCAACAGCTTCTTGGTGAACGAGTTGACGTAGAGCACGTGCTTGCCGCCGAGCATGCGCAGCATCGGGCGGTACTCGCCGTCGGAGAGCATGTCGCTGCCCCAGTCATCCTCGAGGATCGCGACGCCGTGCTTGCGGCAGAGCTCGAGCACGCCCTGCAGCTCGGCGCTCGTGTACGAGTAGCCGGTCGGGTTCTGGAAGCTCGGGATCAGGTACGCGAGCGAGGGCCGCGCCGCGAGCGCGCGATCGCAGGCGTCGAGATCGATGCCGCCGAATGGATCGAGGTGAAGCCCGACGAGCTCGGCACCCAGCGACTCGAAGAGCAGCTTCGCGTACGCGTAGACCGGCGACTCGCAGGCGATCCGGCGCACCGCGAGCGAACGTGCGACGATGTCGAGCGACTGTTGCGAGCCCGTGGTGATCACGACTTCGTCGGCCTCGACGTCGAGCCCGCGGGCGCGCAGCCGCTTCGCGATCGCCTCGCGCAGCGGCGGGTACCCCTGTGCGTCGTACTGGCTCGGCATCCGCTTGCGGAGCACGCTGCGTGCGCACTCGGCGAGCCGCTCGGTAGGCAGCAGCTCGGGGTCGATGAACACGGTCGAGAGTGCCGTGGTGCCGCGCGGTGGCAGATCGGGGTGGCCGAGTGGCGACGGCACGAACGCGGGCAGTGGCGGCGTCACGACCGGCGCGGGCGGTGTGTGCTGGGTCGCCGCGAGCACGAACACGCCCTCGCGCTCACGCGCCTCGACGAGGCCCCGCGCGACCAGCTCGTCGTACGCCGCCTGCGCGGTG